>CAIMWH010000016.1 GCA_903845065.1 uncultured Rhodospirillales bacterium | reverse complement strand
TCAACCATCGCAGGCTGCTCGAACCTATCGGCAACATCCCGCCCGCCGAAGCCGAAGACCGCTACTACGCTATGCTCGAACAGCCAGACATGGCAGCGTGACTCAAACCAAATAGCCTCCGGGAAACCCGGGGCGGTTCAAGCTCGTTGCGGATGAGTTCAGAGTCAGACTCTCAGAGGGTATGAGGGTGACGCCAATCGTCACCCTCCCATTCCCGCATCAATTGATTCTACAAAGTCACGACCGGGCCGACGATAGTCTGGCCGAACGTGTCGACAACGGACTGGACGTCGCTGAGGTCATCCAATGTGCCGTCCCCGACAGCGAAAGCCCATTATTCACGATATCCGGCCCATCCCTCGGGGCCGCTGAACGGCACATGGTTCACAAACGGCAGATAGCTCCCCGGCTCGATGACAGCGAGATACATCCCGGCCGCGTTGGGATCAGGAATGACGCGCCGCACCTTCGCCACAGCGAAATAGCCCCGCGAGGATCGTACCTTCACCGGCTCGTAATAGACGATCCAGTCGCCCGCGCATTGCTCGGCCCTGCCGAGGTACGGTCGGGGAAACTGGTATCGCTCGGCCGGATGATCATCGTAGATCGAATCAGATCGATGAATGAAAACCCCATAAGCCATCCAGCGACTTCCCCCACGGCAACCGTCAGGTGAGTCATATCAACGGCGAATAGCAACCGCTGGCAAGGGACCGTGGAACCCGCAGCGTCCGGCAGGTCTCACACCCATACGGACCCGCCGTCCGCCATCACCCCATTGCCATATCCTGCCCCCCCGCGAAAAGGCCCCCACCCGCCCAAACGCGTCGAATAATTTAACACTTCCCTCCACCAATTTGACACCACATCCTCTATCTCATTGACGAATCAACAAACTATATTCTGTCATCAAAATTGCTACCACGCCGAAGCGTTCACTCCAACCATCCAAACCGCACCCAACCGGAGCCATTTGATGACCCTCGGCCGCCCAACCGCCCTCGCCGCCTTCGCCCGCGCCGCCGCCCTGCTGGCCAGCCCGGCCGCCCGCGCCGCCACCGTCGATGTCACCCAGACCGTCACCGGTTCCAGCGGCGCCTGGGTTGTCGATTTCACCGTGGTCAACAACATCGGCGGCACCAACGATATCTACTTCTTCGGCGTCGTCGATCCGTCCAGCACCCGCCTGTCCGCCCCGCCCACCTGGTTCGGCACCAATTGGACCGCCCAGGACTCAACCCAGATCGGCGGGCCCGCCGTCACGTTTACCGATGTGTGGATAACGTTCAACAACATGATCACGCCCGGCACCTCGCTCGGCGGGTTCGAGATCACCGATACCTCCGTCGCCGCCCCCACCGGGCTCACCTGGTTCGCAATCGCCCAGGACGGCACCTATACCGGGCTCGATCACTACAGCGCGGATAGAAACCCCGGCTTCAGCGGCGTCACCACCGCCGAAGCAACCGATGTCCCCGAACCCGCCAGCCTCGCCCTCCTCGGCACCGGCCTGGTGGCCCTGCGCACCCTGCGCCGCCGCAACCGCGCCACCGCCTGAACCGCAAGCGCCGCCGGGATCAGGTCCGCCTGATCCCGGCCACGTCCCCCGCCGGCGTTTCGCGCGACGAAGCCCCGTGATAAGCCACGGCCGCCCCCTCGCGCCGTGAACGCCCCCCCAAAAGAAATGCCCAACCTCCCCTCCCCCACCACCCTCCTCGCCGCGCTTGACCTCATCGGCACCTGCGTCTTCGCCCTCTCCGGCGCCACGCTCGCCGTGCGCGCCCGCATGGATGTCTTCGGCGTCATTGTCCTGGCCATCGTCACCGCTGTATCCGGCGGCATCATCCGCGATGTCCTCATCGGCGTCGTCCCGCCCGCCGCCATCGCCGATTGGCGGCCGGTCGCCCTCGCCACCCTGTCCGGCGCCGTCTGCTTCGCCTGGCCCCGCCTGGTCGAACGCCTGTCCCACCCCGTGCAGGTCTTCGATGCCGCCGGCCTCGGCGCCTTCGCCGTCACCGGCGCCCAGGCCGCCCTCGATCACGGGCTGAATCCGCCGATGTCCGCCGTCCTCGGCATGGTCAGCGGCATCGGCGGCGGCATGCTGCGCGATGTCCTGATGGCCCGCGTCCCCGTCGTCCTGCGCGCCGAAATCTACGCCCTCGCCGCCCTCATCGCCGCCACCACCGTCGTCGTCTTCCACCTCCTCGCCCTCCCCCCGGCCCTCGCCGCCCTCCTCGGCGCCGCCCTCTGCCTGTTCCTGCGCATGATGGCCATCTACCGGAACTGGAAACTCCCCGTCGCCCGCCGGCCGGATTCCCCTTGACGCGAAATCCCGTCCGTCATTTATTCTAACACAAATGCTATCCCTCCCCACCTGGTTCCACACCCTCCTCGCCGGCCTGCGCGCCGCCATCGCCCCCATTGCGGCCCGCGAGCCGCCCGCACCGCCACCCTCGTCCTCGCCTGGGCCCGCCTCTCCCGCATGGCCGCCCGCTTCGAGCGCCTCTTCGCCCGCTGGCGCGCCGGCACCCCGTCCCGGCCCCGCCCGCCCCAGGCCGCCCGCCCCGCCACCCCGCGCGAACGCCCATACCTCCCCAACCATCACGCCTGGCTCATCACCCTCGCCCTCGCC
>CAIMWH010000015.1 GCA_903845065.1 uncultured Rhodospirillales bacterium | reverse complement strand
TCAACCATCGCAGGCTGCTCGAACCTATCGGCAACATCCCGCCCGCCGAAGCCGAAGACCGCTACTACGCTATGCTCGAACAGCCAGACATGGCAGCGTGACTCAAACCAAATAGCCTCCGGGAAACCCGGGGCGGTTCAATGAACAAAGGCATGGACGTAGCTTTGACGCCTGATGAGATTGCGGAATTGCTCCTCCAACGTGAGGACACTAAGAAGGACGGAGGCTATCAGAGCTTGCTGGTCGGACTGCAGCAGCGGGTCGATCGAGCAACAGGACGGCTCAGCCTTACGACCGAGGATCGCGAACGAATTCGGAGGTACGCATTCCAGTATGGGAATGGCGGCTGGGAAAACCGCCTTGTGGCCATTTTCGGCCGCACTTTGGGGCCGCGGCTCGACCGGGTCAGCTAGAACTCCCGCGAAAGTAAGAAGGTCCAGGGGCTTGGCCCCTGGCGGGTTTGGGCAGAGCCCAGACTTACTTCGTCATTGCGCGGCGGTTTGGGCGGCCCTTGGCAGCAGGACGAATTCGCGGCCGGGTTGGCGCATGCGGCCGGCGCGTTCCTCGGCGTCGCGGCCCCAGCCGAAGAAGATATCGGTGCGGACGGCGCCGCGGATGGCGCCGCCGAGGTCATGCGCCATCATCAGGCGCTGGATCTTGGTGCCGTCCAGCGGGTCCTGGGTGTCGACCCACATGGGGGCGCCGAGGGGGATGAAGCTTTTGTCGACGGCGACGGAGCGCAGGGGCGCGAGGGGCGCGCCGAGGGCGCCGGGCGGGCCGGCATCGGCGGTCATGCCCGAGAGTTCGCGGAAGAACACGAAGGAGGGGTTCTGGTTCATCACCCCGGCGGCCTCGCGCGGGTGGGCGATGAGCCAGGCGCGGATGGTCTGCATCGAGACGTCTTCGAGCTTCATCTCGCCGCGATCGACCAGCACGCGGCCGATGGGGACGTAGCTCTGGCCGTTCTGCCCGTCATAGGAGACGCGCACGGTGCGGTTGTCGGGCAGCAGGACGCGGCCGGAGCCCTGGATGTGGAGGAAGAATGCGTCGATCGGGTCGGCCAGCCACAGCATTTCGAGGCCCTTTTTGCGCAGGGCGCCGGCCTCGATCTGGGAGCGGGTGAAGTAGGGCTTGCGGCCGGGGCCGGCGGTGAGGTCGGGCGGGCGGCGGTAGACCGGCACCTTGTAAACGGCGGTGGGCGTGCGGGAGCCGCGGATTTCGGGCTCGTAGTAGCCGGTGAACAGGCCATCTACCTTGCCGTCGGCGGAGATGCCGTAGGGCTGGAAGTTGGCTTCGAAGAACACCCGGGCGGCCTCGTCATCGCCCGGATGCACGGCGCGGGCGGAGACGCAGGCGGGGCGCCACATGGCGCCGGTGCCGCCGCGGTTGGCCGCTTCGCCTGAGCCGCCGAGGGATTGGGCGGGGGAGGCGAGCAGTTGGCTGCAACTGGCGAGGAAGGCGGGCAGCGCCTGGGCGTGATGATCGAATTTCCAGCCGGCCAGATGTTCGTAGCGCAGCGGGGTGAGCGCCGGGCCGGCCGATTGCGGCACCGCCCAGGCGGGGGTTTCGATGCCCGGGCCGGTGTTGGACACCGTGCCGGTGGGGGATTGCTGGGCGCAGCCGGCGAGGAGCGCGAGCGCGGCGAATGCGCCGCCCAGACGCTGCCTCATGCGCTACGCGCCGCGATCAGGCGCCATACCGGATCGGGCGCGGCGAGGTTGCGTTCGAAGGTCCAGAGATCGGTGATCTCGGTGACGGCGTCGGTTCCGGCGACGGGCAGGCCGTCGGCGCCGGTGGTGATGTTGATCTGGTCGGACACGAAGCGGACCACGATATCGGCGATGGTGCCGCGCAGGTCCGCCTGTTCGATGGTGGCGCGTTCGATGGCACGGATTTCGGTGCGCTGGGTTTCGCCGGCGGTTTCGCGCGCGGCGATGGCGCCCTCGAAGGCATGCCAGGTGTCATCGGACAGCAGCGGGCGCAGGGCGGCGCGATCGCCGGCGGCGAAGGCGGTGACGATGATGCGGAACGCGGCCTCGGCGCCTTCGAGGAAGCGGGCGGGGTGGAAGGCGCGGTCGATCCCGGCCATGCGGGCCAGCGCCTGGCCGGCGGGGCTGGCGGCGGCGGGGAGTTCGCGGGTGGGGACGGGTTCGCCGGTGCCGTCGATCACATGGCCGTCGATCACCGGGCCATCGGCGCGCGGGGCCATCGGGCGCACCGTGGGATCGGCGGGTTGCACCGGTTCGGCCGGTCGCTCGAAGCCCTGGCGGCGGCCGAGCACGCTGCGCAGGCGCAACACCAGGAACGCCGCGATCATGCCGAACAACACGATGTCGATCGGGAAGCTACCGCTGCCACCCATGCCGATATCCACTCCTTCAGGCCCGCGGGGGATGCCCCGGGCGTTGCCAATCAAGACTCGCGTCAACACATAGGCGCGCGGACAGTCCCGCACAACGGGATTGCCTCGGCCCGGCCCGCGAGCTATGCGCAGGGTATGATACTGCTCCGACACGGCCAGAGCGAATTCAACCTCCTGTTCACCCAGACCAGGCGCGATCCTGGCATCGTCGATCCGAAGTTGACGCCGCTGGGGCATGAGCAGGCGCAGGCCGCGGTGTTCGCGCTGGCTGGGGAGCGCATCCGGCGCATCATCGCCTCGCCCTATACGCGGGCGCTGGAAACCGCGGCGCCGATCGCGCGGGCGCTGGAACTGCCGGTGATCGTCAACCCGCTGGTGGGCGAGCGCTATGCCTTCGCCTGCGATATCGGCTCGCCGCGCACCGAGCTTGAGCGGGCCTGGCCGCACCATGATTTCTCCGGCATCGACGAGGTGTGGTGGCCCGCCATCGAGGAGCCGGTGGAGACGCTGGCGGGGCGGGCGGCGCGGTTTCGTGCCGAAATGGCGGCCTTGCCGGATTGGTCGGACACGCTGGTGGTGAGCCATTGGGGCTTCATCCTGGCGATGACTGGCGAAAAAGTGACCAACGGGCAGCTGTTGCGCTGCGACCCCACCGGCCCGGCGCCGGACGGATTCAGCTGGCACCACTAGGACCTCGCGAAAGCCTTGCTTTCATCCTGGGCCGCGCTGTGCTACCCGGCCCCGGAACTATCGCGACGCAATGGAGACCATGATGTCCGACACCCCTCCCGTCCATCCCGACGCCACCACCCCGCCGGCGACCCCGATCGCGGTGAACATCCAGTACATCAAGGACCTCTCCTTCGAGGTGCCCGGTGCGCCGCTGATCTACACCCAGATGAAGGCGACCCCGCGGGTTGATATCAACCTCGACGTGCAGGCCCGCCGCATCCAGGACGGGCAGAATGTTTTCGAGGTGACGCTGGCGATCCGTGCCGAGGCCACCGAGGCCCCCGCCAATGGCGGCGGCGCCGGCCCGCGCGTGTTCCTCGCCGAACTCGCCTATTCCGGCGTGTTCACCCTGAGCGGCATCCCCGACAACACGGTGGAGCCGGTGCTGTTGGTGGAATGCCCGCGCATCCTGTTCCCCTATGCCCGCAGCATCCTCTCGGATGTGACGCGCGATGGCGGTTTCCCGCCGGTTCTGCTCCAGCCGATCGACTTCCTGGCGCTGTGGCAGAGCCGTCGCGCGCAGGCCGCCGCCGCCAACTGATCGCTTCGGCACCGGCCCGGACGTGCCTGATCTCGCGGCACTGGGCTTCACGGCCCTGGGTCCCGAGGAATGGGACGCGATCCGGCTGACATTGACCGTTGCCGCGCGGGCGGTGGGCTTCGGCCTGCCGCTCGCGGTGGCGATTGCCTGGGTGCTGGCACGCTGCCGCTTCCCCGGCCATGCGGTGCTGAACGCACTGGTGCATCTCCCCCTGGTGCTGCCGCCGGTGGTGACCGGATGGTTGCTGCTGCTGGTGTTCGGCGTGCGCGGGCCGCTGGGAATGCTGCTGCACGAGTGGTTCGGCGTGCGCCTGGTGTTCACCACGGCGGGGGCGAGCCTGGCGTGCGCGGTGATGACGTTCCCGGTGATGGTGCGCGCGGTGCGCATCGCGCTCGAAGCCGCCGATCCGGGGCTGGAGCAGGCCGCCCGCACCCTGGGCGCGGGGCGGTTGGATCGGTTCTGCTCCATCACCCTGCCGTTGGCCTCGCCCGGCATCCTGGTGGGTGCCATCGTGGGCTACGCGACCTGCCTGGGGGAGTTCGGCGCGGTGATCACGTTTGCCGCCAGTATTCCGGGGCAGACCCAGACATTGCCGCTGGCGATCTATGCCGCCCTGCAGACGCCGGGTGGCGAGGCGCGGGCGGCGACGCTGTCGATGGTGTCGGTGGGGCTGGCGCTGGCGGGGCTGGTGCTGTCGGAGTGGTTGGGGCGTCGGTTGAACGCGGCGTTGGGGCGATGACGCTCAGGATCGAGGTTCGGCACCGGTTTGCCGGGGGTGGCATCGACATTGCGTTCGAGGGGCCGTCATCCGGGGTCACGGCGCTGTTCGGTCCCTCGGGGGCCGGGAAATCCACCACATTGGCCGCCATTGCCGGGCTGCTGCGGCCGGATCATGGGCGCATCGTGGTGGATGGGGTGACGCTGGGGGATACCGCTGCCGGCATCTGGCTGGCGCCGGAGCGGCGGCGGGTGGGGCTGGTGTTCCAGGATGCGCGGCTGTTTCCCCATATGTCGGTGGCGACCAACCTGCGCTATGGGCTGCGCCGGGCGCCGCCGGGGCCGATCGGGTTCGATGATGTGGTGGACCTGCTCGGCATCGCGGGGCTGCTGGCGCGGCGGCCGCATACGCTTTCGGGCGGGGAGCGGCAGCGGGTGGCGATCGGGCGGGCGTTGCTGGCCCAGCCGCGTCTGCTGCTGCTCGATGAGCCGCTCGCCAGCCTCGATGCTGGGCGCAAGGCGGAAATCCTGCCGTATCTGGCCCGGCTGAAGGCCTCGCTGCGGCTGCCGATGATCTACGTGACCCATGCGCTGGACGAGGTGATGCGGCTGGCGGATGCCATCGTGCTGGTGGCGGACGGGGCGGTGGTGGCGAGCGGGGCGCTGTCCGAGATTACCGCGCGGGGGGATTTGCCGCTGGCCCATCGCGATGACGCGGCGGCGCTGCTGCTGTGCCGGGTGGCCGCGCATGATGCGGCGCGCATGCTCACGCGGATCGAGGGCGCCGGGGTGTCGTTGCTGGTGCCATTGCTCGATCTGCCCGTGGGGGCGGCGTGCCGCGCGCGCATTCCGGCGCGCGAGGTGATCCTGGCCAGCCGGGCGCCGGAGGCGATCAGTGTGCAGAATGTGATTGCCGGGACGGTGCGGCGGATTGACGTGGAGCCGGTGCGGCATGCCGCGGTGGTGGAGATCGCGCTGCCCGGCGGGGATATCCTGGCGCGGGTGACGCCGGATGCGGTGGCGCGGCTGCGGCTTGCGCCGGGGGCGCCGCTATTGGCGCTGGTGAAGTCGACCTCGATTGAGATGCTCGCAGGGTAGGGTGTTCTTTTTTCGGAAAAAGAACCAAAAACGGTGACTTAGGATTCCAGCATGCGGCGGAGGAGTTCTACGTCCTCGGCGAAGCCGGCGTCTAGTTCCATGAGTTCCGTCACGCGGCTGACGGCGTGCATCACGGTGGTGTGGTCGCGGTTGCCGAATTTGCGGCCGATTTCGGGGAGGCTGCGGCTGGTCAACTGCTTGGCCAGGTACATCGCGACCTGGCGCGGCCTTGCCACGGCGCGGGCGCGGCGGGCGGAGGACATGTCGGAAATGCGCAGGTTGTAGTGTTCGGACACGCGGCGCTGGATTTCCTCGATGGTCACCCGGCGGTCGAACGCCTTCAACAAGTCGTGCAGCACCTCCTGGGCGCTGTCGAGCGTGATGGCGCGGCCGAACAGGTTGGCGTGGGCCACCAGGCGGTTGAACGCGCCCTCAAGCTCACGCACGTTTGAGGTGATCTTGTGGGCGAGGAACTCGTTGACCTTCGGCGGCACGGTGACGTTGGCGCGGGCGGCCTTGGCTTCCAGGATCGACATGCGGAGTTCGAAGGTGGTGGAATGCAGGTCCGCCACCATGCCGCAGCCGAGGCGGGTGCGCACGCGCTCCTCGAGGCCGGACAAATCGGAGGGGGATTTATCGGCGGAAACGACGATCTGTTTGCCGGAATCGACGAGAGCGTTGAAGGTGTGGAAGAATTCGTCCTGCGTTGTATCTTTGCCGATGAGAAATTGCAGGTCATCGATCATCAACACGTCGACGCTGCGCAATTGTTCCTTGAATTCCATGGTCGACTTGCTGCGCAGGGCAGCAATAAATCGGTACATGAATCGCTCCGCCGACATATAGGCGACGGTGACCGGGCCGCCGGGGCGGCCGGCATCGGTGAGTTCCCAGGCGATGGCGTGCATCAGGTGGGTTTTGCCGAGGCCGACGCCGCCGTAGAGGAACAGCGGGTTGAAGCCGGGGCAGGCCGGCATCTCGGCCACGCGGCGGGCGCAGGCGTAGGCGAACTCGTTGGGTTTGCCGACGACGAAGCTGTCGAAAGTGAAGCGCGAGTCGAGCACGGCTTCCGAACGGTCCTCGCTGCGCAGCGAGGCGGCGTACTGGCTGAAGCGGGCGCTCACCGGGGCGGGCTCGGCGAGCGGGGGATCGATGATGGTGGGTTCGGCCGCCTGGGGCGCCAGAACGGCCGGCAACTCGGGCATGCTGCTGATCTGCACGCCGGTGCGCACGATGAACTCGGCGTGGCGGATGGTGCGCAGCTCGGCCTGCCACAGGAGCATCACCAGGTCAGCGTAGTGGCTGCGTACCCAGTCCCGCATGAAGCGGGTGGGCAGGGCGATGGTAACCTCGTCACCGTCAATGCCGACGAGGTTCATGTGCTTGAGCCAGGTGCGGTATTCCACCTCGCCCACTTCGCTCTGCAGGCGGCCGCGCACGCGGGCCCACTGGGTGGCGAGCTGGTCCGGGCTGGCGTTATCGCTGGTCACTCTCGGGCGCCGTTCGGGTGACTGATCATTCGCCAAGCCACCCTCCTGTACAACATTCATCGCCCGTTTTTCCAACCGCATGGCCCCGCGGATCGCAGATTTGCGAGCCTCTGACGGCTTCTCAGCGGGTTCGGGATTGCCGCTGTGACAAAACGGAGTATGGCGAAATTCACGGAATAGGCAATAGATGAAACACAAAAAGGAACGATTTTTCGTATTTCAAGTATAAGTCGCGAATTTTATTGCACCATTTCTTAACGGTGCTGAATGTACCGGACAGCCAATGAGCTGCTGGCGCGCAGGGCGCGCTCTGCCGCCGGTCCGTGCCATAGGCAGGGACCGGCGCCGGGCCGAAGCCTACTTGGAGGCGACGGACTTCACGCGGGCGGAGAGCCGCGAAATCTTGCGCGAGATGGTGTTGGCATGGACGACGCCCTTGCCAACCGCACGCTGCATCTCGGGCTGCGCGGCGCGCAGGGCGGCCACGGCGGCGTCCTTGTTGCCGGAAGCAATGGCTTCCTCAACGCCCTTGATGAAGGTGCGCATGCGCGACTTGCGCGCCTTGTTGCGCTCGGTGCGGCGCTCGGTCTGGCGGATGCGCTTGCGCGCTGAAGCTGTGTTGGCCATCGGGTCTCTTCAATCAGGTGATGCGGGAGCGATAGGGCGAAGTGCGGATCGAAGCGGGTCTAATAGGCAGGCGGCCCGCGTGAGTCAAGGAAGTCGGATTCTAGCGCTGGAACGTCGGCTTGCGCTTCTCGGCGAAGGCATTCATCCCCTCGATCTGGTCGGGGGTGCCGAACAGCGACAGGAACAGCGAGCGTTCGGTCTTCACGCCCTCGGTGAGGGTCTGCTCATAGGCGCGGTTGACCGAGGTTTTGGCCATCGCGAGGGCCACCGGGGAGAGGGTGGCGAGCTTGGCGCCGATCTTGAGCGCCTCGTCCACCAGGGTCTCGGCGGGGAACACGCGGCTGACCAGGTTGCTGCGTTCGGCCTCGGCGGCGTCCATCATGCGGGCCGTCAGGATCATGTCCATCGCCTTGGACTTGCCCACCGCGCGGGTGAGGCGCTGGGTGCCGCCGGCGCCGGGCATCACGCCGAGATTGATCTCGGGCTGCCCGAACTTGGCGGTCTCGGCGGCGACGATCATGTCGCACATCATCGCCAATTCGCAGCCGCCGCCGAGCGCGAAGCCCGCGACCGCGGCGATCACCGGCTTTTTGACGCGCAGCACGGTTTCCCAGTGGTTGCCGATGAAATCGTCGAAGATCACCGCGGGGAAGGTGCGGGACTTCATTTCCTTGATATCGGCCCCGGCGGCGAAGGCTTTCTCGTTGCCGGTCAACACGATGGCGCCAATGGCGGGGTCGGCGTCGAACGCCAGGAGCTGGGCGCCGAGTTCCTGCACGAGCTGGTCGCACAGCGCATTGAGGGACGCCGGGCGGTTCAGCCGGATCAGGCCGACGGCGCCATGGGTCTCGACAATGATCATCTCGGGGGTCGACATCGAACGGGTCTCCTCGCGGGGTGCCGGGTTCTAGCTATCGTTGTGCGCGCGGGCAATAGAAGGTGCTGCGGCCGGATTGCACAATACGCTGAATCCCGGCGCAGGCCGGCGGGCCCGGGCAAACCGCGCAGGGTTCGCCTTCGCGCCCGTAGACCTTCCAGGCATGCTGGAAATATCCCAGTTCCCCGTCGGGTTGGACATAATCGCGCAGACTTGATCCGCCGGCCGCGATGGCCTCGCCCAGCGTCGCCTTGATTTCGCGCACCAGCTTTGTGGCCTGCGCGCGCGTGACGGTGCCGGCGAGGCGGGTGGGATCGAGCCCGGCGCGGAACAGGGCTTCGCACACGTAGATATTACCGAGTCCCGCCACCAGGGTCTGGTCGAGCAGGGCGGCCTTCAGGGGGGCGCGCTTGCCCTCGAAGGCGGCGAGCAGCACGGCGGGGGTGAAGGCGCGGTCGAGCGGTTCTGGGCCGAGGCCGGCGAGCAGGCGGTGCTGGTCCTCCCCGGCGGTGGGCATCAGGTCCACGGCGCCGAAGCGGCGGGGATCGACGAAGCCGACGCGCCAGCCGTCATCGGTTTCCAGCACCACGTGTTCGTGGGCCACGGTCTCGTTGCGGCCGCTGCGCTCGATGAGCATGCGGCCGGACATGCCGAGATGGATCAGCACACTGTCGCCGCCCGAGATCCGCATCAGGATGTATTTCGCGCGGCGGCGGAAGGTTTGCACCTCGGCGCCGGTCAGGCGGGCGGCGAGGCCGGTGGGGAAGGGGAAGCGCAGGCCGGCACGGTTCACCAAAGCGCGCCGGATGGTGCGCCCGGCGAGTTTGGCCTCCAGGCCGCGCATCACGGTTTCGACTTCGGGGAGTTCCGGCATGACGGGAGCAAGCGTATAGAGTGGCGTCCATGAGCGACAGCCCCGATCCTACCGCCCGGCCCGATGACGTCGATTTTGGTTACCGCCAGGTGCCGAAGTCCGAGAAATCCGCCATGGTGCGCGCCGTTTTCGACAGTGTGGCGCCGAAATACGACATCATGAATGACCTGATGTCCCTCGGCGTGCACCGATTGTGGAAGCGTATTTTCCTCACCGCGCTCGATCCGCGGCCCAATCGCACCCTGCTCGATCTGGCGGGCGGCACCGGGGATATCGCGTTCGGGTGGCTGGCGGGCGGCGGCGGGCCGGCGATCTTGTCCGATATCAATGCGGCGATGCTGGCGGTGGGGCGTGATCGGGCGTTGGGCAAGGGGATCGCGGCGGGGCTGAGTTTCCTCAATGCGGATGCCGAGCATCTGCCGCTGCCCGATCGCAGCGTGGATACGGTGTCCATCGCGTTCGGGCTGCGCAACTGCACCGACAAGCCGGCGGTGCTGGCCGAGGCGCGGCGGGTGCTGCGGCCGGGCGGGCGGTTTTTCTGCCTGGAGTTCAGCCGCGTCACCGTGGCCGCGCTGGTGCCGATCTACGATGCGTGGTCCTTCAAGGTGTTGCCGCGCGTGGGGGCCATGGTGGCCAATGATGCCGACAGCTACCAGTACCTCGCCGAGAGCATCCGCACCTTCCCTGACCAGGAAACCCTGGCCGAGATGATGCGGGAGGCCGGGCTGGAGCAGGTGAAGGTGCGGAATTTGTCGGGCGGGATCGCGGCGATCCATAGCGGGTGGCGGCTGTGAGCCTGGCCGGCAAGCGGGTCCTGCTGATTGTCACCGGCGGGATTGCGGCGTTCAAGGCGCTGGAGCTGATCCGGCTGCTGCGCAAGGGGGGCTGCGGGGTGACTTGCGTGCTGACCAAGGGGGGCGCGCAGTTCGTCACCCCGCTGTCGCTCCAGGCGCTGAGCGAGCATCATGTCTATACGGACCTGTTTTCGCTCACCGATGAGAGCGAGATGGGGCACATCCAGTTGTCCCGCAGCGCCGACCTGGTGGTGGTGGCGCCGGCGAGCGCCGATATCCTGGCCAAGATGGCGGCGGGGCTGGCGGATGATCTCGCCAGCACGTTGCTGCTCGCCACCGACAAGGCGGTGCTGGTGGCGCCGGCGATGAATGTGCGGATGTGGGGCCATGCCGCTACCCGGGCCAACATGGCGACGCTGCAAGCGCGCGGCGTGGCGGTGGTGGGGCCGGATGAGGGGGCGATGGCCTGCAACGAGTTCGGCGCCGGGCGGTTGTCCGAGCCGCCGGTGATCCTGGCGGCGATCGAGGCGATGCTGGCGGGGGCGCGGCCGTTGGCGGGCAAGCACGCCATCGTGACCTCGGGGCCGACGCATGAGCCGATCGACCCGGTCCGCTATATCGCCAACCGGAGCAGCGGGCGGCAGGGCCATGCCATTGCCGCCGCCCTGGCCGCCCTCGGCGCGCGCGTTACGCTGGTCAGCGGGCCGGTGACGGTGCCGGACCCGGCGGGGGTGACGGTACGGCGGATCGAGACGGCGGCCGAGATGCTGGCGGCGTGCCGGGCGGCGTTGCCGGCGGATATCGCGGTGTTCGCCGCCGCCGTGGCGGATTGGCGGGTGGCGAGTGCCTCCGATCAGAAAATCAAGAAGACGCCGGATGGTGCGCCGCCGGCGCTCGCGCTGACGCCCAATCCCGATATTCTGGCCACGATCGCTGCCGCCGGGGCGGACCGGCCGCGCCTGGTGGTGGGCTTCGCGGCCGAGACGCATGATCTGCGCGCCCATGCGCAGGACAAGCGGCGGCGGAAGAATGCCGACTGGATCGTCGCCAATGACGTGAATCCCTCGACCGGCATCATGGGCGGGGCGGAAAACGAGATCCATCTGGTCACCGCCGAGGGGATCGAGGATTGGCCGCGTCTGGCCAAGGACGAGGTGGCCGGCCGCCTTGCCGCCCGTATTGCCAAGGTGTTCGCATGAGCGTTCCCGTCGCCGTCAAACGCCTGCCGCATGGGGCGGACCTGCCGCTGCCCGCCTATGCCACCGATGGCGCCGCCGGGCTCGATCTGCTGGCCGCCGTTGACGCGCCGGTGACGCTGGAGCCGGGGGGGCGCAGGCTGATCCCGACCGGGCTCGCGATTGCCCTGCCGCCCGGCTACGAGTTGCAGGTGCGGCCGCGCTCGGGCCTGGCGCTCAAGAACGGCATCACCATGCCCAACAGCCCAGGCACCGTGGACGAGGATTATCGCGGCGAGTTGCTGGTGATCGTGATGAATGCCGGCACCGAGGCGTTCACCATCACGCGGGGCATGCGCATCGCGCAGGCGGTGCTGGCGCCGGTGGTGCGGATCGCGTGGCGGGAAACCGAGGTGTTGCCGGAAACCGCGCGCGGCGCGGGCGGCTTCGGCAGCACCGGAACGGTGTCATGAAACGGACACGCGCGGCGCAGTGACAGGGCAGCCGGCGTGGGCTAAGGCCCGCGCACGGCCGGCCACCCACCCCCAACCCTCGGAGCCGCATGTCCCGCCACGACCTTCCAGCCGGGCTGTCCGGGCGGCGTTTGCCGAACCTGTGGGATATCGGGGCCATCGTGGCGGTGGCGCTGCTGCTGGTGGGGATCGCGCAGGCCGGGCGGGGCACGCTGGTGCCGCTCGATGCGCTCGAACAATCCGCCATCACGCTCGATCCGTGGAGCCTGCCGGGCTATGCGCTGCGCACCACGCTGCGCATGTTCGCGGCGCTGGCGGCCTCGCTGCTGTTCACATTCACCTATGCGCCGCTGGCCGCCAAAAGCCGCCGCGCCGGGCTGATCATGATCCCGGTGCTGGACGTGCTGCAGTCCGTGCCGATCCTGGGCTTCCTCACCTTCACCACCGCGTTTTTCATGGGGCTGTTCCCGGGCCGGGTGATGGGGCTGGAACTCGCCGCCATCTTCGCCATTTTCACCAGCCAGGCGTGGAACATGGCGTTCAGCTTCTACCAGTCCCTCACCACGGTGCCGGATGACCTGGACGAGGCCACGCGCGGCTTCCGGCTGACTTCGTGGCAGCGGTTCTGGCGGCTGGAAGTGCCGTTCGCCATGCCGGGGCTGGTGTGGAACACCATGCTGTCGATGTCGGCGGGCTGGTTTTTCGTGGTGGCGTCCGAGGCGATCACGTTGGGCGAGCAGACCTGGAAGCTGCCGGGCATCGGCGCGTTCGTGGCGATGGCGCTGGAGAAGAAGGATATCGGGGCGGTGTTCTGGGCCATCGGGGCGATGCTCGCGGTGATCCTGGCGTATGACCAGTTGCTGTTCCGCCCGCTGGTGGCGTGGTCCGGCAAGTTCCGCTTCGAAACCACGGCCACCGCCACCGGGGAGGACCCGTGGATGCTGGCGCTGCTGCGGCGGACGCATCTGCTGCGCCAGGGCGGTGACCTGATCGGGATGGCGTTCGGCTTCGTCACCGGCCTGCGGCTGGGCAGCCCAGCGCGCGGGGCGCGGGTGGCGGCGCGGGGCCACTGGCTCGGCGATGCGGTGTTCGGGGTGTGCGTGCTGGCGGTGTTGGGGTGGGCGGCGTGGCAGGTGTTCGGCTACGTGACGGCCGCGGTGGGCTGGGCGGATGTGGGCGAGGCGGCGATGCTCGGGGCCATCACCCTATTGCGGGTCGCCGTCCTGATGGTGCTGGCCGCGGTGGTGTGGGTGCCGATCGGCGTGTGGCTCGGGCTGCGGCCGGCCTGGGCGCGCCGGGTGCAGCCGGTGGCGCAGTTCCTCGCCGCCTTCCCGGCCAATCTGCTGTTCCCGCCGTTCGTGGTGGCGATCGTGGCGTTCCACCTCAATGTGGATATCTGGCTGACGCCGCTGATGGTGCTGGGCACCCAATGGTACATCCTGTTCAACGTGATCGCCGGCGCCTCGGCGTTCCCCGGCGATCTGCGTGAAGCCGCCAAGAATTTCCGCGTCAACGGCTGGCTGTGGTGGCGCAAGGTGATCCTGCCCGGGGTGGTGCCGTATTTCGTCACCGGCGCCATCACCGCCTCGGGCGGCTCGTGGAATGCCTCCATCGTGGCGGAAATGGTCTCGTGGGGGGATACGAAACTCGCCGCCCACGGGCTTGGCGCCTATATCGCGCAGGCCACCGATGCCGGGGATTTCCAGCGCGTGGTGCTCGGCGTGGTCATCATGTCGCTCTACGTGCTGGCGATGAACCGGCTGATCTGGCGCCCGCTCTATGCCTATGCCAGCCGGCGTACCAACCTTGGATAGGAGACCCCCCATGCAGGAACTCATGTCCGTCCGCGGTTGCCGGCAGGCCTACCACAAGGAGAGCACCGCCGACCTGGTGGTGCTCGATGACGTCAACCTCTCGCTGCTCGAAGGCGAGATCGTCGGCCTGCTCGGGCGCTCCGGCTCCGGCAAGTCCACCCTGCTGCGCATTGTCGCGGGGCTGCTGACGCCCACCGCCGGCGAGGTGACCTGGCACGGCAAGACGCTGCGCGGCCCGGCCGAGGGGGTGGCGATGGTGTTCCAGAGCTTCGCCCTGTTCCCCTGGCTGACGGTACAGGAAAACGTCGAACTCGGGCTCGAAGCCCTCGGCGTGCCGCGCGCCGAGCGGGAGAAGCGGGCGGAGGAGGCGATCGACCTCATCGGCCTCGGCGGCTTCGAAAGCGCCTACCCCAAGGAACTCTCGGGCGGCATGCGCCAGCGCGTCGGCCTCGCCCGCGCCCTGGTGGTGCACCCCGACCTGCTGCTGATGGACGAGCCGTTTTCGGCGCTGGACGTGCTCACCGCCGAAACCCTGCGCACCGACCTCATCGACCTGTGGATGGAGCGCAAACTGCCGCTCAAATCCATCCTCATGGTGACCCATAACATCGAGGAGGCGGTGCTGTTGTGCGATCGTATCCTGGTGTTCTCGTCGAACCCCGGCCGCGTCGCCCACGAACTCCAGGTGCCGTTCGCCCACCCGCGCAACCGGCATGATCCGGCATTCCGCAAAATGGTGGACGATATCTACGCCCTGATGACGCGGCGCGCCGTGGTGCCCACCCCCACCCCGCAAGCCGCCGACAGCGGTTTCGCCACGCCGCTCTCCGCGGTGTCCACCAACCTGGTCGCCGGCCTCATCGAAACCCTCGCCGCCTCCCCGTATGACGGGCGGGCCGACCTGCCCGCGCTCGCCGCCGCCCTGCAACTGGAAGCCGACGAACTGCTGCCGCTCGGCGAGGCGCTGCAAATCCTCGGGTTCGGCGAACTGGCGGAAGGCGACCTGCACCTCAATGACGCCGGGCGGCAGTTCGCCCATGCGGATACCGATACGCGCAAGGCCCTGGTGGCCGGCGCGCTGCGCACCCGCGTGCCGCTCGCCCGCAATATCCGCCGCACGCTGGATGAGCGGTGGAACCATCGCGCGGCGGCGGTGCGGTTTCGCGACGAGCTGGAAGACCATATGTCGCCCGATTACGCCGAGGAAACGCTGCAGGCGGTGATCGGGTGGGGGCGGTTCGCCGAGTTGTTCAGCTATGACGATGAGGCGGATCAGTTCACGCTTGAGGATATCGACGCGGCGGCGTGAGGGGTTAAGC
>CAIMWH010000014.1 GCA_903845065.1 uncultured Rhodospirillales bacterium | reverse complement strand
TCCATCTCCGGCGGAATGAAGTACCTCCCGGCGGCGATGCCGTGCTTGGCGGCGGCGGCGGCGATCTTGTCGAGCGCGCGCTGATAGGTGTCGCACGCGTAGTCGAGCGGCACGTCCAGCTCGATCGACAGGTCGGACGGGCCGATCAGCAGGACATCGACGCCCGGGACCGAGGCGATGGCATCGAGATTCTCCAGCGACTGCTTGGTCTCGATCATCGGCGCGATCACAAGGCCGTTGTTCACGGTGTCCATGTAGTCACGATAGGTCTTGAACTCGCCCCACTCGCCGCGCGCGCCGGCGTTGCTGCGGTTGCCGGCGGGGTAGTAGCGGCAGGCGCGCACCACCGCCTCGGCTTCGGCGCGGGTGTTGACCATCGGCACCACGATGCCGCGTGCCCCGGCGTCAAGCGCGAAGCAGATCTGATCGGCCTGGTTGGCGCTCACGCGCACCATCGGCGCCGCCTTCTTGCCGCGCATCGCCTGGATCGACGGTTGCAGCGCCTTGATCTCCCAGGGGGAGTGCTGGGTGTCGAACAGCAGGAAGTCGAACCCGGAATCGGCAAGGACCGAGACGTCCACATTCGGTGCCCCGGCCGTCCCGACGACGGTTTTCCCTGACTTGATAGCGTTCTTGATGGCGTTCATCTGACCTCGTTGCCTCCCATGGCAGTTCCGGCGCCCGTTCAACCGATCAACGCAGCCGGGCGCGTTGGAACGGCATTAACCCACATTGGCGATGTGGCACAGCCCACGGCCTGGCTGTGCCGTTGCGCGCCCGGCTATGGCTGCCACTTCATGTCGGCGAGGAAGAACGCCTCGTTCGGGGTGGGCGTCCACTGCAACTCCTTGCGGGCGGCGTAGATCGAGACGTCCTGGAACAACGGGATGGCGGGGATTTCCTCGCGCATGATCTCGAAGGCGCGGCGGTAGTATTTCATGCGCTCCTTCTCATCCAGCACCACGCGGGCGGCATCCACCGCCGCATCGAACTCGGGGTTGCTGAACTTCGACCAGATGCTGCCGCTGCGGAACAGCGGGAAGATCACGCCATCGGCATCCTGGCAGCCGCAGGACCAGCGGCCCTGGGCGAGGTGGCCGCTTTCTTCCGGCTGGCCCTGGCGGCGACGCAGATAGGTGGGGAAATCGACGGAGACGATGTCAACCTTCAGGCCGACCTCGGCCAGCATCTGCTGCACGGCCTCGTTCAGCCGGCGATCGTACGACGGGGCGGTGAGGAAGACCACGGTGGTGCCCTCGGCGCCGATGTCCTTGACCAGGGCGCGGGCGCGGGCCGGATCATGCGGCCAGAACGGGATATCCTCGACGTAGCCGAAATTGGACGACGGCAGCACGATGTCGACCTTCTTGCCGAAGCCCTGTTGCAGCGCGGAGATGATGAGATCGCGGTCCACCGCCATGGAGATCGCTTGGCGCAGGCGCTTGTCCTTGGTCGGACCGAACTGGGCGTTCATGAACAGGTAGGCGACGCGCTCGGACGGGACGGTCAGCAGCTTGATGCCGGGTTCGGATTTCAGCGTCATCGCGTCATCCGGGCTGACGCCGCGGATGATATCGGCACGGGCGGTACGCAGGTCGGCCATCCGGGTGGTGGCGTCCGGCACGGCGCGGAAGACGGCGGTTTTGAAGGTGGGCTTGGGGCCCCAGTAGGTGTCAACGGCATCGATGATGCTTTGCTGGCCGCGCTGCCAGCTGCGCAGGCGGTAGGGGCCGCTGCCCATCACCTGCTGGTTGAACGCGACGTCCCCGAGTTTTTCGACGTAGGCTTTCGGCACGATGGACAGTTTGGTGAGCTGGGCCAGCAGCACCGGATAGGGCGTCTTGGTGTGGAGCGTGACCTGGGCCGGGCCGGTGACGTCGGCGGAGACGATCTGGTCGAACTGGGAAAGCTGCGGGCTCTTGAAGGCGGGATTGATCATGCGGCGCACGCTGAACGCCACGTCATCCGGGGTCAGCTTGGTGCCGTCCTGGAAATTGATATCGGTGCGCAGGTCAAAAACGAGGGTCAGCGGGTCAGTATAGCGCCAGGCGGTGGCGACCTGGGGGACGATCTTGCCGGGGATGTCGCGGGTGACGAGATTGTCGAAGATGTTGCGGTAGACCGAGGAA
Source organism: uncultured Rhodospirillales bacterium (assembly GCA_903845065.1). Lineage (GTDB taxonomy): Bacteria > Pseudomonadota > Alphaproteobacteria > Acetobacterales > Acetobacteraceae > CAIYPH01. Next base: position 40,618 of record CAIMWH010000014.1, on the reverse strand, counting down.
CTCTCGGGGTCCCACTGGACATGCGGGTCCATGGTGGCGACGTCCGAGGCGAGATCCACGGTCAGGGTGTCCTTCTGCGCCCAGGCCGGGGAGGCCAGGGCCAGGCCGAGGATAGCCACGGCGAGCTTGCGCATCGTTCTCTCTCCTGCGTCGGTTGGCGCGATGGTGACGGGACATGCGATGGGACGCAATCCGCCGCGCCAAAATTGTCACCGGCAAAGATCGTTGGGGTGGCGTCCTCATCACGTCGCGGTCTCGCGGTCCTGTATTGTGCGCGGCGGCGGCGCGTGCTTCTTCGTTCGCACGCCGACAAATCGACCGGCCGTCCGGCGAATGCCGGACAGGATCGGGTTGCGCTCAAACTTGCCGAAGGGTTGCTACCGACATGGCGCCACAGCCTCAGAGACTCACGGTTACCCGGCGCGCATGGCCGCTCGCACGGCCATTTTCGACGCCGCATGGGGCCAGGACGGTGGCCGACGTGGTTGTCGCCGAACTATACGACGGCAACGCGCGTGGCCGCGGCGAATGCGTGCCGCTTCAGCGCTATGGCGAAAGCGTCGACAGCGTCATCGCGGCACTCGAGGCGATGAAGGCCGCGGTGTTTTCCGGCCTCAACCGCGATACATTGCAGGACGCGATGCCGCCAGGTGCGGCGCGCAACGCGCTCGATTGCGCTTTCTGGGATATCGACGCGAAGCGGACGTATTGCAGCGTGGCGGACATGGCCGGGCTCAACGCGGACGCGCCGGTGGTGACGTCCTTCACGCTCGCGTTCGATACGCCGGAAAACATGGCCGAGCAGGCGGCGGCCAATCGCGCCCGGCCGATCTTCACCGTGAAACTGGGCGGTGACGGCGATATCGAACGGGTGCGGGCGGTGCGGCAGGCGGCGCCGGCTTCGCGCCTCTTCGTCGATGTCAACGAGAGCTGGACGGAGAGCCAGCTTGCCGCGCTCATGCCGATGCTGGTCGATTTGAGGGTCGAGCTGATCGAGCAACCGCTGCCGGCTGACGCTGATGACGCGCTGGCGCGGATGGAGCACCCGATCCCGCTGTGCGCCGATGAATCCTGCCGGACGATTGCCGATCTCGATCGGCTCGGCGGGAAATACGAGGCCATCAATATCAAGCTCGACAAGGTGGGCGGGCTGACCGAGGCGCTTGCGTTGGCGGCGGAAGCGAAGCGGCGTGGCCTGCGGATCATGGCCGGCGGGATGATCGGCACGTCCCTCGGTATCGCGCCGGCACTGCTGGTCGCGCAGCACGCGAATATCGTCGATCTCGACGGACCGCTGCATCTGGCGATCGACCGCGGTGCGGGGCTCCGCTACACGGGCAGCACGATCAATCCGGCTGACCCGAATCTCTGGGGTGGGCCGGGGTAGTTGGCTACCGGGCGCGGCGCGGTGCTACGCCCGCCGCGCCAACGTGCCGGCTCAAACATCTAGTCCGCCTTGAGCCGTATGATGCTCCAGGACGCCGGCGGCAGGATGGCGGTGATGTGGGCGCCGGCGATGGTGACCGCATCGAGCGGCTTGGGGACGATGCGGTCGGGATTGGCCTTGGTGTTGACGGCGTCGAGATCGGCATCGTGCAGGGTCGTGGCCTGGACGAGGGACAGGTTGGTCATGCCGCGGGCGTCAACCTCCATGCGCATTTCGCCGGTGAGGTCACGGTTGAGGGCGAACAGGGTGAGGCCGCCTTTGCCATCATGGACGGCGGCGAGCTTGAGGTAGGGGACGCCGGTGACCTTGGTGCGGACTTCGTCGTCCATGCCGGCCGGATCAAAGTAGTCGGTATCGTAGGTGTCGGAGGTGACTTTGGCCCGCAGGACTTCGCCGTGGCCGAAGTTGGTGAAGTTGGCGAAGGGCCAGAAGATGGTCTGGCGCCAGGCGGGGCCGCCGGTTTCGGTCATGATGGGGGCGATGACGTTGACGAGCTGGGCGATGCAGGCGGAGCGGACGCGGTCGGCGTGGTTGAGCAGCGAGATGGCGGCGCCGCCGAAGGCCAGCGCGTCCTGCATGTTGTAGATTTCTTCCAGGATGGGCGGTGCCACGGGCCAGCCCGGAATGATGCGGGCTTCGCGGGGGCGGCGGGTGCGGTACCAGACGTTCCATTCGTCGAAGCTCAGCATGATGCGCTTCTTGGAGCGGCGGCGGGCGGCGACCGAATCGGCGATGGCGACGACTTCCTCGATGAAGCTGTCCATCACGTCGGGGCTGGCGAGGAAAGCGGGCGTGTCGGAGGCGTAGTTGTTGAGGTAGGTGTGCAGGCTGATCCATTCGACATGGTCGAACGTATGATCCAGCACGGTATCTTCCCAGGCGCCGAAAGTGGTCATTTTCCGGCCCGATGAGCCGCAGGCCGCCAGTTCGATCGAACCGTCCACCCATTTCATGATCTTGGCGGCTTCGTGGGCGATGCGGCCGTATTCGTCGGCGGTCTTGGCGCAGGTCTGCCAGGGGCCGTCCATCTCGTTGCCCAGGCACCAGAACTTGATGTTGTGGGGCTGCTCGTAGCCGTGCTGCTTGCGCAGTTCGGAGTAGTGGGTGCCGCCGGGGTGGTTGCAGTATTCGACGAAATAGCCGGCATCCTGCGGGCCGCGAGTGCCGAGGTTGACCGCGAGCATGGGCTCGATGCCGGACATCTTGCACCAGTCGATGAATTCGTTGGTGCCGAAGGTGTTGGGCTCGGTGGAGAACCAGGCGTAGTCGAGCCTGGCCGGGCGCTGCTCCACGGGGCCGACGCCGTCTTCCCAGTTGTAGCCGGAGACGAAGTTGCCGCCGGGGTAGCGCATGATGGTGGGGCCGATTTCGCGGACGAGTTCCATGACGTCCTGGCGGAAGCCCTGTGCGTCAGCGGTAGGGTGGCCGGGTTCGTAGATGCCGCCATACACGCAACGGCCGAGATGCTCGATGAAGGCGCCGAAGAGCCGGGGATCGGTCTGGCCGATGGTGAAGTCGCGGTCGAGCAGGACGGTGCTGGTGCGCATGGGAGGCTCCGGGTCGAAGTGTCAGGCAAGGGGTTCTTTTTTTAAAAAAAGAACCAAAAAACTTTTGTCCGTTTGGTTCGGCGTGTTGGGCGACTCCGAACCAAACGGGTGGAAAGTCCGGGCTTTCTCTCTTATCGGCCGCGCAACAGGGCGACGCTGCGTTCCTGTGCCGCGTCGGCGGCCTGGGCGGCGGTTTTGCCGGCGTTGACGATATTGGCGACTTCCTCGCCGATCATGTTCTGGAAGCCGAACTGGCGGCGCACCTCATGCGGCAAGGCGCGGCCGAAGCTGGGGATATCCACCACATACTGGCGCAGCGGCAGCTTGGCGTAATCGGCCATCAGGGACTGGCGCGAGGGCAAATGTCCGCCACCGCGGGCCCAGTCGAAATTGTGGTCCCAGAGGAACTTCAGGAAAACCAGCGCGGCCTTGCGGGCGGCCGGCGTGGTGCTGCCGCCCTTGGGGAGCACCCAGGAGTGGTTGTCAGTCCAGACGGCCTGGTTCTTGAACAGGTTGGGGAAGATGCGGGTGGTGTAGCCTTCCGACAGGGCACCGCCGGGCTTGGCGGAGGCGGCGAGGAAGTCATCGATGCGCCAGGTGCCGGTCATATAGACGGCGCCGATGCCGTTCATGAAGCCGCCGAGGCCGCCGGACCCGTCGAGGCCCTTGGTGATGTAGTCGTTCTTGGCGAGCTGCTCGAACACGCCGAACGCGGCGAGGGAGGCCGGGGTGTGGAAATCGGCCTTTTCGTAGCCGTTGGGGAAGATCGAGCCGCCCTGGTCATAGAGCCAGGAATAGTACCCGCGGGCTCCGTTGGCGAAGTCCCCGGCGCCGGAGGTCGCCATGATGATGTAGGGCTTGCCGGTCTTTTCCTTCATCTGCTTGGCGTGGGCCATCAGCTCTTCGGCCGACTTGGGCACCAGGGGCTGGCCTTGGGCGTCAACCAGTCCGGCCTGCTTGAACAGGCCCACGTTGAAGTGCCAGAGCCAGGAATGGGTGTCCCACGGCATGGCGTAGATCTTGCCGCCCACGGTGACCGCGTTGCGGGCGTTGGGGGTGAAGTCGGCGGCATCGATGCCGGCTTCCTTCAGCACGCCGTCCAGTTCCTCGACGTAGCGCGTGTAGTCGCCGAGCTGGGCCGCGTGCATCACCGCGATGGTGGGGATGTCCTTGGCGGCGATACGGGCGTTGAGCTGCTGGTAGTAGGGGCCCCATTCGATGATCTGGGGTTTGACGACGATGTTGTCCTTGTTGGTGGCGTTGAAGAGGTTGACCAGCGTGGTCATCACGCCGCATTCGCCGCGGGCTTTCGCGACATCCTGCGAGGTACCGTAGTCACCCTCGCAGGCGCCGAAGAAGCGGGCGAAGGTGATTTCGGTCTTGGGCTGGGCGAGCGCCTGGGTGGCGAATAGTGCCCCCAGGGCGGCGAGGGGGAGCAGGGCGCGTCTGAACATGGGTTCCTCCGTTTTTTATTGGCGTTCGGGCGGCGGCGAAGTTTTCGCGGTTATTTGAGCGGCCCACCGGCCACCGCCGAGACGATGTGCCGTTGGAAGAACAGATAGAGGATCAGCACCGGGAGGCCGGCGAACACCGCCTGGGCCATCAGGAAGCCGATGCCTTCGGTCTGGGCGAAGTTGGTCTGCATCGAGGCGAGGCCCACGGTGAGGGTGTACATCGCGGGCTTGGTGGCCGAGACGAGGGGCCAGAAGTAGTCATTCCAGGCGTGCAGGAAGGTGTAGATGCCGAGCGTCGCCTGGGCGGGGATGGAGAGCGGCAGGACGATGCGGAAGAAGACCTTGAGGCGGGAGGCGCGGTCGAGCAGGGCGGCTTCCTCGATTTCGGGCGGAATGGCGCGGAAATACTGCGTCATCAACAGCACGCCGAAGGGAAAGGCGAGGCGCGGGACGATGAGGGCGGTGTAGGTGTTGTGCAGGTCGGCGGCGGCAAACATGGTGTGCAGCGGGACGATGATGGCCTGCTCGGGCACCGCGAGGGCGGCCAGCACCAGCACGAACAGGGCGTTGCGGCCGGGGAAATTGGTGCGGGCGAAGCCATAGCCGGCGAGCGAGGCGATCAGCAGGGTGAGGATGGTCTGGCCGAACGCCACGATGGTGCTGTTGAGCATCCACCCGAACACGGAGCTGGCGGCGAGGATGTCGACGTAGTTCTTCAGCGTGAACGGCGGGGTGAGGATGCCCCCGGTGCTGTGCATCAGCACCTCGTTCGGTTTGAAGGACAGGCCGACGACCCAGATGATGGGGGCGAGCCAGACCACGGCGAGGGCCACCACGGCGGCGAGCAGGAGGCGATCGCCGAGGGAACGGCCGCGCTGCCAGGTTCGCATGCTCACGCGCCCTGGCGCCGGCCGGCCCAGAACTGGGCGAGGGCCGCGATCAGCATGAGGGCAAACAGCACCTGGGAGGCGGCGGCGGCGAAACCGAGCTGGAGATCACGGAAGCCGGCCTCGTAGATGAACTGCACCATCGGGCGGGTGGTGTTGTCCGGGCCGCCGCCGGTGATGAGGAGGGCCTGGCCGAAGAGCTGGAATTGCAGGATCACCTCGATGACAGCTACCACCACGATCGTACGGCGGATGGATGGCAGGGTGATGCCGGTCAGCGTGCGCCAGCGGCCGGCGTTGTCCAGGGCGGCTGCCTCGTAAAGCTCGGGCGGGATTTGCTGGAGCCCGGCGAGAAACAGCGTCATCGGCAGGCCGATGATCCACCAGACCGTGACGATGGCGATGGCGGGCAGGGCCCAGACCTGGCTGGTCACCAGATCGACGCCGGGAAGGCCGAGCAGGCCGAGGGCGTTGGCAAGCAGGCCGCGGTCGGGCAGGTAGACCAGGCGCCAGACCAAGGTGACGATGGTCACCGAAAGGACGGACGAGCCGAAGAAGATGGTGCGCAGGATGCCGCTGCGGCGCAGGGCATTGTTGAGGGCGAGCGCGAGGAACAGGCCGAGGACGACGAAGGCCGGCGTGGTCATCAGCACGAACTTGATGGTGTTGCGCACGGTGCCGCGGAAGATGCGATCGTCCAGCAGGTTCTGGAAGTTCTCCAGGCCAACCCCGCCGGCCCAGCCGCCGAGCATGTCGTAGTCCTGGAAGGCGAGCCAGATGCCGAGGCAGAGCGGCACGATGAGCAGGCCGAACAGGATGAGCATGTAGGGCGCGACAAAGAGCGCGTTGGTCCAGCGGCTTTGCCCGATGCCTGATCCAACCTCAGCCATGCACGGCCATTCCCTCGGCATCGAAGAGATGGGTGGCGGCGCCGTCGATGGCGAGATGGACGGTGGCGCCGACGGCGAGGACCACGTCCCCGGGTTCGTCGTAAACGATGGTGCTGCCATCGGCCAGGTTGGCGTAGACGAGGGTGCGTTCGCCGAGGCGTTCGATGACCTCGACGCGGGCCGGCGTGCCGGCACCGGGGTTGATGTGCTCAGCGCGCACTCCCAGCGTGAGGGCGGCGCCGGGGCGCAGGGCGGTGGTGGGCACGGCAGTGGTGACGGTGGAGCCGTCCGGCAGCGTTACCACGACGCGGCCGGCTTCCTCGCGGATGGCGGCGACAGGGAGGAAGTTCATGGCGGGCGCGCCGATGAAGCCGGCGACGAAGCGGGTGCGCGGGCGCTGGTAGATTTCCATCGGCGTGCCGACCTGCTCGATGCGGCCCTGGTTCATCACCACGATGCGGTTGGCCATGGTCATCGCCTCGACCTGGTCATGGGTGACGAAGATCATGGTGGACTGGACGCGGTGGTGCAGGCGCGCAAGCTCGATCCGGGTGCGGCTGCGCAACGCCGCGTCAAGGTTCGAGAGCGGCTCATCGAACAGGAAGGCGCGGGGCTGCTTGACGATGGCGCGGCCGATCGCGACGCGTTGGCGCTGGCCGCCGCTGAGCTGGGCCGGCTTGCGTTCGAGGAGTTCGCCGATCTCCAGCATCTCGGCGGCATCGGCGATTTTGCGGTCGATCTCGGGCTGGGGCGTGGCGATATTGCGCAGGCCGAACTCCATGTTCTGGCGGACGGTCATGTGCGGGTAGAGGGCGTAGTGCTGGAACACCATGGCGACGCCACGATCGCCGGGGGCGATGGTATCGATGCGCGCGCCGCCGAGATGGATCTCGCCGCCGCCGAGGCCTTCGAGGCCGGCGATCATGCGCAGCAGGGTGGATTTTCCGCAGCCAGAGGGGCCGAGGAAGACGGCGAATTCTCCCGACGGGATCTCCAGCGACAAGTCGCGGATCACGTCAAGCTGGCCGAATCGCTTCGACACATGGCGCAGGCTGAGATCGGCCAAGCACTTCCTCCCAGGAAGGCGTTCTTGTTGGTGTCATCCTCGATGCCATTGGCAGCACCGTTTTGTATGATGATTGACGACGCTATTGCCCGTCTCCTAGCCTTGTCAAGCGCGCCTGCATGACAGGCCCGTGGCTTGGGGAAGGAGATGCGAGGTGCCAGTGCGGGGTGGCGGCAAGCGGTGCGCGGCGGTGACGTCCGGACTGGGGGGGCGGATCGTGGCGGGACAATTCGCGCCGGGGGAAACGCTGCCGACCGAATCGGTGTTGTGCACCCAACTCGGGGTGAGCCGGACGACGGTGCGCGAGGCGGTGAAGCGGTTGCATGGCAAGGGCCTGGTGGAAGTGAGCCCGCGCAACGGCACGCGGGTGCGACCAACGGCGCATTGGAACCAGTTCGATACCGAGGTGCTGGCCTGGCGGGTGGCTGCCGGCGTTGATGCGGCCATACTGGACCAGCTCTATGAAATCCGCGACTGCTTCGAGCCCCGCGCCTGCCATTTGGCGGCGTGCCGTGGCAGCGCCGCGGATCATGCGGCGATACAGGCCCATTTCGCCGAATTGGCGGCGGCGAGCGGGGACACGGAGCGCGGCATCGCAGCCGACCTGGCGTTTCACCTGGCGATTTTCGCCGCGACCGGAAATCTGTTTTTCATATCGCTCGGCGCCGCCATCAGCACGGCGCTGCGGCTGTCCTTCAGCCTGAGCCAGCGTCGGGCGCCGATCCCGGATGCGGAACTGCGGCTGCATGCGGACGTCTGTGCCGCCATCCTGGCGCGCGATGGCAGCGGCGCGCAAAGCAGCATGCGCCGGCTGCTTGACGCCTCGCGCCGCACCCTGGGCATCGCAATCGCCGACATCGCGCCCGCAACGGGATCTGACCTGAAAGTGTTGCCATGACAATCCGCCTTACCCGCCCGCCGGCCGTTCCCCTGGTGACGTTCGATCCGCACACCAGCATCTGGTCATGCGCCGACCGGCTCACGGATGATTGGCCGCGGCACTGGACGGGCACGAAAATGGCGCTCTACGCGGTGGTTCGCGTGGATGGCGTGTCCTATCGGGTGATGGGCGGGCCGGAATGGTGCCCCAATGCGGCCCGGCAGGACGAGGTGCGGGTGCACGCGACGCGGACGGCGTACGTGTTCCGCTGCGGGCCGGTAGAGCTGGGGCTGGATTTTGTCACCCCGCTGCTAGCCGATGATCTGGACCTGTTGTCGCGGCCGGTGACGTATCTGGATTTCACCGCCCGCAGCCTCGATGGGCGGGCCCATGCGGTTGATGCCTATGTCGACATGACCGGCGAAATCGCGGTCAACCTGCCGCACCAGAGGGTATTTTGGGACCGCACTGAGGACGACGGCATCGTTGCGTTGAGCTTCCGGGGCGAGGACCAGCGGGTGCTGGAGGAGGCCGGCGATCATCGTCGCATCGAGTGGGGCAGCGCCTGGTTGGCCGGGCGCGCCGGGCGAGTGACGGGCACCATCGGGGATATCGATATCTGCCGCGATGCCTTCCGCACCACCGGGCAGGCGAGCGCGCGGGGGCTGAAGCCGGCGCCGCGCAAGGCGGACTACAACTCGGACGCGGTCCTGGCGCTGACGTTCGATTTGTCGGTCGGGCCGGCCGGGGAAGCGGGGGAGACTATTCTGGTCGCCTATGACGACGAGTGGGCGATCGAGTATTTCGGCCAGAAGCTGCGGGCCTGGTGGCGGCGTTCGGACAATGCGGGGCCGATGACCATGCTGGCCGAAGCGCTCCGCGGGCAGGTGGATGTTCTGGCGCGGGCGCGCGCGTTCGATGCCGACCTCGCTGCGCGGGCGCGCGCGGTGGCGGGAGAAGGGTATGCCGATCTGCTCGCCCTGTCCTGGCGGCATACATTGGCGGCGCACAAGCTGGCGGCCGGGCCGGACGGGGAGCCGTTGTATTTCTCCAAGGAGAATTTCTCCAACGGCTGCATCGCCACCGTGGATGTGACCTACCCGTCGGCGCCGCTGTTCCTGGTGTTCAACCCGGCGCTGCTGCGCGCGATGATCGTGCCGTATTTCAGCTATTGCGCCAGCCCGGCCTGGCCGTTTCCGTTCGCCGCGCATGATCTGGGCACCTATCCGAAAGCCAATGGGCAGACCTATCGCAACTTCGACAAGGACCCGGGCCAGCCGATCATCGAGACGCAGATGCCGGTGGAGGAATGCGGCAACATGCTCATCCTGGTGGGGGCACTGGCCGAAACCACCGGGGACCACGGGGATGCGCGGGAGCATTGGGTGTTGCTGACGGATTGGGCGAATTATCTCGTCGAGAATGGCGAGAGCCCCGGCGCGCAGCTTTGCACCGATGATTTCTCCGGCGTGCTGGGCGACAACGTGAACCTCGCCGCCAAGGCGACCGTGGGCCTGGCGTGCTACGCGCGGCTGGCCGCGGCGCTGGGCGAGGCGGAGACGGCGGCGCGGTTTCGCGCCGTGGCCGAGCGGTTCGCCGCCAGTCTGCTGGCGCGGGCGCGGGATGGTGCGGCGACGCGGCTGGCCTTCGATCGGCCGGGCAGTTGGAGCCTGAAGTACAACATGGTGTGGGACCGCCTGCTCGGGCTCGATTTGTGGCCCGAGGCGGAACATCGGCGCGAGCTTGCGGTGTATCGCGGCAAGGTGGAGCTGTACGGCTGCCCGCTCGATGACCGCTCAAGCCTGACAAAGCCGGAATGGATGCTGTGGGCGGCGTCGCTGGCCGATGATCCGGCGCTGTTCGCCGATTTCACCGGCCGCATCCTGCGCTATGCCAACGAGACACCCAACCGGGTGCCGCTGTCGGATCTCTATTTCACCGATACCGGCCGCAAGATCGGCTTCCAGGCGCGTTCGGTGCTGGGTGGGCTGTTCGTTGGTTTGATGGGGCGTTGACAGGCCGCGGGGCTTGCAAACGACGGAACTGACATTCGCCTGGCCTCGACCCGGCCGCGAGCGGTGACGTAGAACGGGACTCGTGCAGCAATCGGTACGGAAATCGACCATCTCATCGGCGGCGCGGGCGAAGTGGGCTGGGTAGCCCTGAAGGCAACCCTGTTGTACTTCGCGGTCGTCGTCGGATTCCGGGTTGGACCACGCCGCACACTGGCCGACATGTCGGCGCTCGACTTTGTTGCTACCGTTGCGGTCGGTGCCATCGTCGGGCGTGTGCCCAATGCGCATGATGCCAGCTATCTCGCGGGATTTGCCACCCTTGCCGCCGTGCTTGGCAGTCATTGGGCGCTTACGCGGTTGCGGCAGCGTCCCAGCTTCGGCAGGCTGCTTGAACCATCGCCCTGCCTGGTTGCCGTTGACGGCAAGGTGTTGACGGCGGCCTTGCGCCGCTGCGCGCTCACCGTGCCTGACCTGCACGCACTTCTGCGGCGCCAGGGCGTGACGGAATTGGCCGAGGTTCGCTACGCGATCATCGAGGCACGCGGACAGCTATCGGTGATCCGTCGCGCCACCGGCACCGGGCACCGGGCACCCGGAAGTTATGCGCGGGGTCCTGGCCGGTTCCGACGCCTGAGGGGAGGGCGCGGGCCACATGCGCGATCGGCAGCACGTCGCGGGAGGAATAGCGCTTGCCCGGGGCGCTACACCACGATCGCAACCATCACGGTCGGCGCCATCGCGCGCCGACCGCCCGTTGGCCGAACCTGGTTGATGGCAACTGGCTCCTTGCTGTCCCCGATCTCACCCCCGCCGGGCGTTCCAGAACAGCGAGTAGTCGCAGGCGACGATGCCGGTGATGTCCTTGTTGTAGGCGGTCTTGGGGCGCCAGAAGCCGAGCGGAATAACGGCGACGTCATCAAGCGCCAGGCGCTGGGCGGCGTCGAAGGCGGCCTGGCGGGCGGCGTCCGTGGTGGCGGACATCCAGGTGTCCACCAGACGTTCGGCTTCGGGGCTGATGTAGGAGCCGGGCCAGCCGCCTTCGGCCACGCCGCGGGTGAAATAGCTGATGGCGGGGTTGGCGAGCGAGAGGGCCGCGGCCGAAGTGTGGAAGATGTTCCAGCCCCCCTGCCCTACCGGCGCCTTGGAGGTGCGGCGCTGCAGCATGGTGCCGAAATCCATGGAGTCGACCTGCACGTCGAAACCGAGCTGGCGCAGCACGTCGGCGGTGATCAGGCCCTGGTTGCCGAGCACGGCGTAGTCGACCGGGTTGATGATGACGACCTTCTCGCCGTTGTAGCCGGCGGCCTTCACAGCGGCGCGCAGCTTCGCGAAGTCCTTCGGCGCGCCCATTGTGTCCTTGGCATATTCCGTGACGCCGGGCAGCCCGCATAGGAAGGCCGAGTAGCAGGTGAAGTAGCTCTTGTCGTCATCGCCATGGATGGAGCGGAGATAGTCCTCCTGGGTGATGGCGTCACGGACGATGCGGCGCAGCTCGGGGTTGTTGAACGGCGGAATGGCGAAGTTGAAGCGGGCGACAGACCCGAGGCCGAACGGGCTGGTGTTGCGCACGACCACGTTCGGGGATTTGGCGAGGCGGGGGGCGAGGTCGAGCGCGGCGGCGTCAAGCCAGTCGATCTCGCCGCTTTGCAGGGCGGCGGCAGCGGTGGAGGCATCGGGGATGACGGTCCATTCCAGGCGCTCGAACCAGGCGCGCTTGGCCCCCGAGGTCCATTCTGGCGCCTCGGTGCGGGAGACATAGGCGTCATTGCGATGGTAGATCATCCGGCTGCCGGGGACGTATTCGCTGGCCACGAACCGGTATGGGCCGGAGCCGACGATCTCGGTGACCGGCTTGAACGGATCGCCGTTGGCCAGGCGCTCGGGCATAACGAATAGCGGCGTGGGCGCGGAGTGCGCGAGGGCATCGATGACAACGCCCATCGGACGCTTGAGCAGGATGCGGAAGGTGCGATCGTCCGGGCTGTCCATGCGGTCGGTGAAGGCGATGAGGGCCTGGCCGAAACTGTCACGCGCGCCCCAGCGCTTGATCGAGGCGATGCAGTCGGCCCCACGCACGGGCGTGCCGTCATGGAACTTCAGACCCTCGCGGAGGCGGAAGGTCCAGATGCGGTTGTCGTCGGAAATCGTGTGGCCCTCGACCATCTGCGGCGTGGGGCGGTTCTTCGCGTCGACGCCATAGAGACAGTCGAACACCGCGAAACCGTGCACGATGGTGACGCCGGCGGTGCTGATGGACGGGTCGGTGAAGGAGAGGTTCGCCGAAGGGACGAAACGCAGCGTGGTGGCCCGGCTGCTCTGGCCGAGCGCCGGACGGGCCAACGCAGCCGCGGCACCTGCGAGGGCGGTGCGGCGGCGCAAGGGCATGGTGCGGTTGTTCTTCATGGGTGTCTCCTCCGGACGAGGCACGATCATCATTGCTCACCTGATGGGATGCAAGGGCCAGGGAGATGCCGCTCTTTGCAACCGAGACCCGGCATGTTGGCGATGCGGTCGCCAAGATGGGCCTCGTCGTCATTGGCCTGCGCTTGCGGGAGGGATTCCCGATGTGCTCAATCGCAGGTCAGATCGACCGTTCCCCAAGGGTCTGTCGTGGTGCCGCTGAGGCCATTCTCGCCTCGCGGCCACACGGCGTAGTGCGTCACCCACGTGTGCTGCGCGGTCTTGACGGGATAGTCGGTCCACTGCGCCGACACCCCCAATTCGGTCACCGGAAGATCGTTCAGGCTCCGCGAGCTGAGTCCGAACTTGACCCATTTCGTGCCATCCGGCCGGCGATAGAAGACAGACTGAACCGGCATGTTGGGCAGGAATGACCACCAGATCGGCACCAGGGTTCCTTTGCAGAACCGCTGCATCATCGTATCAGCCACGGTCGACCCAACCGGATCGTTGGTGACAGTGAATGGGCTTTTGGACATCGCGGGGCCGTAGCCGACCACCACCGTCGCCAGCCCGACAGCGCCGGCTAGCATGCCTGAAGCAAACAGCGGCCGCATCGCATTCCACCTCCCAAATCGCAAACCCGGCGCGCATGGTGCGCCACAGGATATCGAGCCTCGGGGACGTTCGCTCATGCCGCGCTCTCCGCGCCGTTTGACCGGATCATTTGCGCCGCTGCGTCAGCACGTAGTGCACCGATAGGAATATATCGGCCTCCGGCGCGGACGTTCCCTGCGGAAACGGCCGCAGGAGCGCATCAAGGAACACATCGTGGCCCGCCTTGTCGAGAATTTCGGACCCCGAGCTTTGCACCACCTTCACAATCCAGACCAGGCCGTTCTGGTGGATCAACAGATGAAGCTTGACGGTGCCACTTTCGTTCTTATCCGCGGCCTCCTTGGGATAGTAGGCATGGACGTCCCACCATTGCTGCAACTGCTTGATCCACTCTTTGCCGAGGTCGGCGCGTTCCACGCGGAGAGTGGCGTCCGGACCCTCGGTCGGCTCCGGCGCCGCCGGTCCTGGCGTGAGATCTCGCGCCCCGCGTTGGTCGGCGGCCTGGCTCGGTGGCCGCGGGGTGCGTGAGGGCGAGGCAACGGGCGGGGACGAAGGCCGTGGCGGAGGGCGCACCACGGCCGGGGGTGGCTTCGGCGGCGGCGGCACCACCTGCGGCGGGGGCACGGGTGGCGGCAGATCCGGCGTTGGCGGCGGCGGTGCGGGCGGAGGCGGTTCCGGCGAGGCCAATGCGGTTTGATCAGGTGGGGGCGGCGTGGGAGGTGGTGGTGGCGCTTCGGCCTGCGGAGGTGGTGGCGGCGCCGCCACTGGCGGTGGCGTTGTGGCCTCGGCCGGTACGTCAGGCAGCGGTGCCGGCGGCGGTGGTGGTGGCATCGCCGGTGCCAGACCCTCCGGTGTGCCTCCCTCTGCCACGATTTCTACCGAAGGCGCGCCTGACGCTTCGTCCGGCGGCAGGGGCATGAACGGAATGACCAGGAAGGTCAGAAGAAGTGATGCGTGCAACACCAGCGATATCACCAGCATTGGTCCGCGCGCTGCGCTCCGCCGTACCCCCGTCGCGATCCGCTGGGTGCCGGTTACCATCAATCGGGCCAGACCGCGTCGCTCTTCATGACTGCTGTATCCAAGACGGACCTAGCTGGCCGTCTGGTAGCCAGTGTAACGGCGCGCGGGGTGTTCTTCAACGCCAGTGTCGCCTCACCAATGTTGGCGGCAACGGCAAAACTTGAGGTAGCGTCCACGTTGGTGGTGGATAGGCGAGCTTCGAACACGATATTCGCCCGATCTGAACCCGATCGAGCAGGTGTTCGCCAAGCTCAAAGCCCTGCTGCGAAAGGCCGCCCCGAGAAGCCGCGAGGCGCTGTGGAAAACCATCGGCACATCACTCGACCGCTACGGCTCAGCAGAATGCGCAAACTGCATCCGCCATTGTGGATACGGACACCCGGCGTGAAACCGCCCTCATTCCGCCTCCCGCCACAGAGAAGTGATGCACACCCCGGATTGATCGCGCCCGATCCGGGGCGCAGCATGGGGAACGATCCATCAACGGAGGGTCCCATGCTCACCCGCCTCGCCACCCTGGCACTCGGCCTCACCGTCGCCACCGGCAGCGCCTTCGCGCAGGCCGTCCCCACGCTGTTCAAGATCGTCTCCGCCAAGGATGACGTGGTGATCGGCCTCACCGGAACCGACCTCGATGGCCTGGCCAAGCGCCTGGTCGCCGAAGGTCAGGTCACCGCCTGGCAATACGCGGTCCACAAGGGCGCCAATGGGGACCTCGAACAGGCCCCGCTGCGCCGGGTCGCCATCATGCGGCAGGAATCGCTGCGTATCGAACCCTTCAGCAGCCCGCTCAAGGTCCTGCCGTTGCCGCCGTGACCGCTGCCCGCGCATAGATCGCGTCCACCAGCCGCATCGCGCGCACGTAGTCCCCGAACCCCACCAGCGGCGCCGCCCCCTGCCGTAACCGCTCCAGTGTATCCGCCATGAACGCCCGATAGCGCAGGCGTGACGGCACCGGCTCGATCATCCGCACCGCGCCATCGTCCAGCGTCGCCACCCGGCAGGTCTCGCCATTGTCCACCAGATACGCATTGGCCGCCGAAACCCGCCACTCGTAGTCGCCCCCCGGCGCCATGGTGGCGTAGCTGTAGCCCGCCTCCACGGTCACCACCGGCCCACCCACCGCCGTCAGCACGGCCACCGCATAGTCCTCCACCGCCTCCCCGTGCATCGTTGCACGAACCACCGCGCCCACCACCTCTGGCGCCGCCGTCCCGAACAGGCACAGCGCCGCATCCACAGCATGCAGCCCCAGATTGCGCAGCGCCCCACCGCCGCCCACCGCCGGATCGAGCAGCCAGCCGACCCGATCCACCCGATACCGCTCCGGCGCCCCATTCACGATGCGGAACTGCGCGTGCGCCACCGCCCCCAGCCGCCCAGCCGCATCCAGCCGCGCCATCTCGGCGAATATCGGACTGCACCGATTGGCCAGCGGCACCGCGACGAAGTGACCTTCGGGCGGCACGATCCCGAGCAGATCCGCCGTCGAAGCCGCCGCCGGCTTCTCCAGCACCATCGGCACCCCCGCCGCCAGCACCGCCCGCGCCACATCCGGCACCGCCAGCGGATGCCCCATGAGCACCACGAGATCCGGCCCCAACCCCAGCAGCCCCGCCAGCCCGTCCACCCCCGGCACGCCATGCTCGCCGGCGAACCGCGCCGTCACCGCCGGATCAATGTCCCAGCACCCCACCACCTCGGCCCCGGCCGCCCGCGCCGCATCCAGATGCATCGGCGCGTGCCAATGCCCAACGCCCGTCAATGCGATCCGCATGCCGCTACTTCTTCTCCACATTCCAGAACACGAATTCGCTCGCGCTCACCACGCCCGACACATTGGCCCGCCACGCCTTGGGCGCCAGGAATTGCCCGGCCACCACATACGGCACCACCTCATAGAAGCGCTCCTGCAACGCATCCATCGCCGCCTTGCGCGCCTCCCCGGTGGCCGCCGCGAAGAACCGGTCCCGCCGCGCCTCCAACTCCATGTCGCAGGGATTGGGCTGGAACCCGCTGACATTGCACGGCGTGCGCAACTGCGTCGCCGTCAGCGGGCTCGCCACCACCCGGCCCGGCGCCCATGTCGGATACAGGTGCCACCCCGGCGACCCCGGCCCCGGCTTGTCCCCCCGCACCGAGCGCGTCACCACGGTGCCCCAATCCGTCGCCTGCAAATCCACCGTGATCCCGGCCTCGCGCATGAACTGCGCCAGCACTAGCGACATCTGATGCATGATCGGCTGATCCGCCGGGTCGAGCAGCACCACCGGCTCCCCGACATAGCCAGCCTGCTTCAGCAGCGCCTTCGCCTGCGCCACATCCGGCTTGGCCAGCCCGGCCGTGCCCGCGCTGCTCTCATTGGGCGATCCGCACGCCATGATCGACCAGCACGGCCGCTCGTAGTCCGGGTTGCCAATGAACGCCTGCAACATCTGCACCTGGTCCATCAGATGCACGATCGCCTGCCGCGCCGGCGCCTTGTCGAACGGCGGATGGGCCGAGTTGAGCCAGAAAAACGCCTGGCTCCCCATCGTGTCCAGCACCTTCACCACAACGTCCGGGGACTTGCGCAGCACCGGCAGCAGATCCACCAGCGGCAAATCGAGCGCATCCACCTCGCCGCGCAGCAGCGCCTGCACCTGCGTGGTGGGCTCCGGCATGATGATCCACTCCACCCGATCGAGCTTCGCCACCTTGCCGCCCCAGAACCCATCCGCCGGTTCCGGCCGCGGCACGTAGTTGGCCGCCCGCGCATAGACCGCCTTGCTCCCCGCCACCCACTCCGAACTTACGAAGCGGAACGGCCCGGACCCAACCACCTCGGTAAACTGCTGCTGGGTGAACGGATCGGCCACCGCATCCTTCTCGCGCAGGATGAAGGTCGGCTGGATCGCGTCCGCCAGCGTCTCGCGCACCAGGCCGAACGGCTCCTTCAGCACGATCTGGAAACTGCGCGCGTCCTTCACCGTGATGGCCGCAAGCCGCGCCCGCATGGTCATGCCGCTCGCCTTGCGCCGGGACCACCGATCCAGCGACTTCGCCGCGTCCGCCGCCGTCACCGGCGAACCGTCATGGAAGGTCATCCCCGGGCGCAGGGTGAGCGTGTAGGTGAGCCCATCGGCGCTCACCGTCATGTCGTCCACTGCCTGGCCGCGCGCCACGTTGTGGCTGTCGTAGGAGAACAGCGGCTCGTAGATCAGGTAGCCGTGGTTGCGGGTAATCGCCGCCGTGGTCCACGTGGTATCAAGGATGCGCAGATCGGCCTGCGGCACGAACCGCAGCGTGCCATCCGCCCAGGCCGGCACCACCCACAATCCCAGAAACGCCAGCACAACACGAAAGATCGAACGCATACGCCGTTCCCTCCCGTCACGATGTTTCCGGCGCCCCGCCGGCGCCTACTTCTTCGACAAATGCTTCTCCATGATCGGCGCCAGCAGCCCGCCGCCCGCATTCATCGCCGTATTGCCGCCATCCATCGGAATAATCGCCCCGGTGATCCACGAGGCCGAGTCCGATGCCAGCCAGATCGACAACCCCTTGATATCGTCCGGCTGCCCGAACCGCCCGGCCGGAATGCCGCGCAGGAACGTATCGCGCAGCCACGGGTCCGCCTCCATCCGCGGCCCCAGCCCGTTGGCGCCCAGCACCTGCGCCGGCAGGATGCAGTTCACCCGCACACCGCGCCCGGCCCACTCGGTGCTCAACTCCCGCGTCATCTGGATCACCGCCGCCATCGCCATCCCGTAGACCGACTGCTCGCGCCCGAGCGAATTCACCCCCGAAATCGAGCCGATGCTCATGATGCTGCCCCGGCCCTGTGCCAGCATCCGCCGCCCGGCATGCTGGCACGTATAGTACCGGCTAATCACCAGGTTATGGAACGTGGCGCGGATATCCGACAGCGCCATCGCCTCCGCCGGCCCCGCCTTGGCCTCGCCGGCCACATTGCCGAGGATATCCACCCGCCCGAATTCCTTATCTACCGTGGCGAACACCCCATCGATATGATCGGTATCGGTCACATCCCCGCCCAGCGGCAGCGCCTTGCGCCCCATGGCCGAAATGGCATGTGCCGTCGCCTCGATCCCCGCCGCGTTGCGATCGAGCAGCACGATATCGGCGCCTGCCTCGGCCAGCGCCAGCGCCATCGCGCGCCCCATCCCCTGCGCGCTGCCGGTCACCACCGCCACTCGGCCGCTCAGATCGAACATATCCAACATGCTGCTATCCCTTCACCGCACCGGCCGTCAGCCCGGACGCGTACTGGTCGACGAAAAACGAATAGACGATGGCCACCGGCACCGAGCCGAGCAGGGCACCCGCCATCAACGGCCCCCAGAAATAGAAATCCGCCCGGGTCAACTGCACAATCACCCCCACCGGGATCGTCCGCTCGGAGGACGCCGTCACCAGCGTCAGCGCATAGATGAACTCGTTCCACGACAGGGTGAACGCGAAAATCCCCGCCGACAAAATCCCCGGCCGCGCCAGCGGAATGGCGATTTTCCACATCGCCCCCAGCCGCGTCATCCCGTCGATCCGCGCGCAATCCTCAAGCTCGGTGGGGATGGTGCGGAAATACCCGCTCATCAGCCAGGTCACGAACGGCACCAGGAACGTCGGATACACCACCACCAGCGCCCATATGCTGTCATCGAGGTGAAGCTGCGCCATCACCTCCACCATCGGAATGAACAACAGCGATGTCGGCACCAGGTACGTCACGAAAATCGCGGTGCCGATGAACTCCGAGCCCACAAACCGCAACCGCGCCAGCGCATAGCCCGCCGGCACCCCCATCACCAGCGCGATGATGGTGGACAATGTCGCCACCATCATCGTGTTCTTGGTCCACGTCACGAACGCGGTGTGCTCGAACAAATAGCGGAAATGCTCCAGTGACGGCGTCGCGACGTACAGCGGATTGCTCGCCCCGTCATACAACTCGCCATCCGGCTTCAGCGCCGTGATCAGCATCCAGTAGAACGGCCCCACCAGGAAGAACAACGCGAACGCCAGCGGCAGATACACAAACAACCACCGCTCCATGCGCGGATTGCCGCTGATCATGCCGCCCTTCACAGCACCGTGCTCCGGCGAATACGGCGCAACTGCCAGATGATCAGCACCAGCAGCATCGGCAGCATGGTCAGCGAAATCGCCGCACCCTCGCCGATATTCCCCGCCGCCAGCCCGGCCTGGTAGCTCAGCGTCGCCAGCACATGCGTCGCGTTCATCGGCCCGCCCTTGGTCAACCCGTAGACGATGCCGAAATCCGAGAACGTCCAGATGATCGACAGTACCAGCGCCGTCAGCAGCACCGGCATCACCAGCGGCAGCGTGACGTAGAAAAATCGCTGGAACTTCCCGGCGCCATCGATCGCCGAGGCATCGTACAAATCCTGCGGAATGGATTGCAGCCCCGCCAGCACAGTGATCGCCATGAACGGTGTGCCGCGCCAAGCATTGACCAAGATTACGCAGAACAGCGCCAGGTCGGGATCGGTCAGCCAGTTCGGCCCCTCCGTCATCAGCCCGCTATGCACCAGCACCCAGTTGATGACGGAGAAATTGGGATTGAACATCCACAGCCACGCCATCGTCCCCAGCACCGTCGGCACGATCCACGGCAGCAGCACCGCGGCGCGGATCAGCCGGCTGAACCGAAAGGACTCATTGAGCAGCAACGCCAGCCCAACGCCAAACACCAGCCGCAGGCTCACCGAGCCGGCGGTGAATACGAACGTATTGCGCAGGGTCTGCAAATAAATATCGTCATCGAACAAATCGATGAAGTTATCCAGCCCCACAAACTCGCCCGCATCCGCCAGCGTCCGGTTGGACAGCGCATACCCGATCGCCACCATGAACGGGTACGCCACCAGCCCCAGCAGCAACAGCACCACCGGGGCCACCAACATGTAGCCGAGCGCCCGCTCATGATCGAGCCAGTAGCCCAGGTCTCGGCGGCGGCGCCGCAGCGCCACCGCCGGAATGGTCGTGCCGCTCACGCCGCGATCAGGCGCGGTGCTTCTTGGCGATCTGCTCGTACTCCTTGGCCGCCCACTCCACCGCGGCCTTCGGCTTCAACTGCCCGGTGCACGCCTTGGCGAACATATCGACCAGGATATACTTGGACACCGCCTCGGCGGCCGAAGGCGTCGGCGGCCCGGCATACCCCTCCAGCCGGTTGAGCTTGTTCAACTCCCGGAAGATCTTCAGCTTGGGGTCCTCCGGCCACACATCGAGATTATCGAACCCCGCGAATGTCGGGATGAAGTAGCTCTGCCCGGTCTTGGTCCATTTCGGCAGGAAGCTCTTGTCGAACCAGGCCCGCAGGAAGTGCATCTGCCCGGCGCGATTAGGGCTGGAGGCAAACGGCAGCCAGGTATTGATGTTGTAGCTGGCAAACCTCCCTGCCGGCCCGCGCGGCCAGTTGCCGTGGTCCATGTTCTCCATGATGTTTTTCATCACCGGATTGGTCGGCGCCGCCGCGCGCGAGGCGAGATAGATGGTGTTGACGTTCACCGTCGCCGAACACTTGCCGGCCAGGAACGCCTGGTTGTTGTCGGGGTCGAGCCACGCCGTGGTACCCGGAATGAAATACTGGTAGATCTCCTTGTACCACTCCACCGCACGCAGCGTTTCCGCCGAATTCAGCGCCACGGTCCGCCCGTCCTTCTCGAACTCCTTGCCGCCAAACGCCCACAGCACCGGATAGTTGGTCGACCGTCCATCGCCGGAGGCATGCCCCAGCGTCATCCCGATCGGCGTCCCCTTGCCGTGCAGCACCTTGGCCGCCTTCAGCAGATCATCGAACGTATCGGGAAACTTGTTGATCCCGGCTGCGGCGAATTGATCCACCCGGTAGTTCCACGCCGCCGGCGCCTGCCCGATGCACAGGCTCTTCCACTTGCCGCCCACCATGCAGGCCTGCTTGGCCACATCGAGCCAGCCGCCGTACTGCTTGCCGAATTCGTTGGCCAGATCAGTCACATCCGCCAGTTTGGATGCATAGAGATAGGTGTCGAACTCCACCCCGATCGAAAGATCGGCGCCCCGCCCGGTCGCTACCACCGCGGCGGTCTTCACCCCCAATTCATCGCCCGCCAGCCGCTCGACATGGATTTCCATGCCGGTATCCTTCGCCACATCCACGGCGAGTTGGTCGAGCTGGGCATTGTTCTCGGGCACGTAGAACTGGCCCACGAGAATGGTGAGCTTGGTCCCCTTCAGCGCGTTCTGCGCAATCGCCGGCGTGGCCAGCGGAACCGCGGCGGTCGCGGCCAACAGGCTGCGCCGCGTGATGGAAGAGGGGGGCGTCAGCGAACGGGGTGTGTCCATGATCCGGTCGTCTCCTCTGGTGTTTCTTGTTTTCAGACGCCGGATCGAGCCGGCGCCTCACGCTTCTTGAGGCGGCAAAGATTATAATACCTATAGCCGAACCCGCCACGATCCGCCAATCTCGATTTTACGAATTCGCGGCGCCACCACGCGGGGAGGAAACCAATGGACTGGTCATTCATGCGCGGCATGCGCATCGTGCGGCTGAACGCGCGCCTTTTCCCCATCGGCGCCTTCGAGCGCAGCCAATACGCCCGCTTCGACATGCATCCCATCGAGGTCGAGGCCAGCACCCCCGAAGAAATCATCCCCCACGTCGCCCAGTGTGACGCGCTATTCGCCGTCTCCGTCGCGCTCCCCGTCCCCGTCATTGACAGCCTCGAGCGCTGCCAGGTGATCTCCCGCCTCGGCACCGGCACCGACAAGATCGCCGTCCCGCGCGCCAAGGAACGCGGCATCCTCGTCACCAACGTCCCCTATTTCTGCGTCGAGGAGCAGGCTGACCACACCATGGCCATGCTGCTCGCTCTCGTCCGCAAACTCCCGCAATCCGCCGCCGACATGAAACGCGGCGCCTACCGCCACGCCCAGAACGCCGTGCGCAGCAACCGCCGCCTCGAGGGCCGCACCCTCGGCCTCATCGGCTTCGGCAACAGCGCCAAACACACCGCGCGGCGCGCCCGCGGCTTCGGCCTCAACGTCATCGCCACCCGCCGCCACATGGCCGCGCATGACCCCGAAGCCGCCGCCCTCGGCGTCGAGATGACCGACCTCGACAGCCTGCTCCGCCGCGCCGACTACGTCTCCCTCCACCTCCCACTCGGCCCCGGCAGCTACCACCTCATCGATGACGCTGCGCTGCGCAAAATGAAACCCGACGCCTTCCTCATCAACACCTCCCGCGGCGCCCTCGTCGATGAAGACGCCCTCACCACCGCCCTGATCGAAGGCCGCCTCGCCGGCGCCGGCATCGATACCTTCGAGAAGATCGACGTCTTCGCCGAACAGGAATCCGTGCCCGACCTGCCGCTGCTCAACCTGCCCAACGTCATCGCAACGCCCCACGTCGCCGCCGGCTCCGTCGAAGCCGGCCAGGACGTCTCGCGCGGCGGCGTGCAAAACGTCGCCGCTATCCTCGCCGGGCACTGGCCGCTGGCGGAAAACATCGTCAACGCCGGGGTGGTCCCGCGCGTCCCGCTCAAGACGTTTGATCCGGCGCTCTACGACGGACCCGAAGGTCAGCAAGGCTCCGCCGGCAAAGGGCCGCGGGCCCTTTGATCCCGTGACTGCTCGCGGCTGGGGAACCAGTCTTCAGGTGATAACGCCGTCCTTCCTTGCGCCGCAGGCGATCAATCCCGCGACCAACGCACGATCTCGCCGGCACCCCACGCCCGATCGGCTTCGCCCGTCCCCTCACCTGAAGGCCATCGCCGCAGCGGCGAGCAGTCATGGGATCAAAGGGCCCGCGGCCCTTTGCCGGCGGAGCCTTGCTTGCGCGCCCGCCCTCGTTCCGCCACGCCGCACATGGCATAGTGGCGCCAGAACCACAGCGAGTGCAGCCGCCATGACCCGTTTGCCCCGCCGCCTTCTCCTCCTCGCCACCATCGCCGCCACCCCGTTCCACGCGAACGCCAACGACCTCACCCTCACCCTCACCCTCACCCGCGTCATGCTGTCCTCCGCGGGCGTCGGCTACGTCGAATACGCCGCCGACGTCACCGGCGCGACGACGCTCGGCATCGATGTGCCGCTTGAGCAGGTCGATGACGTGTTGAAATCCCTGGTGGTGTTCGATGCCGCCGGCGGCGTCGGCGGCTTCACCCTGCCTGGCCGCGACAACATCCGCGCCGCCTTCGCCGATGTTCCATTCGGCCCCGAGGCGCTTGATTCCCCGCTCGCCTTCCTCAACAGCCTGCGCGGCGTCGCCATCCAGGTCACCGGTCCGCGCCCGATGTCCGGCCAGCTCATGCGCGCCGAGCCCATCCAGGAGCACGCCGCCCCCAACAGCGCCGCCACCACGCCGCGCACCCGCGTTACCCTGATGACGGCCGAGGGCCTGCGCCAGTTCATCCTCGAGGACGCCGACAGCGTGCAGGTCGCCGACGAAACCCTGCGCCAGCGCATCGCCCGCTCTCTCGAAGCAATGCGGCGCGATGCCGGGCAAACCACCCGCCACATCACCCTGCGCGCCATCGGGGACGGCACGCCCGGCGAGGCCAAGCGAACGCTGCGCATCGGCTACGTCGCGGCCGCCCCGCTGTGGAAGGTCTCCTACCGCCTGGTGATGCCCGGGCAGGGCGCCACCAAGGCCCGGCTGCAAGGCTGGGCGGTGCTCGAAAACGCCACCGGCGCCGACTGGAACGGCGTTGAACTCACGCTCCAGTATGGCAACCCGGTCACCTTCCAGCAGGCGATTTACCGCAGCTATTTCGTCCAGCGCCCGGAAGTCCCGGTCGAGGTCCTCGGCCGCCTGCTCCCGGCCGTCGACACCGCGGCGCGCATGATGCCGCCGCCACCGCCGCAACCCGCCCCCGCCGCGCCCCCCGCCAGCTTCGCGCGCGGCATGGCGCTGGCGAAATCGGCGGCCAGCATGGCGGACACCAAGGTCGCCGAAATGGCCGCCCCCGCCGAAACCGCCGCCGCCAGCGAGGGCGCCCAGGAAACCGTGTTCACCCTGCCCACCAAGGTCACCCTCGCGGCCGGGCATACCGCGTCCATGCCGATCCTGGACCGCGAGGCCAAGGCCCAGCGCGTCTACCTCGTGCAGCCCAACCGACCCCATCCGCTCGCCGCCATCCGTCTCACCAACGACACCACCACCAGTCTCCCCGCCGGCGTGCTGACCCTCTACGACCCCGCCTCGCCCGCCATGTTCGCCGGTGACGCCCGCCTCGGCGGCCTGCCCGCCGGCGACAGTCGCATGCTCTCCTTCGCCGAGGACCTGCGCAGCACCACCACCTGGTCGAGCGACACCGCCACCACCATCGCCGCCGTCACCGCCGCCGCCGGCGTGCTGAAAATCGACGAGCGCCTGCGCTGGACCACGCGCGTCACCCTCACCGCACCCGCGCTCGAACCGCGCGACATGCTGGTCGAGATCCCCAAGCCCGGAGGCGCCACCCCGGTTCCCGCGGACACCGATCATCCCACCGAGGAAACAGCCACCGCCTGGCGCTACGCCGTGGCGCTCAAGCCGGGCGAGACCAAAACCCTCGTCGTCCACGCCGACCGCATCACCCGCCAGCAGGTCGCGCTCATCGAGGACGAAAGCGTCGTCATCCGTCTGCTCGCCGCCGCCGAAGTCACCCCCCCGGTGAAAGCCGCCCTCAAGCGCCTGGCCGACCTGCGCACCGCCCGCGCCGCCCGCCAGGCTGATGTCGACCGCATCGCCGCCCAGCTTGAGCAGGTCGAGCACGATCAGGACAGGGTGCGCGAAAACCTCGGAGCCGTGCCAGTGAATGACGCGCTGCACGGCAAGCTGGTCCGCTCGCTCGAAGCCCTCGAAGGGCGCATCGACGGCATCCACAAAGCCGCCGAGCAGGCCAAGGCAGCGCTCGACCGCGCGCAGCAGGAGCTTGAGGCCGCTATCCGCGGGTTCACCCTTTAACCCCCCGCCCGCGCTGCGCTAGGCTCCCCTGGAACCGGGAAACACTGGCGAAAAACTGGGGAACACGGACATGGCGATACGTTCGCGACTGCGGCTTCTCGTTGCCACCCGCAAGGGCGCCTTCATCCTGCATGCCGGCGCCGCCCGCACACGCTTCACCCTCGACGGCCCACACTTCCTCGGACACATCGTCCATCACGCCATGCTTGACCCACGGGACCGCCAGACGCTGCTGATGGCCGTCAGCACCGGCCACCTCGGCCCCACGGTGTTCCGCAGCACCGATCACGGCGCCACCTGGCAGGAAGCCGCCCATCCGCCGCAATTCGCCAAAGGCAGCGGCCGCGCCGTCGACCACGTGTTCTGGCTGACCCCCGGCCATGCCAGCGAACCCGGCGTCTGGTATGCCGGCACCTCGCCGCAGGGCCTGTTCCGCTCTGAGGACCACGGCAAGACCTGGGAAGGCGTCGCCGGTCTCAATGCCCACCCCATGCTCAACACCTGGTCCGGCGGCGAGCAGGACGGCACGCCCGATGGCCCCAAGCTGCATTCCGTGCTGATCGATCCGCGCGACCGCAACCGCATGTATGTCGGCATGTCCAGCGGCGGCGTATTCGCCACCGATGACCAGGGCGCCACCTGGCGGCCCTTCAACACCGGCTCGAAAGCCGAGTTCTTCCCTGACGCCGACCGCGAATTCGGCCAGGACCCGCATTGCGTCGCTCTGCACCCGCTCCGCCCCGACCGGCTCTACCAGCAGAACCACTGCGGCATCTACCGGATGGATCGCCCGGATGATCGCTGGGTCCGCATCGGCGACAACATGCCGCGCGACATCGGTGACATCGGCCTTCCCCTCGCGCTCCACCCGCGGGACCCTGACACCGCCTGGGTCTTCCCGATGGACGGCACCACGGTCTGGCCGCGCACCAGCCCCGACGGCCGACCCGCGGTCTACGCCACCCGCGATGCCGGCACCACCTGGACCCGCCAGGACCGCGGCCTGCCGCCCCATCACGCCTGGCTCACGGTGAAACGCCAAGCCATGGCCACCGACACGCTCGATCCGGTGGGCCTTTATTTTGGCACCACCTCCGGCGAACTCTGGGCCAGCCGCGACGAAGGCACCTCCTGGCGCACCATCGCCCGCCACCTGCCCGAGATCTACGCGGTGGAAGCCGCCGAGATATGACCGTCGAGGTCCGCCTCGCCGGACTGCTCCACACCTACACCGCCGGCGCCGCCACCCTGCGTGCCAGCGGCACCACCCTCGGCGGCGTGCTGACCGACCTTGACCGCCAGTTCCCTGGCATCCGCTTCCGCATCGTCGACGAACAGGACCGCATGCGCCGCCACATGCGCTGCTTCCTCAACAACGATGACGCCCGGGACCTCGCCACCCCGGTGAACTCCGGCGACCAGGTCTACATCGTCGGTGCCCTGTCGGGCGGCTAGCGCGGCAGCGCCTCGGCCTGCCGCGCCAGGTCCCGCGCCAGGTCCCGCGACACCACCTCCGCCACCCGCGCCTGCGCCGCCCGCCACACCGGCAACGCCGCCTCCAGCCGCCGCGCGCCCGTCTCGGTCAACCACACCGCACGGCGGCGCTGATCGGCCTCCACGATGGTGATCTCCACCAGCCCGGCCGCCTCCAGCGTCCGCAGGTTGCGCGACAGTGTCGACTGGTCCAGCCCCGTCCGCACCGCCAGCGCCCCCAGCGTGTCGTCTGCCCCGATGGCAATCTGCGCCATCAACCCAAGCTGAGCCGCGCTTAGCCCCAGCCCCGCCAACTCCCGGTCGAGAAACTGCGATACCAGGCGCGCCGCGATCCGGCTGTTCCACCCCACGCACCCCTCCACCGCCGCGTGCGCATCGGCCAAAAGGGTCTTCGGAGGTTGTCTTGGGGTGCTCATAGTTATATGCATATACAACTTATGTAGCTGCATGGAAACCGGAGATCGCCATGACCACCATCCTCGACACCATCGGCAACACCACCCTCCTCGCCCTGCGCCGCGTCGTGCCCGCCAACGGCGCCCGCATCCTGCTCAAGCTGGAAAGCGAAAACCCCACCGGCTCCATGAAGGACCGCATGGCGCTGGCCATGATTGAAGCCGCCGAAGCCGACGGCCGCCTGCGACCCGGCGGCGCG
Source organism: uncultured Rhodospirillales bacterium (assembly GCA_903845065.1). Classification (GTDB taxonomy): domain Bacteria; phylum Pseudomonadota; class Alphaproteobacteria; order Acetobacterales; family Acetobacteraceae; genus CAIYPH01. The sequence goes on along the minus strand of CAIMWH010000014.1, from coordinate 13,285 downwards.
GTGGTGGAATTCACCGGCGGCAGCACCGGCGTGTCGCTCGCCCTCGTCTGCGCCGTGAAGGGATACCCCCTCCACATCGTCACCTCGGACGCCTTCGCCCGCGAAAAACTCGAACACATGCGCCGCCTCGGCGCCGACCTCAAAATCATCCCCAGCGCCAACGGCCGCATGACCGCCCAACTGACCCGCGACATGATCGAGGCCGCCCGCGTCATCGCCGCGGACACCGGCGCCGTCTGGACGGACCAGATGAACAACACCGACCAGATGGCCGCCTATGACCGCATGGCCGCCGAAATCCTCCACCAGACCGGCGGCCGCATCGACGGCTTCGTCCAGAGCGTCGGCACCGCCGCCTCCCTGCGCGGCACCGCCGAGGCCCTCCGCCGCAGCGTGCCCGCGCTTCAGGTGGTGGCCGTGGAACCCGCCGAATCCGCCGTGCTCTCCGGCGGCCCAACCGGCTCCCACGGCATCGACGGCATGGGCGCCGGCTTCGTCGTGCCACTGTGGCGCCCCGCGGTCGTCAACCGCATCGAACAGGTCTCCACCGCCGACGCCAAGGCGATGGCCGACCGCCTGGCCCGCGAGGAAGGCGTCTTCGCCGGCACCTCCACCGGCTGCAACGTCATCGCCGCCCTGCGCCTGGCCGAACACCTCGCCCCCGGCGCCACCATCGTGACCATCATGTGCGATGCCGGGATGAAATACCTCAGCAAGTAGCCTACGCGGCGGCCACCTCGACGGTGGTATCGTTGTAGCAGGCGCCCTCCGACAAATCCGCCCGCGCATCCGCCGAAACCAGCGCGCTGATGGTCTGCCCGGTGCGGCTGGTCGCCAGCCAGGCGCCCTTCTCGGACGCCACCACCCCCGGCGGCACCGCGTCGGTGATCCGCAGCGGCAGGATCACCATGCCGAGGTCATTGAACACCCGAACCTCCTTCGCCCCATCCAACCCGCGCGCCGCAGCATCGCGCGGATGCATCCACAACGCCGGCGCATCCCCCACCCCGCCACCGGCCCCCAGCAACGTCGAGGAAATCCGCTTGTCCGAAGCCGGCGAAATCAACGCCAGCGGCAACACCGCCCCGCTCGGCCGGAATTCCGGCACCCGCGCATGCGCGCCCCACCGCGATGCCAGCACGTCCGACACCAGCTCGATCTTCCCCGAAGGGGTCCCCGGCATCACATTGTCGAACAGCGCCAGCGCCTTGCCATCAGGCGCCGTCATCCGCATCGCCGTGCCCACCGGCAACGCGCTCGGCCGCACGCCCTTCAGCCGCGCATCCGCACCATTCAGCGCCTCGTCCATCAGCGCCAGGTCATCCACGGCAAAGCATGCATCGGTTAACCCGAACCGCGCCGCCAGCCGGCGGAAAATCTCGGTATTCGGCAACGCCTCGCCCAGCGGGGCGATCACCGGCTGCGCCCGCTGCAACCAATGGTGCCCATACGAGCCATAGATATCGTCGTACTCGAACTGCGAAGCCGCCGGCAGCACCACGTCGCAATACGCCATGCTCTCCGTCATCGACACCTCGATGCCGACGGAGAACACATCCTCCCGCTCCAGTCCGCGCCGCAGCCGGTTCTGGTCGGGATGCACCACGATCGGGTTGTGGTTGTAGATGAACAGCGCCCGCAGCGGCGGCGCGATGTCATCGCTTTCCAGATGCCGCCCGATATCGAGGATATTCAGGGTCCGCGTCCCCGCCGGCAGCAGGTCCGGCCGCGTCAGCCCCGGCGCGCGCGGGAACGTCGATCCCGCCCCCAACACCAGCCCATTGCGCGCATCGAGCTTGCCGAGCAACGCCGGCAACGCAATCGCCGCCCGCAACCCGCTGCCGCCATTGCGCCCGCGCTCCAGCCCGTTCCCCGGCGCCACCACCAGCGGATCGGCCGCCGCCATCCACGCCGCCAGCGTGCGGATCTGCTCGGCCGGCACCCCACACGTCACCGCCGCCAGCTCCACCGGCCACGCCCGCGCCGCCGCCATGAACGCCTCGTACCCCGCCACATGCCGGCCGATGAAATCGAGATCATGCGCCCCGATCCGCTCCAGCTCGACCGCCAGCGCGAACCCCAGCACCACATCCGTGCCCGGCAGCAGCGCCACGTGCAGATCAGCCTGCTCCGCGATCTTGCTGCGCATCGGATCGATTACCACCAGCTTGCCGCCCAGCCGCTTCGCCGCCCTGACCTGGCGCACCAGATGCAGGTTGGTCACCGTCGCGTTGTTGCCCCACACCACATTCAGCGCCGCCGCACCCGCCGCCTCCGGCCCGATCCCCGGCACCGCCCCATACGTCCCGCTCCAGGCCTCGCTGCGCACCCCGCCGCACATGGAACGCCGGAACAGCAGGCTCGCCCCCAGCTTATGGAAGAACCGCATCGACATGCTATCGCCCGCCAGCATCCCATGCGGCCCGGCATAGTTCAGCGGCGCCACCGCCTGCGGCCCCCATTGCGCGATCACCGCGCTCACCCGCGCATGAATGATATCCAGCGCCGCATCCCACCCGATCCGCTCGAACCGGCCGGACCCGCGCGGTCCCACCCGGCGCATCGGATGCAGGATGCGCCCGGCGCCATGCACGAATTCACCGGTGTGGTGCGCCACCTTGTTGCAGATCACCCCGTCCGTGTAGCCGAGCGCCTGGGAACCGCGAACCTTCATGATCCGCCCGTCATCCACCGTCACCGTCAGGCTGCAGGTGTCCGGACAATCGAGCGTGCAGACGGTGGCGTGTTCGGTGGTGGCCATGATCGGAATCCCCCAGTTCTTTGACATCTCTTTTAGCACACCCTGCCTTCACGCAGCGCCCTTTGCGCGCTGGTCTACGCCGGCACCCTCGAATTGGCCCACCGCATCCGCTACGCTCACGTTGGAGGTCCCCATGCCCACCGACCCATTTGAGCCCCCATTTGCCGCCCTCGCCCACGCGGTCCCGCCCCGAAGCGCCCTGCGCGGCGCCATCACCGCCGCCTGCCGCCGCCCCGAGGCCACCTGCCTGCCGCCGTTGCTCGCCGCCGCCACCCTTCCCCCCGAGCAGGCCGCCGCCGCCGAAGCCCGGGCGCGCTCCCTCGTCGAAGCCCTGCGCGCCAAGAAAAGCGGTGGCGCGGTGGACGGTCTGATCCAGGAATACGCCCTCTCGAGCCAGGAAGGCGTCGCCCTGATGTGCCTCGCCGAGGCCCTCCTGCGCATCCCCGACCGCGCCACCCGCGATGCCCTGATCCGCGACAAACTCGCGGGCGGAGACTGGCGCGCCCATGTCGGCCACAGCCCGTCGCTGTTCGTCAACGCCGCCACCTGGGGCCTCGTCGTCACCGGCCGCCTGGTGCAGAGCGTCAACGAAACCCGCCTCGCCTCCGCCCTCACCCGCCTGCTCGCCCGCGGCGGCGAACCACTCATCCGCGGCGGGGTGGACATGGCGATGCGCATGATGGGCGAGCAGTTCGTCACCGGCCGCACCATCGAGGAAGCCCTCGCCCGCGCCCGCCGCATGGAGGTGCGCGGCTTCCGCTACTCGTACGATATGCTGGGCGAAGCCGCCCTCACCGCCGCCGACGCCGCGCGCTACCTCGGCGAATACGAAACCGCCATCCACGCCATCGGCCGCGCCTCCGCCGGGCGCGGCATCGTCGGCGGCCCCGGCATTTCCATCAAGCTCTCCGCCCTGCACCCCCGCTACACCCGCGCCAAGCGCGACCGCGTGATGGCCGAACTCTTGCCCCGCCTGCGCCACCTCGCCGCCCTCGCCCGCGGCTACGACCTCGGCCTCAACATCGACGCCGAGGAAGCCGACCGGCTCGACCTCTCGCTCGACCTGCTGGAAGCCCTCTGTCTCGACCCCACCCTCGCCGGCTGGAATGGCATCGGCTTCGTGGTGCAGGCCTACCAGAAGCGCGCGCCCTTCGTGATCGACTGGCTGATCGACCTCGCGCGGCGCAGCGGCCACCGCCTGATGGTGCGCCTGGTCAAGGGCGCCTACTGGGACAGCGAAATCAAGCGCGCCCAGATCGACGGGCTCGACGGCTTCCCGGTGTTCACCCGCAAACTGCACACCGATGTGTCCTACTTGGCCTGCGCCCGAAAACTCCTCGATGCGCCCGATGCGGCGTTCTCCCAGTTCGCCACCCACAACGCCCAAACCCTCGCTGCCGTGATGGAAATGGCCGGCAGCGATTTCGCCCCCAGCCGCTACGAGTTCCAGTGCCTGCACGGCATGGGCGAACCGCTCTACGAGGAGGTGGTCGGGCCGGACAAGCTCGCGCGGCCCTGCCGGGTCTATGCCCCGGTCGGCACCCACGAAACGCTGCTGGCCTACCTGGTCCGACGGCTGTTGGAGAACGGGGCGAATTCCTCCTTCGTCAACCGCATCGCCGATCCGGACGTGCCGGTGGAAGCATTGATCGCCGATCCGGTGGCGGAAGTGCGGGCGATGACGCCGATCGGCGCACCGCACCCGGGGATTGCGCTGCCGGCCGAATTGTTCGGCGCCACGCGACGCAACTCGAAGGGGCTTGATCTCGCCAGCGAGCGGGTTTTGCAGGAACTGCCGGGATGGCTGGCGGATCGCGGGCCATGGCACGCCGGCGGTGACGGGCCAGGGCGGGCGGTGCTCAATCCGGCCGATCGGCGCGATGAGGTGGGCACCGTCGTGGAGATGACGGTGGCCGAGGTCACGGCGGCGGTGGGCCACGCGGCCGGATCGCCGTGGGGCGCAATGGACCCCACCGCACGGGCGGCGGTACTGCTGCGGGCGGCGGACGCCTTCGAGGCACGGCGCGGGGCGCTCCTCGGCCTGCTGGTGCGCGAGGCCGGCAAGACCCTGCCCAACGCGGTCAGCGAGGTGCGCGAGGCGGTAGATTTCCTGCGGTTCTACGCCAGCGAGGCACTGCACCGGCTGACCCCGGCGAGCCGCCCGCTGGGCCCGGTGGCCTGCATCAGCCCGTGGAATTTCCCCCTCGCGATCTTCACCGGGCAGGTGGCGGCGGCGCTGGCGGCCGGCAATCCGGTGCTGGCGAAACCGGCCGAGGAAACCCCGCTGGTGGCCGCCGAGGCCGTCCGCCTGCTCCATGAAGCCGGGGTTCCGCCCGACGCGCTCCACCTGATCCCCGGCGCGGGCGATATAGGCGCGGCCCTGGTGGCCGACGCGCGGGTGCGCGGCGTGGTGTTCACCGGCTCCACCGAGGTCGCCCGCCTGATCCAGCGGGCGCTGGCCGAACGCCTCAATCCCGACGGCACGCCGGTGCCGCTGATCGCCGAAACCGGCGGCATGAACGCCCTCGTCGTCGACAGCTCCGCGCTCGCCGAGCAAGTGGTGGTGGACGTGATCGCCTCCGCCTTCGATTCCGCCGGCCAACGCTGCTCGGCCCTGCGCGTCCTGTGTCTGCAGGACGACATCGCCGAACACACCTTGGCGATGCTGCGCGGCGCCATGCGCGAACTCGAAATCGGCCGGCCGGACCGGCTGGATATCGATGTCGGCCCGGTCATCAGCGCCACGGCCCAGGCCATGCTGGAGGCCCACATCGCCGCCATGCGGGCACGCGGCAATGCCGTGGAGGCATTCGGCCTGCCGGACGCGGCACGCCACGGCAGCTTCGTCGCCCCCACCCTGATCGAGATCGGCAGCATCGCCGAAATCGGCCGCGAGGTGTTCGGCCCGGTGCTGCACGTGCTGCGCTTCCACCGCGACGGGCTCGACATCCTGATCGACGCCATCAACGCCACCGGCTACGGGCTGACCTTCGGGCTGCACACGCGGATCGAGGAAACCGCGGCGCGGGTAACGGCCCGGGTCCGGGCCGGGAACCTCTATATCAACCGCAACATCATCGGCGCCGTGGTGGGCGTACAGCCGTTCGGCGGCCGCGGGCTGTCGGGCACCGGGCCGAAGGCGGGCGGGCCGCTCTACCTGTCCCGGCTGTTGAGCGCGGGCGCGCCGGCGCTGCCCGAGAGCGGCGAACTGGCCGGCCCGGCCGGGGAGCAGAACCGCTACATCGTGGCCCCGCGCGGGAACATCGCCGCAATTTCCACCATGGCGGAGGCCCTGCGACGGCAATGCGCGGCCATCCGCGCCACAGGCAACGTCGCGGTGGTGGCGCGCGACCATCCCGGCATCGGCGGCGCGGCGGATACCGATATCGTTCTGGCAGAGGACCCGCTGGCGTTGCCCGACCTGCACGGCGTGCTGTTCGACGGGCCGCGCGCGGCATTGCGGGACCTCGCGATCCGCCTCGCGGAACGGCCCGGCGCCATCCTGCCGTTGCACGTGCTGGCCGACGGGCAGCAGGAGTACCGGCTCGAAGGGCTGGTGGAGGAGCAGGCCATTTCCACCAACACCGCCGCCGCCGGCGGCAACGCAACCCTCATGGCGATGTCGTAGTCTGGCGGCGTAACAAGCCCGAAAGGCGGTTGCGAACGGGCCTCGCATTCTCCACTGTCTGGCCACACGCTGCCGCCTGCCAGAACCGGAGTTCGCCATGCGCCTGTCCCCGCTGCCCCGCCGCGCCCTGCTCGGCACCGCGCTCGCCACCCCCTTCATCCAGCGCGCCCGCGCCGAGGAGGGCACGCTCACCTTCGGGGCCTACTCCGGCATTTTCGAGGACAACTACCGCGCCGCCGTGGTGGAACCGTTCATGAAGGCCAATCCCGGCATCAAGGTGGTCTACTACCCGATGGGCAGTTCGGCGCAGACCCTCGGCGTGCTCCGCGCGCAAAAGGCCGCGCCGCAGCTTGACGCGGTACTGTTCGACGTTTCGGTCGCCAAGGGTGCCACCGATGACGGGCTGCTTGAGGATATCTCGGACCTGCCGGTGATGAAGGAGCTGTTCCCCTCCGCCTTCACCAAGGGCGTCTCGGGCGTGGCGGGCACCTTCGACAACTATGTGATGCTCTACGCGCCCGACAAGGTGAAGCCGGCGCCCACCTCGTGGAAGGCCTTCTGGGACCCGCAGTTCAAGGACCAGATCGCCATCACCGCCCCGCCCGACATCGTCGGCATCAGCTTCACCCTGATGGCCAACAAGGCCTGGGGCGGCGGCGATTATCGCAAGTCCGTCGAAACCGGCCTCGCCAAGATCGCCGAAATGGCGCCCAACGTGCTGAGCTGGAACCCGACGCCCGATCCCTACACCTTCATCACCCAGGGCCAGGCAAAGATGGCGGTGGGCTGGAACGCGCGCGGCCAGATCTACTCGGCGGCCTCGGGCGGCAAGCTCGCGGTGGCCATCCCGTCCGAGGGGTCGCTGTTCCAGATCAACAACATGTGCCTGGTGAAAGGCGCGAAGAACACCGGCCCCGCCAAAACCTTCATCAACTATGCCCTCGGCACCGAGGCACAGAAGGCGTTCACCGAGCGTATGTTCTACGCCCCGGTCAACGCCAAGGCGCAGATTTCGGCCGAGGCGCTGGGCCGCACCGCCGCCACGCCGGAGCGTATGGCCAACATGCTGGATGTGGACTGGCTGGAGATCGCGCGCATTCGCGACGGCATATCCGAACAGTGGCGCCGCCGTATCCTGACCAAGCGCTGATCCCTTGGCCAGCAGCGGCACGCGGCTGACGCTGGAAGCGCTCTCCAAGCGCTACGGTGACGGCCCACCGGCGGTGGCGGCGGTATCCCTCGATGTGGCGCCCGGCGAATTCATCGGCCTGCTCGGCCCCTCCGGCTGCGGCAAGACCACCACGCTGCGGATGATCGGCGGCCTGACGCCGAGCACGTCGGGGCGGGTGATGGTGGGTGGCCGCGATGTCACCACCCTGCCGCCGCACAAGCGGGACATGGGGATCGTGTTCCAGAGCTACGCCCTGTTCCCGCACATGGATGTGGCGGCCAACGTGGCGTTCGGGCTGGAAATGCGCGGGCTGAAGCGGGCGGATATCGCGGGCAAGGTGGCGCAGGCGCTGGACCTGGTGCAACTCGGCGCCCTCGCCCACCGCCGCCCGCGCGAGCTTTCCGGCGGCCAGCAGCAACGGGTGGCGCTGGCCCGCGCGCTGGTGATCGAGCCGGCAATCCTACTGCTGGACGAACCGCTGTCCAACCTCGATGCCAAGCTGCGCGAGGAGATGCGGGCGGAAATCCACGACATCCAGAAACGCCTGGGCATCACCACCATTTTCGTGACGCACGACCAGGCCGAGGCGCTGGCGATGTGTGATCGCATCGCGGTGATGGAAAAAGGCCGCGTGGCGCAACTCGGCACCCCGCACGATATCTATGAACATCCGGCGAGCGAGTTCGTGGCGGATTTCGTCGGCCGCTCCAACCGCATCGCCGCCGAGGCGGGGGCGGATGGGGTGATCCGGCTGGGCGAACACCGCGTGCGCAGCGCCGCACCGGTGCCGGCCGGCCCGGTCACGGTGATGATCCGGCCGCACCGCGTGGGGTTCGATGGCGCCGAGGGCGATGGCTGGAACATATGCCCCGGCGTGGTCCGCCGGGTGACCTATGTCGGTGACATGCTGGCCTGCGAGGTTGAGGTTGGCGGCGGCATCGTCGTGGTGGAACGCCCGACCCAGCCCGGCACGGCGCTGCCGGCCGTCGGGGACGGCGTGCGCGTAAGTTGGCGGGTAAGCGACACGCTGGTGTTTCCGCGATGAGCGCGAGGGGCTGACCATGCGCCTTTCCGCCCTGCTGCTCGGCCCCGTCCTGCTGGTCAACCTGCTGACATTCCTGGCCCCGGTGCTGAACCTGGCCAGCCTGTCCTTCAACGAGGCACGGCCAGGCGGCGGTATCGGGCCTGGCCCGACGCTCGCCACATGGGCCGATCTGCTGGCTGACCCGTACTACCTGGAGTTGGTAACCAGCAGCGTCGGCGTGGCCGCGATGGTAACGGTGGGGACGCTGCTGGCCGGCTATCCGCTGGCACTGTTCATCCATCGCGCGTCGGCACGCTGGCGCAACCTGTTGATGGTGGCATGCATTTCGCCACTGCTGGTGTCCGCCGTGGTGCGAACCTATGGCTGGATGGTGATCCTCGGGGATAACGGCATAGTCGCCGCCGCGCTGCGCTGGCTCGGCATGGCGAAGCCGCCACGCATGGTGTTCAACCTCACCGGCGTGGCGATCGCGCTGGTGGAAATCCTAATGCCGACGATGATCCTGTGCCTGCTCGCCGGCTTCGGACGGCTGAACGTGGCGCTCGAAGAAGCTGCGGCCAGCCTTGGCGCGCCGCCATGGCGGGTGTTACTGCGGGTGGTGCTGCCGCTGAGCATGCCCGGCGTGCTGCTCGGCTGCCTCCTCGCGTTCGTGCTGACGGTGTCGAGCTTCATCACGCCGAAGCTGCTGGGCGGCGGACGGGTAATCCTGTTGGCCACCGAAATCTACGACCAGGCCATCGTGACGCTGAACTGGCCGGTGGCGGCGGCATTGTCGGTGCTGTCGCTGGCGGTGTTCGGCGCGGCGCTGCTGCTCTACGGGCGCATCCTGCGCATCGTGGAGGCATGATGAAGCGCGCGCTGCATGGCGTGGTGATCGCCGCGCTATTCCTGTTCCTGCTGGCGCCGGTGCTGCTGGTGCTGCCGATGTCCTTCTCCGCCGATCGCTATCTGGTGTGGCCGCCGAGCGGGTTCAGCCTGCGTTGGTATGTGGCGCTGGCGCAGGATGCCGGGCTGATGGCGGCGGCGCGCAATAGTTTCGTGCTGGCGCTGCTGGTGTGCGCGGCGACGGTGGTGCTGGCGATGCCGGCCGCGCTGGTGCTGGCGCGGCAGCGGTTCCGCGGGCGCGAGGCGCTGCTGGCGGTGCTGACCGCGCCGCTGCTGCTGCCCACCATCGTACTGGCCCTGGCGCTGCTCATTATCTTCGTCGGCTACGGGCTGATCGGGTCGTGGCCCGGGCTGTTGCTGGCGCATCTGCTGGTAGCGCTGCCCTACGGCATCCGGGTGCTGATGACCTCGGTTTCGACGCTGCCGGCCGGCGTGGAGGAAGCAGCATCGAGCCTGGGCGCGGCGCCATGGTCGGTATTCCAACGCGTCACGCTGCCATTGATGCTGCCCGGCGTCGCGGCCACCGGCGCCATCGTGTTCCTGGTCTCGTTCGACGAGGTGGTAATTTCGCTGTTCGTGGTGGGGCCGCAGTTGACCACCCTGCCCGTCGCGATGTTCCGCTACGTCGAAAGCCGGACCGATCCGCTGGTGGCCGCCGTGTCGGCGCTGCTGGTGCTGCTGACGCTGGCCATCGTGCTGATCCTCGAACGCGCGGTGGGGCTTACCCGTGCGCTCGGGCGTTGATTTCCCAAGGAGATAGAGATGTTTGTCCTCAATGAACTGCCCACCCAGATCGACCCCGCGCTGATCGCGCTGCTGGAGCGGGCGGAACCGGCCACCATCGGCCATTTCCTGCACACCGGCTTCGTCGATCCGGCGATCTCGGCGCGCTGGCAGGTGCCGCGGGTGGCGGGAACGGCGGTGACGGTGCGCTGCGCCGCCAATGACAGCACCATCGTGCACTACGCGCTGGGGCAACTCCGGCCCGGCGATATCCTGCTGATCGATCGCGCTGGGGATACGCGCCATGCGGCCGTGGGCGGCGGCGTGGCCTATGCGGCGAGGGAAGCCGGCTGCAAGGCCATCATCGTCGATGGCGTGACCACCGATATCCAGGAAATCCGCGACTACAAGGTGCCGGTCTGGTCGCGCGGCCTGTCGGCGGTCACGACCAAGGTGATTTTCCAGCAGGGCCAGTTCTGCGTGCCGGTATCCATCGGCGGCGTGGCGGTGAACCCGGGCGATGCTATCCTGGCCGATGAAAACGGCGTGCTGGTGCTGCCGCCCAACGCCGCCGCCATCACCGCCGCCGCCGAGCGCGCCATCGCGATGCAGGCCGCCGAAGGGCCGCGCCTGGCGGAAGTGGCGAAGGGGGCGCGACTGCCGGACCTCAATGGGACCAACGCGAAGCTGCGGGCGATCATGGAGCAGCAGGCGAAGGGGTAGCGCCACAAGCAAGGCTCCGCCGGCAAAGGGGCAAGCCCCTTGGCCAGCGGAGCCTTGCTTTCGCCTATGACTTGGGGCTTTCCAACCCAAGCCCGCTGACATTGCCAAACAGGTCCAGCAGTTCGGCAAGATCGGCCGCCGGGAGCGGCGGGCGGTTGAGGGATTCGATGTTGGCCCGCAGATGGTCAGCGCTGCCGGTGCCGAACAGCACCACATCCACCCCGGCGGAATGGCGCGCGAAGCGGTACGCCGCTTCGGTCACGCTCGCAGCCCCGCCTGCGTGCACCAGGAAATCGAGCGGTGCATCACTGGCGGCGAGGCGGGCCGGCACCACGCCGGTGGCGGCAAGCTCCCGGATGGAGGCGGCGAGGAAGTCCGGCCGGGCGAAGATGCTGCGCACCGCGTGCATCACCAGCGTGCCAACGCCGGCGGCCTGGGTGGCGGGGAACAGGTGATCGCTCGCGGTGCGATGGAGCATGTTGAAGGCCACCATGCCGACATCCCACACGCCGTCCGTCACCGCCTGTTGCAGCATGGTGTGGGAACGATCATTGCCGCCGGACTCGGTGATGCCGAGGAAGCGGATCTTGCCGGCCTCGCGGGCGCGGATGAGTTCGGGCAGCAGGTCCGTCATCGCGCGGTCATAGCGTTCGGGGCTGACGCCGTGGAGTTGGAAGACGTCGATGTAGTCGGTACCGAGGGCGCGCAGCGAGGCCTCGATGCTTTCCGCGAGGCGGGCGGCGGTGGTGGGCGCGCCATCGAGCACAGTGAGGCATTTGGTGGCGAGCACCACGCTGTCGCGCGGCACGTGGCGGATGGCCTCGCCGACGATTTCCTCGGTGCCGTACTGTGCCGCCGTGTCGATCAGGGTGATGCCGCTGTCGATCGCCAGGCGCACCAGGGCGGTGGCCTCGGCGGCGGTTTTGCCGGTGGAGAGGCCGAGCCGGCTGAAGCCGCCGCAGCCCAGGCCGGCGACGCTGACGCGCAGCCCGGTACGACCGAGAGTCGTGGTGTGCATGATTTTGTGTTCCCCGCTTGAGGCGGAGGTTATCGCGCGATATCGGGGACCGGGTCCATCGGCCAGTCCACGTTGCCGCTGTGGGTGACCGCACCTTTGTTCGCCTGCCCCACAACGGCGCTGTATTTCTCCAGCAGCCCGCCGAGGCGGGGGTTGGCGATCTTGCCGCGGGCGGCGGCTCGGTCATCAAGCTCGTCATCGGTGAGCATGACCCTGATGGTGCCCACGCCAGGGGTGGCGTCGATCTCGATGATGTCGCCGTCCTGCACCAGGCTGATCGGGCCGCCGACGCGGGCTTCCGGGCAGGCGTAACCGATGCACATGCCACGGGTGGCGCCAGAGAAGCGGCCATCGGTGATAAGGGCTACTTTTTCGCCATTGCCCTGGCCGTAGATCAACGCGGTGATGCCGAGCATTTCGCGCATGCCGGGGCCGCCGCGCGGGCCTTCGTTGCGGATGATGATGGCATCGCCGGGCTGGTAGAGCCGGTGGGCGACGGCGTATTGCGCGGTCTCCTCGTTCTCGAACACCCGGGCGGGGCCGCGATGGCGGAGGGATTTGAGGCCGGCGGTTTTCAGCACCGCGCCGTCCGGGCAGAGGTTGCCCTTGAGGATGATGAGGCCGCCGTTGGGGGAAATCGGTGCGTCAAGGACGCGCACGATATCGCCGTCCGGCGCGGCGGCGGTGGCAAGCTCCTCGGCGAGGGTTCGCCCGGTCACCGTCATGGTGTCGCCATGGATGTAGCCGCCGCGCAGGAGTTCGCGCAGCACCACGGGCGCGCCGCCGATTTCATGGATATCCCGCGCGAGGTATTTGCCGCCGGGTTGCAGGTTGCCGATGAGCGGCGTGCGGGCGAACACCACCGCCACGTCATCCATGTCGAACCCAATGCCGGCTTCGTTGGCGATGGCCGGGATGTGCAGCACGGCATTGGTGGAACCGCCGGTGGCGGCCACCACGGCGCAGGCGTTTTCGAGCGCCTTGCGGGTGACGATGTCGCGCGGCAGCGGCCCGCCGCGCAGCACCGCCTCGGCGACAACGCGGCCGCAGCGGCGGTTCAGCGCGTCCCGCTCGGCGAAGGCGGCCGGCACCATGGAACTGCCGAGGAGGGCGAGGCCGATGGCTTCGGACACCATCCCCATGGTGTTGGCGGTGAACTGGCCCGGGCAGGAGCCGGTGGTGGGCAGACAGTGAACCGCCCCGGGTTTCCCGGAGGCTATTTGGTTTGAGTCACGCTGCCATGTCTGGCTGTTCGAGCATAGCGTAGTAGCGGTCTTCGGCTTCGGCGGGCGGGATGTTGCCGATAGGTTCGAGCAGCCTGCGATGGTTGA
>CAIMWH010000013.1 GCA_903845065.1 uncultured Rhodospirillales bacterium | reverse complement strand
TCGACCCCACCCAGGGCCGGGCCCATGGAACCCAACACCTAAGGGAATGTTCTGGTACAGGAGGGGGGCCAACCGAGCGGTTGCCACGGCTGCGGTCGGCCCCCCTCCTGATCCAGAACCTCTTAAGTAACGGGATCAAAGGGGCCCCTGCCCCTTTGCGGGTCGAGGGCAGAGCCCTCGCCTTCCTTCCTCCCCTCGGATCACCCGCATGACCGCCGAACTGGCGCTGTTGTTGGCGCAGGATGGGGTGGCCAATGGGGCGATTTATGCTTTGGTGGCTTTGGGGATTGTGCAGGTTTTTCTGATCACCCGGGTGGTGTTTGTTCCGTTCGGGGACATTGTTGCGTATGCCTCGTTGACGTTGGCGGCGGTTCAGGCGGGTCGGTTGCCGGGGACGGTTTGGCTGGTGGGGTTGCTGGCGGGGCTGGCGTTTTTGATGGAGGTGGTGGGTCTGGCGCGGGGTGGGCGCTGGGGTGGGTTGGGCCGGGCGGTGCTGGCGTATCTGGTGGTGCCGTTGGTGCCGGTGGGGCTGGCGGTGGTGTTGGCGGGGCGGGCGTTGCCGCCGCTGGTGGAGTATGGGCTGACGTTGGCGCTGATATTGCCGACGGGGCCGTTGTTGTATCGGATTGCGTTCCGGCCGATCGCGGATGCGCCGGTGCTGGTGTTGTTGATTGTGGCGGTGGTGCTGCATTTCGCGGTGTCGGGGCTTGCCTTGGTGGTGTTCGGGCCGGAGGGGGCGCGGCCGCGGTTGCTGGCGGATGGCGGGGTGGATTTCGCGGGGCTGTATTTCCCGGCGCAGATGCTGCTGATGCTGGGCGCCTCGGCGGGGCTGGCGCTGGGGCTGTGGGTGTTTTTCGAACGCAGCATGACGGGCAAGGCGTTGCGGGCGACAGCGATCAATCGGGTGGGGGCGCGGCTGGTGGGCATCCGGCCGGGACAGGCGGGCACGATTGCGTTTTTGCTGGCCTCGGCGCTGGCGGCGGCGGGGGGGATTTTGATCGGGCCGGTGACGACGTTGTTTTATGACAGCGGGTTCGTGCTGGGGCTGAAGGCGTTCGTGGGGGCCATCATCGGCGGGCTGGTGAGCACGCCGGGGGCGGTGCTGGGGGCGCTGCTGGTGGGGCAGATGGAGAGTTTCGCCGCGTTCTATGACAGCACGTTCAAGGATGCGGTGGTGTTCGCGGCGCTGGTGCCGATCCTGGTGTTGCGCTCGACGCTGGGCCGGCCGGCCGAGGATGATGGGGAGGAGGAGGAGCTGTGATGCGCCGCCTGCTCCTGCCGGCTTTGGTGCTGGGATTGGCGGGGCTGCCGCTGGTGGCGAGCCCGTATTTCATCACGTTGATGAACTACATCGGGATGAGCGCGCTGGCGGCGCTGGGGCTGGTGCTGCTGACCGGGGTGGGCGGGCTGACCTCGTTCGGGCAGGCGGCGTTCGTGGGGATTGGCGCCTATGCGACGGCCTGGTTCACCACCACGCAGGGCGGTTCGCCGTGGCTGGGGCTGGTGTTGGCGCTGGTGCTGAGTGGGGCGGTGGCGATGGTGCTGGGGGTGGCGACGTTGCGGCTGGGCGGGCATTTGCTGCCGCTGTCGACGATTGCCTGGGGGTTGGCGATTTTCTTTTTCTTCGGCAATTCGCTGGCGCTGGGCGGCCATAATGGCATCAGCGGCATTCCTCCGGTGGCGCTGGGGCCGTATCCGCTGAGCAGCAGTGCGGCGGCGTACGGGCTGATCTGGCTGAGCCTGGGGGGGGTGATGTGGCTGTGCGCCAACCTGCTCGGGGCTCGCCAGGGACGCGCGATCCGGGCGTTGCGCGGCGGGGCGGCGATGGCGGAGAGCCTTGGCATCGACAGTTTCCGTATTCGCCTTGCCGTGTTCGTGCTGTCCGCGGTTTTGGCCGGGTTGTCGGGCTGGCTCTATGCGCATGTGCAGCGTTTTGTCGGCCCCACGGCGTTCGATGTCGGGCCGGGGATGGAATATCTGTTCATGGCGATGCTGGGCGGGGCCGGGCAGATCGGCGGCGCCGTGCTGGGCGCGGCGGTGGTGACGTTCGCCAAGGACGGGTTGCAGGACGTGCTGCCGTATCTGGTGAAGCAGTCCGGGCCGATCGAGGTGATCGTGTTCGCGGTGCTGTTCATCCTGGTGTTGCAGCGGGCGCGGGGTGGGTTGATCCCGGCGCTGCGGCGGCTGGTGCCGGCCGCCACGCCGCCGATCCCGGCCGAGGCCGAGTTGCCACGGCGGCGGTTGCCGGCGCCGGGGGCGCACCTGCTGACGCTCGCGGCGGTGACCAAGCGGTTCGGCGGGCTGGTGGCGGTGAATGGGGTGAGCTTCACGCTGCATGCGGGGGAGATACTGGGGCTGATCGGGCCGAACGGGGCGGGCAAGTCCACCTTGTTCAACCTTATCAGCGGCGCCGCGCGCATTGATTCCGGGCTGGTGCACTTCTTGGACCTCGACATCACCGGCCTGCCGGCGCGGCGCGTCGCGGCCCAGGGGATCGCGCGCAGCTTCCAGCATGTGCGGCTGCGGCCCACCATGAGCCTGCTGGAGAATGTGATGCTGGGGGCGCATCTGCGCGGCGGGGCCGGGTTGATCGCGGGGGCGTTGCGGCTGGATCGGGCGGAGGAGCGGCGCATTGCCGGGGTGGCGATGGCGCAGCTTCGCCGGGTGGGGCTGGCGGCCACGCCGCACGCGATGGCGGGGAGCCTGCCGCTGGGGCAGCAGCGGGTGCTGGAGATCGCCCGGGCGCTGGCGGCCGACCCGGTGCTGATCATGCTCGACGAACCGGCCGCCGGGCTGCGCCATGCCGAGAAGCAGGCGCTGGCCACGCTGCTGCGCACCCTGCGGGCCGAGGGAGTCTCGATCCTGCTGGTGGAGCATGACATGGAGTTCGTGATGTCCGTGGTGGATCGGGCGGTGGTGATGGAGTTCGGCAGCGTGATCGCCGAGGGGGCGCCGGCCGCCATTCGCGCCGACGCCGCGGTGCAGCGCGCCTATCTGGGCGCGGCGGCATGAGCCTGCTGGAGGTTCGCGATATCTCGGTGGCGTATGGGCGGATCGAGGCGGTGACGCGGGTTTCGCTGTCCATCGCGGCGGGGCGGATTGTCACCGTGATCGGGCCCAATGGCGCCGGCAAGACCACGCTGCTGGCGGCCCTGATGGGGTTGCTGCCGCACCAGGGCAGCGTGACGTATGACGGCACGTCTCTCGCCGATACCGACGTGGAGGGGCGGGTGGAGCGCGGCATGTGCCTGGTGCCGGAAAAGCGCGAGTTGTTCGCCGATCTGCCGGTGGCCGACAATTTGCTGCTCGGCGCCTATGCCCATCGGCGGGACCGGGCGTGGCTGCGGCAGGGGCTGGCGGAAATCTATGCGCTGTTCCCCCGCCTGTCCGAACGGCGGGCGCAGCGGGCGGGGACACTGTCGGGCGGGGAGCGGCAGATGCTGGCGCTGGGGCGGGCGTTGATGGCGAGGCCGCGCCTGTTGCTGCTCGACGAGCCGAGCCTGGGGCTCGCGCCGCTCATCGTGCGGGATATCCTGGCCACCATCGCCACGCTGCGGGATCGGGGCATGGCGATCCTGCTGGTGGAGCAGAACGCCCGCGCGGCGCTGGAGATCGCCGACGAGGGGTATGTGCTGGAGACCGGGCAGGTGCGGCTGCACGGGCCGGCGCGGGAGTTGGCGCGCAATCCGGCGCTGACCAGCCTCTATCTCGGCGGCACCACCGATCAGCCCGACAGCAGCGCCCGGCCGTAGCGCCACAGGAACAGCGCGAAGGCGGCGCACCACAGCGCCGCGGCCACGCCGATCAGCGGCAGGGCGAATGAGGGGAGCAGCACCACGCCGAGGCGGGCCAGCAATGCCGCGCCGACCGCGGCGTAGATCGCCCGCGTCGGCCCGTCCGCGCGCAGCGTGCCGCCGGTGTGGCCGAGGGTGGCGCGGGTCATCATGCCGGTGGTCATCAGGCCGATGGCGCCGACGGTCCAGACATGCACCACCAGGGCCTGCGGGATGGCGTCGGGCCACAGCGCGGCGGCGGTTGCGGCGAGGAAGCCGAGGCCGGCCACCGCGAAGCCGACATGCAGCACCGCCATCAGCCAGTCCCGCCGCGCCGCCCAGCCGCCCCAGCGCGCCATGCGCCACAGCGTGGCGATGCCGGCCACCGCGAACAGCGGGGCGAGCCAGATCGTCTCCGGCGCCGCCACCCAGCCGAGCAGGCCGGCCGCCGCGAGGCCGGCGCATATCACGTCGCCACGGCCGAATTCCGGGATGGCGGAGGCGATGGCGTTGCGCTTCAGCCAGTTGCGGGTGAAGTTCGGCACCACCCGGCCGCCGATCAGCAGCACCAGGGCGACCAGGATGGCGATGCCGCCGCGCTGTGCCGGTGCGGTGTCCCAGCCCTGGCGCACCGCGATCTGGAACCACAGGTCGCACCCGGCGAACAGGCCCAGCACCGCCACCACCTTGCGGTTGCGCGCGTTGCCCGAGGCGGAAATCTCGCGCCAGGCCACTCCTGCGAGTGCCACCGGGAATATCAGCGCCGCCACGATCGACGCATCGCCGAGCCATGCCGAGCAGCCGACCGCGAGCCGCCCGGCGATCCAGGCCAGCACCAGCCCGCCCAGCGCCGCGCCGGCGACCGGCTTGCGGCCGGTCCAGTTCGGGATGGCGGTCAGCAGGAAGCCGGCCATGACCGCGCCGGTGAAGCCGAACACCAGTTCGTGGGCGTGCCATGCCACCACCGGGAAGGCGGTGGGCAGCGCGAGGTCGCCCATCAGCACCGCCGGCCAGATCGCCATCGCCAGCACCGCCCAGGCCGCCGCCAGCACGAAGAACGGCCGCGCGCCGAGGCGCAGCACCACCCATCCCGGATCGCTCATTTGGGGCGGAATGCCAGGATCACGGCGGGGTCGGTTTCGATGCGGCCGGCGCCGATCAAATCGAGGCAGTACGGCACCGCGGCGAATACCGCCTCCAGGCAGTCCGCCACCGCCGAGGGCTTGCCGGGCAGGTTGATGATGAGGCAGCGGCCGCGCAGCCCGGCGACCTGGCGCGACAGGATCGCGGTTGGCACCACGCGCAGGCTGGCGGCGCGCATCTGCTCGCCGAAGCCGGGCATCAGTCGTTCGATCACCGCCTCGGTGGCTTCCGGGGTGCAGTCGCGCGGCGAGGGGCCGGTGCCGCCGGTGGTCAGCAGCAGGTCCACCCCCTCGCCGTCGCACAGCCCTATCAGCCCGTCCCGCACGCTCTCGAAGCCGTCCGGGATCACCCGGCGCACCGGCTCCCACGGGGAGGCGATGGCGTGGCGCAGCCACGACTCCACCGCGGGGCCGCCGAGGTCGGCGTACTCGCCGCGGGCCGCGCGGTCCGAGACGGTCAGGATGCCGATGCGGACCACGCTCAGTGCCCCGCGTGCTCGTGGCCGGGTTGGGCCATGATGGCGGCACCGCCGGCGGCGGCCGGGTCCTCGGCGCGGTTCATCACGCCGATCAGTTGCACCCAGCGCTCATCGTCGGCGTGATCGACGAAGGCGCGCAGTTTCTCCTCCTCCACGCGCGGCGGCGGGATGGCCACCGTCTCGATCACCGCCTGTTCCAGCAGCCCGGCGAGATAGGCCGCCGTTGCCTTGCGGGTGGCGCGGGCCGCCAGATATTCGGCGATGCGGCCCTGCACGCTGGAAAGCGGCAGTATGGCGCCCTCGGCACGGCGGGCGAGGCGAATGAGGTGGACGCCGAAGCGGGTTTCGACCGGGGCGGAAACCTCGCCCTCGCCCAGGTCTCGCAGCACCGCCTCGAACTCCGGCGCCGTCTCGCCCTCGCTGATCTGGCCGAGCACGCCGCCCGATGCGGCGGAGGCGCAGGTGGACAGCGAGCGTGCGAGGTCGGCGAAGCGGTCCGGATCGTCGGCCAGCGTTGCCGCCGCCGCGAAGGCGTTGCGGTGGGCGGTGGCGCGGGCCGTGGCGTCATCCGGCGACGCCTCGAACAGGATGTGGCTGGCTTCGAACAGGCCGGGGGCGCGGAAGCGCTCGGCGTTGGCGGCATGGAAGGCGGCCACCTCCGCCGCGTCGGGCAGCGAGACCTGCACTTCGGCGGCGAGGAGTTCGCGCAACGTGGCGTCCTCCATGGTTTCCGTGCGGCCCTCGGCGTCGGCCTGCGGCACCGCCGCGATGCCGAGGGCGGCCGCGCGCTGGCGCAGCACCATGCGCAGGGTGAGCGCCTGGCGGGCGGCGGCCCAGCTTTCGGCCGGGGTGGCGGCGGGGAAGTTGGCGACTTCGGCGGCGATCTCGCGTTGTTCGAGGGGTTCGCCGTTCACCAGCAGGTTGCCGGTCGCCGGGGCCTCGCCCCGGCGGTCGATCACGAGGCGGCTCATGGCATGCGCCCTCCGCTTGGCGGAGTTGCCGGTCGGGCCCGCACTACCTGGTAGCCGCGCCGGCCGAGATACCAGATCGGCGCGCTCCAGACGTGGACCAGGCGGGTGAACGGGAAGACCAGGAACATCGTCATGCCCAGTGTCAGGTGCAGCTTGAACACCGGCGCCACTTCGGTGAGCAGCCCGGCGGCCAACGGGTCCAGCGTCAGGATACCCTGCGCCCAGCCCATGAATTTCACCATCTCGCCGCCATCCATGTGGTGCAGCGAGACCGGGATGGTGAACAGCCCGAGGGTGAGTTGCGCCCACAGCAGCAGCAGGATGGCGGTGTCGCCGAAGCTGGAGGTGGCGCGGACGCGTTCATCGAGCAGGCGGCGATGGGCGAGCAGGGCGATGCCGACGAAGCAGGCGAGGCCCGCCGTGCCGCCGGCGACGATGGCCAGGCCCTGCTTGAAGCCGTGCGAGATGCCCAGCGCCTCGAAAATCCAGATCGGCGTCAGCAGGCCGCCGGCGTGGCCGAGGAAGATCACCAGGATGCCGACATGGAACAGGTTGGAGCCCCAGCGGAGCTGCTTCCGGCGCAGCAACTGCGAGGAGTAGCTTTTCCAGGTGTACTGCTCGCGGTCATAGCGGAGCAGCGAGCCGAGCAGGAACACCGTCAGGCACAGGTACGGATACCAGCCGAACAGCAGCGTATCGAGCGAGCGCGTCATCATACCGCCTCCTTGGCGGGAACATCCCGTACATCACGTCCCGCCGCGCGCAGGCGTTGGCGCAGGCGGTCGGGCGAGCAGCCGTTGAGGTCTTCGCCGGGGCCGAACTGCACCGCGGTTTCCTCCCAGGCGGCATCGAGGTCATCGACCTCGGCCACCGCCGGGGCCGCCGCGCCCGCCTCCACGCCGGCGAGGTCAAGCAGCGCCGCGAAGACCGCCGCGTAGGCGGTGTCGCGGGATTGCATGGCGGCGTGCAGGGCGGTCAGGATCGGCGCGATTTCGCCCAGCAGCGACATCGCCTCCGCCTCGGGCCTGGTGGCGGCGTATTCGAGGAACAGCGGCAGGTAGTCCGGCAGTTCGCCCGGCGCCAGCAGCAGGCCGCCGCGTTCGTAGACCTGGGCGAGGTCCACCATGGCCTGGCCTCGATCGCGGCTTTCGCCGTGGACATGCTCGAACAAATGCAGGGACACCCGCCGGCCGCGATCGAACAGGTCGACATAGGCGGATTGCAGGTCGAACAGTTCGTCGAGCGCCAGGGTGCGGGTGAGCGGCGCCACGCGGGCGGCCACCGCTGGGTTTTCGGCCAGCACGGCGTCAATTTCACCCGCCGCTGCGCAGAGGTCCTCGTCGGGGTAGCACAGCAGGGCGGACAGCGCCTTGAGGATGCGCATCACACCACCTCCATCGGGTTCTTCGCGCGCCCGTTGGAGCGGGTGCCGAACAGGTTGGTTGTCGTATCGCCGCCCGAGCAGCCGTTGCCGAAGGTGAAGCCGCAGCCGCCGCGCAGGCCGGCCGCATCCTCGCTCCACTCGCGATGCGCGGTGGGGATCACGAAGCGGTCCTCGTAGTTGGCGATCGCGAGGTAGCGGTACATCTCGTCGATGGTGGCGGCATCGAGGCCCACCTCGGCCGCGATGCCATGGTCGATCCGCCCTTCGATCGACTTCGCCCGCATATAGGCCCGCATCGCCAGCATCCGCTCCAGCGCCAGCTTCACCGGCGCTTCGTCACCCGCGGTGAGCAGATTGGCGAGGTAGCGCAGCGGGATGCGCAACGAGGAAACGTCGGGCATGCCGTTCTTCATCGCCACACCGCCCGTGGCGGCCGCGTTCTGGATCGGCGACAGCGGCGGCACGTACCACACCATCGGCAGGGTGCGGTATTCGGGATGCAGCGGGAAGGCGATCTTCCACTCCATCGCCATCTTGTAGACCGGCGAGATTTTCGCCGCCTCCAGCCAGGCCTCCGAAATGCCGTCCACCCGGGCCTGCGCGATCACCGCGGGGTCATTGGGGTTGAGGAACAGGTCAAGCTGGGCCTGGTAGAGGTCCTTCTCGTCCGGCGTGCTGGCGGCCTCCTGGATGCGGTCCGCGTCGTAAAGCAGCACGCCGAGGTAGCGGATGCGGCCGACGCAGGTTTCGGAGCACACCGTGGGCTGGCCGCTCTCGATGCGCGGGAAGCAGAAGATGCACTTCTCGGATTTGCCGGAGGACCAGTTGTAATAGACCTTCTTGTACGGGCAGCCGGAGACGCACATGCGCCAGCCCCGGCACTTGTCCTGGTCGATCAGGACGATGCCGTCCTCCTCGCGCTTGTAGATGGCGCCCGACGGGCACACGGCGGCGCAGGTGGGGTTGAGGCAGTGCTCGCACAGGCGGGGGAGATACATCATGAAGGTGTTCTCGAACTCGCCGTAGATTTCCTTCTGCACCGCCTCGAAGTTCACGTCCTTCGAGCGCTTGGCGAACTCGCCGCCGAGGATTTCCTCCCAATTCGGGCCCCACTCGATTTTTTCCATCCGCTGGCCGGTGATGGCCGAGCGCGGGCGGGCGGTGGGGAAGGCCTGGCTTTCGCGGGCGGTCTTGAGGTGTTCGTAGTCCACCGTGAACGGCTCGTAGTAGTCATCGATCTCGGGCAAATCGGGGTTGGCGAAGATGTTGGCCAGCACCCGCCATTTGGCGCCCATGCGGGGCTCGATGGCGCCCTTGGAGTTGCGCTTCCAGCCGCCGTTCCATTTGCGCTGGTTCTCCCATTCGCGCGGATAGCCCACGCCGGGCTTGGTCTCCACGTTGTTGAACCAGGCGTATTCCACGCCCTCGCGCGTGGTCCAGACGTTCTTGCAGGTGACCGAACAGGTATGGCACCCGATGCACTTGTCGAGGTTGAGCACCATCGCGATCTGCGCGCGGATCTTCATGCCACTTTGCTCCCGTGATCGGCGGGGAGGGGCCCTTCGAGCCAATCCACCTTCGCCATTTTCCGCACCACAATGAATTCGTCACGGTTGGAACCCACCGTGCCGTAGTAGTTGAACCCATAGGACTGCTGGGCGTAGCCGCCGATCATGTGCGTCGGCTTCAGCACGGTGCGCGTCACCGAGTTGTGGATGCCGCCGCGGTTGCCGGTTATTTCTGAACCCGGCGTGTTCACGATCTTCTCCTGGGCGTGATACATCATCATCATCCCGGGATTGACCCGCTGGGACACCACCACGCGGGCGGTCAGCGCGCCGTTGGTGTTGAACACCTCCACCCAGTCGTTATCCACCAGCCCGGCCGAACGGGCGTCGGTTTCCGACATCCACACCACCGGCCCGCCGCGATTGAGGGTGAGCATCAGCAGGTTGTCGGAATAGGTGGAGTGGATGCCCCATTTCTGGTGCGGGGTGATGAAGTTGAGCACGATCTCCTTGTTGCCGTTGGGCCGCATGCCGAGCGCGCCGGCGATGGTCTTGAGATCGACCGGCGGCTTCCATGTCACGAGTGCCTCGCCGAAGGCGCGCATCCAGAGATGGTCCTGGTAGAGCTGCTGGCGGCCGGTGAGGGTGCGCCAGGGGATCAGTTCGTTCACATTGGTCCAGCCGGCGGTGTAGCAGACCTTCTCGCTCTCGATGCCCGACCAGGTGGGCGAGGAGATGATCTTGCGCGGCTGGGCCTGGATGTCGCGGAAGCGGATCTTCTCGTCCTCCTTGGCGCGCGCCAGGTGGGCATGCTCGCGGCCGGTGGCCTTGGAGAGCGCGTCCACGCCTTCACCGCCACTTCGCCGTTGGTTTCGGGCGCCAGCATGAGGATGACTTCGGTGGCGTCGATGTCGGTGACGATGCGGGGGCGGCCGGCGGCGGAGCCGGTGGTGTGAACGCCGTTCAATTCGCCGAGCGCCTTCACCTCATGGTCGGTGTTCCAGCCGATGCCCTTGCCGCCGTTGCCCAGCTTCTCCAGCAAGGGGCCGAGGGCGGTGAACTGGTCGTAGAGCTTGGCGTAGTCCCGCGTCACCACCGCCACGTTGGCCATGGTCTTGCCCGGGATGGCGGCGATTTCGCCACGCTTCCAGTCCTTCACATCCATCGCCTGCGCCATCTCGGCCGCGGTGTCATGCAGGACCGGGGTGAGCACCACGTCCTCCTCGACGCCCAGCACCTCGGGGGCGATTTCGGAGAACTTCTTGGCCAGGCCCTTGTAGATGTCCCAGTCCGACCGCGCCTCCCACGCCGGGTCAACGGCGGCGGACAGCGGGTGGATGAAGGGGTGCATGTCCGAGGTGTTGAGGTCGTTCTTCTCGTACCAGGTGGCGGTGGGCAGCACGATATCGGAGTAGACGCAGGTGGTGGACATGCGGAAATCGAGGGTGACGAGCAGGTCGAGTTTCCCCTGCGGCGCCTCCGCGTGCCACTTCACCTCCTTGCTGCGGCGGCGGCCCTCGTCCCCGAGGTCCTTGCCCTGCAGGCCGTGGGTGGTGCCGAGCAGGTGCTTGAGGAAGTACTCGTGCCCCTTGCCGGACGAGCCGAGGATGTTGGAGCGCCAGACGAACATGTTGCGCGGCCAGTTGGCCGGATCGTCGGGGTCATGACAGGACATATCGAGCGTGCCGTCGGTGAGGCCGGCCGCCACGTAGTCCTTCGGGGCCATGCCTTTCGCGCGGGCGGCGGCGGCGATGCCGAGCGGGTTCTGCTTGAGTTGCGGCGCCGAGGGGAGCCAGCCCATGCGCTCCGCCCGCACGTTGTAGTCGATCATCGAGACGTCCCAGTCGCCCTCGGGGGCGAGCGGGGAGAGGATGTCACCGGCGGTGATGGTTTCGTAGCGCCACTGATCGGTCTGGGCGTAGAAGAAGGAGGTGGAGTTCATCTGGCGCGGCGGGCGCGACCAGTCGAGCCCGAAGGCCAGCGGCTGCCAGCCGGTTTGCGGGCGCAGCTTCTCCTGGCCCACGTAGTGCGCCCAGCCGCCGCCGGACTGGCCGACCGCGCCGCAGAACACCAGCATGTTGATGACGCCGCGGTAGCTCATGTCCATGTGGTACCAATGGTTCATCGCCGCCCCGATGATCACCATCGAGCGTCCATTGGTCTGCTCGGCGTTGGTGGCGAATTCGCGCGCCACGGTGATGATGGCCTCGCGCTTCACCCCGGTGATGCGTTCGGCCCAGGCGGGGGTGAACGGGGTGTCGTCATCGTAGGAGGTGGCGACGTTGCCGCCGCCGAAGCCGCGATCGAGGCCGTAGTTGGCCATCATCAGGTCATACACGGTGGCCACCGCCACGGTGCCGCCGCCTTCGAGGGCGATGCGGCGGACCGGCAGGGTGCGGGTGAGTACCTCGCCGTGCTGGGTGGCGACGAAGTGTTCGGAGGCGCGGCCGCCGAAATAGGGGAAGTCCACCGCGGCGAACTCGGCGCCCTCGCCGGCCAGACTCAGGCGCAGGCTGACATCGCCGCCCTGGCCGTCCTTGCTTTCCAGGTTCCACTTGCCCTGCTCGCCCCAGCGGTAGCCGATGGAGCCGAGCGGGGCGACCAGGGCGCCCGAGGCTTCATCGAACGCGACGGTTTTCCACTCGGTGTTGTTGGTTTCGCCGAGCGCGCCGGGCACCTCGGAGGAGCGCAGCAGACGTTCGGGCACATAGCGGCCGTCCCGCTCCACCAGGCGGACGAGGTAGGGCATGTCGGTGTAGCGGCGGGCGTAGTCCTTGAAGAACGGCACGTCCCGGTCGAGGTGGTATTCGCGCAGGATGACGTGGCCCATGGCGAGCGCGAGGGCGGCGTCGGTGCCCTGCTTGGGGGCGAGCCAGATGTCGGCGAACTTGGTGGCCTCGGCGTAGTCGGGGCTGACCACGGCCGACTTGGTGCCCTTGTAGCGGACCTCGGTGTAGAAATGGGCGTCCGGCGTGCGGGTCTGCGGCACGTTGCTGCCCCACACGATGATGTAGCCGGCGTTGTACCAGTCGGCGCTTTCGGGCACGTCGGTCTGTTCGCCCCAGGTCTGCGGGCTGGCCGGCGGCAGGTCGCAGTACCAGTCGTAGAAGGACATGCACACGCCGCCCATCAGGCTGAGATAGCGCGAGCCGGCGGCGTAGGAGACCATCGACATCGCCGGGATGGGCGAGAAGCCGATGATGCGGTCGGGTCCCCAGGTTTTCGCGGTGTAGGCGTTGGCGGCGGCGATGATCTCGTTCACCTCGTCCCACTTCGCCCGCACCAGGCCGCCATGGCCGCGGATGGTGGTGTAGCTGTCGCGCTTGGCCTTGTTTTCCACGATGGAGGCCCAGGCGGCCACCGGCGTCATCACCATGCGGGCCTCGCGCCACAGCTTGAGCAGGCGCGCCCGGATCAGCGGGTATTTCACCCGCGCGCCGGAATAGAGGTACCACGAGTAGGACGCCCCGCGCGCACAGCCGCGCGGCTCATGGTTGGGCAGATCGGGCCTGGTGCGCGGATAGTCGGTCTGCTGGGTTTCCCAGGTGACGATGCCGCCCTTGACGTAGATTTTCCACGAGCAGGAGCCGGTGCAGTTCACCCCGTGGGTAGAACGCACGATCTTGTCGTGCTGCCAGCGCTGGCGGTAGCCGTCCTCCCAGGCGCGGCTTTCCTCGGTGGTGATGCCGTGGCCATTGGCGAACGGCTCGGCCTTGCGGCGGAAGAAATTCAGGCGATCGAGAAAATGGGACATGTGTTTGTTTCCCTCAGCGCGCTTGGCGCTCGATGGCATGGAGCAACCCGCCGCGGCGGCTGTAGACCGCCCAGGTGATGGCGATGCACGTCACGTAGAAGAGGCCGAAGCACCACAGCGCGGCCTGCGGCCCGCCGGTCAGCGCAATCGAGGTGCCGTAGCCCTTGGGGATGAAGAAGGCGCCGAAGGCCGCGATGGCCGAGGTGAAGCCGGTGATGGCGGCACCTTCGCGCTCGGCCTGGAGCCGCGCGGTTTCGGCCGAGGCACCCGGCATCAGGCGCGCGATCTCGATGCGCATGATCGCCGGGATCATCTGGAAGGTGGAGGCGTTGCCCACCCCGGTGGCGAAGAACAGCACCAGGAAGGAGGCGAAGAAGGCCCAGAACGCCCAGGGTTGCGCGTGCATCGAGATCGACCACAGCACGCCGCCGACGCCCGCCAGCATCATCCAGAACACCCAGAACGTGACCCGCGCGCCGCCGAACTTGTCCGACACCCAGCCGGTGCCGGAGCGCGACAGGGCACCCACCAAGGGCCCGATGAAGGCGAGGGACAGCGCGTCCACATCGGGGAACAGGATTTTCGCCAGCAGCGGGAACCCGGCGGAGTAGCCGATGAAGGAGCCGAAGGTGCCGGTGTAGAGCCAGCACATGATCCAGTTGTGGCGGCGCTTGAAAATCACCGCCTGGTCGGCGAAGGAGGCCTTGGCGGAGGCGATGTCATTCATGCCGAACCAGTTGGCGAAGGCGGCGATGGCGATGAACGGCACGAACACGAAGCCGGCGTTCTGCAGCCACAGCGGCGCGGCACCCGCCTTCACCACCGCCGGATCGCCGCCGAGCCAGCCGAATACCCCGGCCGTGATCGCCAGCGGCACCACGAACTGCACCACGCTGACGCCGAGGTTGCCGAGGCCGGCGTTCAGCGCCAGCGCGTTGCCCTTCTCCGCCTTGGGGAAGAAGAACGAGATGTTGGCCATGGAGGAGGCGAAGTTGCCGCCGCCCAGGCCGCACAGCAGCGCCAGGATCAGCAGCACCACGTAGGGGGTGTTGGGGTCCTGCACGGCGTAGCCGATGCCCACCGCCGGGATCAGCAGGGACCAGGTGGTGAGCGTGGTCCACAGCCGGCCACCGAAAATGGGCACCATGAAGGAGTAGAAGATGCGCAGCGAGGCGCCGGTGAGGCCCGGCAGCGCCGCCAGCCAGAACAGCTCGTCGGTGCTGAACTTGAACCCCACCAGCGGCAGTTTCGCCACCACCACCGACCAGACCTGCCAGATGGCGAAGGACAGCAGCAGCGAGGGGATCGAGAGCCACAGGTTGCGCCGGGCGATCTTGCGGCCGGTGTTGGCCCAGAAGGTGGCATCCTCCGGCCGCCAGTCGGTCAGCACGGCGACCGAGGCGCCGATCGCCGCGCGGGGGATCGGCATGCCCTGCATCTCGGGCAGTTGCGGCAGGGCGGCCAGCGTGTCGCCCACCGCGGCGCGTTCCATCTGGCGGATCGCGAAGGCCATCCACACCGAGGAGATCACCACCACCAGGAACAGCGCCATGAAGCAACTGGTCCAGAGGCCCGTCAGGTCATTCAGCACGCCGAACAGGATGGGCAGCACGAAGCCGCCGAGCCCGCCGATCATGCCGACGAGGCCGCCGACGGCGCCGACGTTGTCGGGGTAGTAGACCGGGATGTGCTTGTAGACGGCGGCCTTGCCCAGGGCCATGAAGAAGCCGAGGACGAAGATGGTGGTGGTGAAGCCGACCACGCCCATTTCCATGTGGAAGGAATAGGTGCCGGCGATGCCGTGCACGATGTAGTCGGTCGGCGGATAGGACAGCAGGAAGGTCGCCACGATGGAGACCAGGAAGGTCCACCACAGCACGCGGCGCGCGCCGTAGGTATCGGACAGGTGGCCGCCATAGGCACGCAGCAGGCTGGCCGGCACCGAGAAGAAGGCGGCGATCATGCCGGCGGACTTCATGTCCAGCCCGTAGACCTTCATCATGTATTGCGGCAGCCATAGCGACAGCGCGACGAAGGCGCCGAAGACGAAGAAGTAGTAGAGCGCGAACCGCCATACCTGCACATTGGCGAGCGGCGCCAGTTCGAGCCAGGCCGAGGCGGGCTTGGCCCCGGTGCGCCGGCGCTCGGCCACCACGGGGTCTTCCTTGGTGGTGACGAAGAACACCACCGCCATGACAACCAGGGCGGCCGCCCATACCTGCGCCACCGCCTGCCAGCCGAACGCCAGCAGCACCAGCGGAGCGAAGAACTTCGTCACCGCCGCGCCCACGTTGCCGGCGCCGAAAATGCCGAGCGCCGTGCCTTTCCGCTCGGGCGGATACCAGCGCGACACATAGGCCACGCCAACCGCGAAGGAGCCGCCGGCGATGCCGACGCCGAGGGCTGCCACCAGGGTTTGCGCGTAGGTGTGCGCGTAGGCCAGCAGGAAGGTGGCGATCGCCGCGGCCAGCATCGTCACTGTGAAGACGCGGCGGCCGCCGTACTGGTCGGTCCAGATGCCGAGCACCACGCGGATCAGCGAGCCGGTGAGGATGGGGGTGCCGACGAGCAGGCCGAACTCGGTCTGGGTGAGGCCGAGTTC
This sequence comes from uncultured Rhodospirillales bacterium, assembly GCA_903845065.1. Taxonomy (GTDB): domain Bacteria; phylum Pseudomonadota; class Alphaproteobacteria; order Acetobacterales; family Acetobacteraceae; genus CAIYPH01. Next base: position 6,829 of record CAIMWH010000013.1, on the reverse strand, counting down.
CTGGCGGATTTGAATGCCGATGATGGAAAAAATGGTCCACACCGCGAAGCAGACGGTAAAGGCCGTCGTGCTCATGCCAAGGGCCATCCCTTGGCCGGCGGGCCGCGCTGCGGCGGGAGCGTTCATGGTCGGGTCTCCGAAAAAGGACGGCGGGCGCACCAGCGGTCCACCGGGGCCGGACCTTAATGACCGCTGGCGAGTATTCGTTGATCCAGATCAATCCAATCAGCAGAATATCCCATCTAATCAATGCATTGATTTATCATATTGTGACAGTTGATTAAGATTGTATTTCAACTCGTCTTAGTTGGTTCATTGGATTGACATTTATCAATCCGTCGATCAAAGGTCCCCCACACGGTAGGGAGATACGGCATGCGTGCGGAGGAGACGGCCGCCCTGAGGGGCCTGCGGCTATTCGAAGGCATCGCCGAACCCACCTTCACGGACCTCGTGGCCGCCGGCTACCTGCAGTTCTTTCCGCCCGGGGTGACGTTGATCCGGGCCAGCGATCCGGCCGATTTCCTGCATGTGGTGATCGAGGGGGTGGTGGAGCTGTACGCCGCCACCGCCGGGCGGGAGACCACGATGGAACTTGTCCGCCCCGTCGGCGCGTTCATTCTCGCCGCCGTGCTGTCGGACCAGGTGTATCTGCAATCGGCGCGCACGCTCACCCGCGCGCGCATTCTGATGATCCCGGCCGAGCGGGTGCGGCGCTGGATGGCGCAGGATGCGGCGTTCATGTCGGCCATCACGGTGGAACTGGCGCGCGGCTACCGGCAGGCGATCAAGGCGCTGAAGAACCAGAAGCTGCGCACCGCGGCCGAGCGCCTGGCGAACTGGCTCATCATCGTGGCGGCCGAGCAGGGCACGCCGGGGGCGGTGGAGATCGATATCGAAAAGCGCGTGCTGGCGTCTCGCCTGGGCATGACGCCGGAAAACCTCTCGCGCGCCTTCGCCACCCTGGCCGGCCATGGAGCGCAGACCCGGGGCACCCATATCGACATCACCGACCCGGCGGCGCTGCGGGCGTTCGCCAACCCGGACCCGCTGATCGACGGGCCGGAGTGAGGCTGGGCGGGGGCGGCGTTTGCCCCCAGCCCCGCCCGTGTGCTACCGCCGCCGGCATGGGCAAGAGCCACGCATGCTGAAGGCCTTTTCGCGCCGGCCTGGAGTGCAGGCGGCCATTGCGCGCGTGATCGCCGGGTATATCTGGTTCGCGCTCGCCACCACGCGCTGGCGGATCGAGGGTGCGGAGCATGCCGCCGCGGCCGCGCGGGGGCGGATGATCGCGGCATTCTGGCATGAGACGCTTCCGCTCATGCCGGCCTTGTTCCGTCGCGCGCGGCGCTCCCGGCCGGCGTTGCGGGTGACGGCGCTGGCCAGCCGGCATAGCGATGGACGGTTGCTCGGCGAGATCATGCGGGCGCTCGGGATTTCGGTGGTGCATGGCTCCAGCCGGCGTGACGGGCGGGAGCGCGGCGGGGCGGCGGGGGCGTTGGGGTTGCGGGGGGCGTTGGCGCGAGGGGATGTGGCGGTGATCACGCCCGATGGGCCGCGCGGGCCGCGCCGGCGGGCGGCGGCGGGGGTGGCGCAGTTGGCCGGCCATACCGGGGCTGACGTGTTGCCCTGCGGGGCGGCGTTGCGTTGGCATGTCCGGCTGGGCAGTTGGGATCGCATGGTGCTGCCGCTGCCGTTCGGGCGCGGCGTGCTGGTGTGCGGCGCGCCGATCGCGGTGCCGCGCGAGGGGTGGGACGCGGCGTTGCCGGAGATCGAGGCTGCCATCACCGCTGCCACGCTGCGGGCCGAAGCGGGGTGTCGATGAGTCCTCTCGCGCTGTATCGCGGGGTCACCACGCTGGCCGCGCCGGTGCTGCGGCTGATGCTGGCGCGGCGGGTCAGGCGTGGCAAGGAGATCGCCGACCGCCTGCCCGAGCGGCGTGGCATTGATGCGACGCCTCGGCCCGCTGGCCGGTTGTTGTGGCTTCATGCCGCCAGTGTTGGTGAGAGCGTCGCCATCCTGCCGGTGCTGTGCGCGTTGCCGGACGATCTCGCGGTGCTGCTGACCACCGGCACCGTGACCTCCGCGACCCTGCTGGCGCGGCGGCTGCCGGAGCTTGGCCTCGCCGGGCGGGTGGTGCATCGGTTCGTGCCGCTCGATGTGCCCGCCTGGACCGGGCGGTTTCTTGATCATTGGCGGCCGGATGCGGCGGCGTTGGTGGAGAGCGAGATCTGGCCGAACCTCATCGCGGGGTGCGCCAGGCGGGGTATTCCGCTGGCGCTGGTGAACGCCCGGCTGTCGCCGCGCAGCCATGCGGCGTGGTGCCGCGTGCCGGGTCTCGCGCGCATGGTGTTCGGCAGTTTTGATCGGGTGATGGCCCGCGCGGCGGAGGATGCCGCGCGGTTGCATGCGCTTGGTGCCCCGGCCGCGGTGCTGGAGGGCAATCTGAAATATGCCGCCCCTGCCCTGCCGCATGACGCCGGCGAACTTGCGCGGCTGCGTGCGCTGCTTGCCGACCGTCCGGTGTGGCTTGCCGCCAGCACCCATGCTGGGGAGGATGCGCCGATCCGCGCGGTGCATGAGCGCCTCGCCGCACGCTTCCCCGGGCTGCTCACTATTATAGTACCGCGCCATCCCGAGCGCGGCGCCGAGGTGGCTGCTGTCGTGGGGAGCGCGGTGCGCAGGCGCGCCCTTGGCGAGGACCCGCCGGAGGGGGCCGGTATCTGGGTGGCGGATACGTTGGGCGAGCTTGGGCTGTTCTATCGGCTGGCGCCGATCGTGTTCGTCGGGCGCAGTCTGGGGGCGGCGGGCGGGCAGAATCCGCTGGAGCCGGCCCGGCTCGGCGCGGCCGTGGCGGTGGGGCCGGCGGTGGCGAACTTCGCCGATATCGTGCCGGCGCTGGTCGCGGCCGGGGCGGTGCGGCAGGTGGCCGATATCGACGGACTCGCCGGGTTTGTGGCGGAGATGCTGGTCGATCCGGCACGGCGCGCCGCGATGGGGGCCGCCGGGGTCGCCGCGTCCGCCGCGCTGGAGGACCTGCCGCGCCGTATCGCCGGCATTCTCACCGGCATGTCGCATCATGCGTGAGCCCGCGTTCTGGCGCACCGATGGCGCCCTCGCCCGGCTGCTCGCGCCGCTCGGGCGGCTCTATGCGTGGGAGACCGCGCGGCGCCTGCGCCGGCCCGGCTGGCGCGCGCCAGTGCCGGTGATCTGCATCGGCAACGCAAGCGCGGGCGGCACCGGCAAGACCACGGTGGTGCTGGATATCGCCGCCCGGCTGCTCGCCCGCCATCACAGCCCGGCCTTGCTCACGCGTGGCTACGGCGGCAGCGCCGGGCAGCGCCGGATCGATCTCGCGCATGACACCGCGCGCACCGCGGGGGACGAGCCGATGCTGCTCGCCGCGGTTGCACCCACGTTCGCCGGGGCCGATCGGGGGCTGACGGCGCGCATGGCGGTGGACTGGGGGGCGGATTGCCTGGTGATGGATGACGGGTTGCAAAATCCCAGCCTCGAAAAGGACCTGTCGTTGCTGGTGATCGACGGGGCCGCCGGCATCGGCAATGGCCGTGTCATCCCGGCGGGGCCGTTGCGCGAGCCGTTGGCGGCGGCGGCGGCGCGCTGTCAGGCGGCGGTGCTGATCGGGGCGGATGATCACGGCGTGGCGGGGATGCTGGGTATTCCGGTGCTGCGCGCGCACCTTGAGTCGCCGCCCGATCTCGCGGGACAGCGGGTGTTCGCGTTTGCCGGCATCGGGCGGCCAGAGAAGTTTTTCGCTACCTTGCGGGCGGCCGGGGCCGAGGTTGCGGGCACGCGGGGGTTCGCGGACCACCACGGGTTTTCCGAGCGCGAGTTCGCCGCCGTCCTGGCGGAGGCGGCGCGGCTGGATGCGGCGCCGATCACCACGCCAAAGGATGCCGCCCGGCTCACTCCGGCGCAGCGGGCGCATGTTCTCGTCGCGCCGGTGCTGCTGGTGTGGGACGATCCGGCGGCGCTTGAGTTGGTGCTGGATAGCGTGCTGAAAGCGGCGCGATGATGCGTGACCTTCGTTTTCGCCTTGAAGCCGGCCTTGCCGCCGCCCTGTTGTGGCTGGTGGGGTGCCTGCGGCCTGAGACCGCCTCCAACATCGGCGGCTTTGTGGCGCGCGTGATCGGGCCGTGGCTGCCGGTCAGCCGGGTGGCGGATGCGAATTTGCGGCTGGCGCTGCCGGAGTTGGACGCGGCGGCGCGGCGGCGCATCGTGCGGGGTGTGTGGGATAATCTTGGCCGCACCGCCGCCGAGTTTCCCCATGCGCGCAACCTGCGGCGGACCGAGGCGGGTGCTGGTTGGGAGGTCGCGGGGGTGGAGCATTTGCGGGCGGTGCTCGATGCGGGCGGACCCGCGGTGTTCGTGGCGGCGCATTTGGCGAACTGGGAGGCGATTGCGCCGGTGTTCGGCCATTTCGGACACCAGCTTGCGGCGTTTTTTCGCCCGGCGAGTAATCCGTATGTCGACCGGATGATCCGTGGTTTGCGCGGCTTGGATGGCGCGCCGCAGTTCGCCAAGGGGGCGGCAGGGGCCCGCGCCGGGATGGCGCATCTGAAGGCGGGTGGGTTGCTGGGGGCGTTGATCGATCAGAAGATGAACGACGGGATCGCCGTGCCGCTGTTCGGCCATCGCGCCATGACGGCGCCGGCGCCGGCGACGCTGGCATTGCGGTTCGGCTGCCCGATCGTGCCGATCCGGGTGGAGCGGCTGGGGCCGGCGCGGTTCCGGGTGACGTTCGAGGCGCCGCTGGCCCATCCGGCGAGCGGGAACCGGCAGGAAGATGCGGCGGCGCTGACGGCGGCGATCAATTTGCGGCTGGAGGCGTGGGTGCGCGCCAGGCCGGAGCAATGGCTGTGGCTGCACCGGCGCTGGCCGAAGGAACTGATGTCATGACGGATGCGGTGTTGCTTGATCTGGATGGAACGCTGTCGGACTCGCGGCCGGGGATCGAGGGGTGCATGCGCCTGGCGATGGCCGAGCTTGGCCATCCGCTCGATGCGGCGGAGAACCTCGACTGGGCGATCGGGCCGCCGACGGAGGATGTGTTCGGGCGGCTGGTAGCGCCGTTCGGGGGCTCCGTCGCGGCGGCGGTGGCGGTGTATCGGCGGCATTATGCGGCGGGCGGATGGTCCGACAATACGCCGTATGAGGGTATTGCCGCGGCGTTGGCGGGGTTGGAGGGGGCGGGGTATCGGCTGTTCCTGGCCACGTCCAAGCGGATCGATTTTGCCCGGCAGATTTTGGAGCACTTCGGTTTCGCGCGGCATTTCACCGGGGTGCAGGGGGCGGAGATGGATGGCTCGCTGTCGCACAAGCCGGAGATGATCGCGCATATCGTGGCGACGCATGGGCTGGATGTGCGCCGCGCGGTGATGGTGGGAGATCGGGCGTTCGATATCGCGGGGGCGCATGCCAATGGGATGCGGGCGATCGGGGTGCTATGGGGCTATGGGTCGGTGGCGGAGTTCGATCAGGCGGGGGCGGATGCGGTGGTGGGGCATCCGGGGGAGTTGCTGGGGGCGATCCGGCGGTTGCTATAGCGCCAGGGAGCCCTGGCGGGAGGGGGGTTTTCCGCCGTCCGCCGTGGCATCGGCGGTGCCGTCGGCGAAGCGGAGGCGGAGGGGGGCGCCGGGTTTGATGGATTTGGCTGATGTGATGGGGGTGCCGGACCTCGTGGTGACGAGGGCGTAGCCGCGGGCGAGGACTTTTTCGTAGGACACCGATTCGAGCTGGGCCGAGAGGCCGCCGAGGCGGGCGCGGGATTCGCGGAGTTGGGCGCGCAGCGGGGCGTCGGTGAGGCGCGCGGTGATGCGGACGGCGGCGGCGGCGCGGGCGGCGATGGCGTGGTGCAGGGCCGAGCGGAGTTGGGTGGCCGAGAGGACGAGGGCGGCGCGGCGGGTGGCGATGAGGGCGGGGAGGTCCGGCAGGGCGCGGGCGCTGCGTTCGAAGGCGTTGCGCCGCGCGGCGAGGAGGTTCGGCAAGGCGAGGATCAGGCGCGCGGCGCGGTCATCGAGGCGTTGGCGGGCGGTGCCGAGGAGATTGGGGAGGTCGGGCAGGAGGGACGCGGCGCGTTGCAGGCGCAGGCGGCATTCGGCGACGGCGCGGTTGAGGGCACCTTCGAGGCGGGCGCCTTTCTGGGCGAGGTCGGCGGCGAGTTCGGCGCGCGCCGGGATGGCGAGTTCGGCGGCCGCGGTGGGGGTGGGGGCGCGGCGGTCGGAGACGAAGTCGATCAGGGTGGTGTCGGTTTCGTGGCCGACGGCGGAGATCAGCGGGATGCGGCAGGCGGCGGCGGCGCGCAGGACGATTTCCTCGTTGAAGGCCATGAGGTCTTCGAGCGAGCCGCCGCCGCGGGCGATGATGAGGACGTCCGGCCGGGGGATGGGGCCGCCTGGTGCGATGGCATCGAAGCCCTGGATGGCGGCGGCGATTTTCTGGGCGGCGCCTTCGCCCTGCACCGGGACCGGCCAGAGCAGGATGTGGCGCGGAAAGCGGCGGGCCAGGGTGGTTTTGATGTCCTGGATGACGGCGCCCTGTTCGGAGGTGACGACGCCGATGACCTGGGGGAGCATGGGGAGCAGGCGTTTGCGGTCGGCGTCGAAGAGGCCTTCGGCGGCGAGTCGGGCGCGGAGCATCTCGATTTTGGCGAGGAGGGCGCCGGCGCCGGCGAACTCCATGCGTTCGACGATAAGTTTCTGGGACTTGAGTCTGCCGGCTGAAACCAAGGCTTATGTGCCAAAGGTTTTGGCACTATCCCGCGTGATTGCCGATCCCGGAATGCATGGAGTGGTTTTGCGGAAAATTA
>CAIMWH010000012.1 GCA_903845065.1 uncultured Rhodospirillales bacterium | reverse complement strand
GCTGATGATGTCCACCAACAACATCCTCAGCCCGGCGAACGGCAAGCCGATCATCGTGCCCAGCCAGGACATCGTTCTGGGCATCTATTACCTGTCACTGGAAACGGCGGCCTTCAAGGATACGCCGGACAACGAGGCGCCGGCTTTCGGCACCATCGGTGAGATCGAGCACGCCCTGTTCGCCAAGCGCATCACGCTGCACGACAAGATCCGTGCCCGCTATTCGACGGTCGATGCCGGCGGCAACCCGATCACGCCGGTCATGGTCACCACCGCCGGCCGGATGATGATCGCGCAGATCCTGCCGAAGCACCCCGAGGTTCCGTTCGCGCTGCTCAACCGTCAGTTGACCAAGAAGAACGTGTCCGACGTGATCGACGCGGTCTACCGCCACTGCGGCCAGAAGGAATGCGTCATCTTCGCCGATCGGCTGATGGGCATCGGCTTTGCGAATGCGGCGAAGGCCGGCATTTCGTTCGGCAAAGATGACATGGTCATCCCCGATGAGAAGAAGCCGCTGATCATCAGCACGCAGGCTGAGGTGAAGGACTTCGAGCAGCAGTACCAGGATGGTCTGATCACCGCCGGCGAGCGCTACAACAAGGTGGTTGACGCCTGGTCGCGCTGCACGGATGTCGTCGCCACCGCGATGATGAAGGAGATCAGCCGGCAGGAAGTGGGCGTTCAGACCAACTCGGTGTGGATGATGAGCCACTCCGGTGCCCGTGGGTCGCCGGCCCAGATGCGCCAGCTTGCCGGCATGCGCGGCCTGATGGCCAAGCCGTCGGGCGAAATCATCGAGCAGCCGATCATCGCGAACTTCAAGGAAGGCCTCTCGGTTCTCGAGTACTTCAACTCCACCCACGGCGCCCGCAAGGGCCTGGCGGATACGGCGCTGAAGACCGCGAACTCGGGCTACCTCACCCGCCGCCTGGTCGACGTGGCGCAGGATTGCATCATCGTCGAAGAGGATTGCGGCACCGAGCGTGGCCTCACCGTGAAGCCGGTGATGGATGGCGGCGAGGTGGTCTCCAGCCTCTCCGAGCGCATCCTGGGCCGCACCACGGCCGAGGACGTGATCGATCCGCTTACCAATGAGCTGATCATCGCGCGCAACACGCTGATCGAGGAAACCGAAGCCGAGCGGGCCGAGAAAGCCGGCGTCGAGGCGGTGAAGATCCGCTCGGTGCTGACCTGCGAAGCCAAGGTCGGCGTTTGCGGCCATTGCTATGGGCGCGATCTCGCCCGCGGCACCCCGGTCAACGCCGGCGAAGCGGTTGGCGTCATTGCCGCCCAGTCGATCGGCGAACCGGGCACGCAGCTTACCATGCGCACCTTCCACATCGGCGGCGCCGCCCAGCGCGGTGCCGAGCAGTCGAGCGTGGAAGCCAGCCATGACGGCATTATCTCGGTCAAGAACCGCAACGTCGTCATCAATTCGTCCAACGTCCCCGTCGTCATGAGCCGCAACTGCGAACTTGTGCTCGAGGACAAGGGCCGTGAGCGCGCCCGCTTCCGCGTGCCCTACGGTGCCCGGCTGCTGGTCGATGACGGTGCCACCGTCACCCGCACGCAGAAGCTGGCCGAGTGGGACCCGTACACCCTGCCGATCATCACCGAGCGCAACGGCCGCCTCGAATATCTCGACCTGATGGAGGGTGTCACCCTCGTCGAGCGGATGGACGAAGTGACCGGCCTGACCTCCAAGGTGGTGGTTGACTACAAGCAGAACGCCCGCGGCGTTGACCTGCGCCCCCGCCTTCAGCTGAAGGATGCCAAGGGCGAAGTCATCAAGCTGCCCAACGGCAACGATGCCCGCTACTTCCTCTCCCCGGACTCGATCCTCTCGGTCGAAAACGGCGTCGAGGTGGCTGCCGGTGACGTGCTGGCGCGTATTCCGCGCGAGGGCAGCAAGACGCGTGACATCACCGGCGGTCTGCCGCGGGTGGCGGAGCTGTTC
>CAIMWH010000011.1 GCA_903845065.1 uncultured Rhodospirillales bacterium | reverse complement strand
CGGCCTCGAACGCGGCTTCCTCGCCGAGAGCGTCGCCGTGGTGTCCGAGCAGGACCTGCTGGGCGAGCGCATCTCCCGCCCACCGCGCCGGCGCAAGCGGGCGGACCAGTTCATCGCCGAGGCCACCGAAATCGCCGAGGGCGACCTTGTCGTGCACCAGGACCACGGTATCGGCCGCTATGACGGGCTGGTGACGCTGACGGTCACCGGCGCGGCGCATGACTGCCTGCGGCTGATCTATGACGGCGGGGACAAGCTGTTCCTGCCGGTCGAGAACATCGAGATGCTGTCCCGCTTCGGCAGCGAAGCCGGTGGCGTGGCGCTCGACAAGCTGGGCGGCAGTTCGTGGCAGGCGCGCAAGGCCAAGATGAAGTCGCGCATCCGCGACATGGCCGGCGAACTCATCCGCACCGCCGCCGCCCGCAAGCTGCGCGAGGCCGACAGCATGGCGCCGCCCGAGGGCACGTGGGACGAATTCTGCGCCCGCTTCCCGCACGCCGAAACCGAGGACCAGGCCCGCGCCATCGCCGACGTGCTGGAGGACCTCGCCGCCGGCCGGCCGATGGACCGGCTGATCTGCGGCGATGTCGGCTTCGGCAAGACCGAGGTTGCCCTGCGCGCCGCCTTCGTCGCCGCCATGTCGGGCACGCAGGTGGCCGTGGTGGTGCCCACCACCCTGCTGGCGCGCCAGCACAGCCGGGTGTTCGCCAAGCGCTTCGAGGGGCTGCCGGTCAAAGTGGCGCAACTGTCGCGCATGGTGACGCCCAAGGAGGCCGTGGAGGTGCGCGCCGGCATCGCCGATGGCACCATCAACATCGTCATCGGCACCCATGCGCTGCTGGCCAAGGGCATCAGCTTCGCCCATCTCGGCCTGCTGATCGTCGACGAGGAGCAGCATTTCGGCGTCTCGCACAAGGAGAAGCTGAAGGCGCTGAAGGAGGACGTCCACGTCCTCACCCTCACCGCCACCCCCATTCCGCGCACCCTGCAACTCTCGCTGTCCGGCGTGCGGGAGATGAGCCTGATCGCCACCCCGCCGGTGGACCGCCTCGCCGTGCGCACCTTCATCATGCCGTTCGACGGGGTTGTGATCCGCGAGGCCCTGCAACGCGAGCGTTTCCGTGGCGGCCAGGTGTTCTGCGTGGTGCCGCGCATCGAGGACCTGCCGCGCATGGCCACCCGTCTCGCGGAAATCGTGCCAGAGGCCCGCATGGTGCAGGCCCATGGCCGCCTGTCGCCCACCGAACTCGAACGGGTGATGACGGAATTCAGCGACGGCAAGTATGACATCCTACTGTCGACCAACATCGTTGAAAGCGGGCTCGACATGCCGGCCGTCAACACGCTGGTGATCTACCGCGCCGACATGTTCGGGCTGGGGCAGCTCTACCAGCTGCGCGGTCGCGTCGGCCGCGGCAAGCAGCGTGGCTACGCCTACCTCACCTGGCCCGCCAATCACCGGTTGTCGCTGGCCGCCGAGAAGCGGCTGAACGTCATGCAGACCCTCGATACCCTCGGCGCCGGCTTCACCCTGGCCAGCCATGACCTCGATATCCGCGGCGCCGGCAACCTGCTCGGTGACGAGCAGTCCGGCCATATCCGCGAAGTCGGCATCGAGTTGTATCAGCAGATGCTGGAGGATGCGGTGGCCGACCTGCAGGCCGCCAAGGGCAAGCGGCGCATGGCCGATCGCGACTGGACCCCCAATATCGGCCTCGGCCTGCCCGTGCTGATCCCAGAGACCTATGTGCGCGATCTCCCCGTCCGCCTCGGCCTCTACCGCCGCATCGGCGCGCTGGGCACCGATGGCGAGGGCGAGGCGATGGCGGCCGAACTGGTGGATCGCTTCGGCCCGCTGCCGGAGGAGGTGGAGAACCTGCTCCAGGTGGTCGCGCTCAAGCGCGCCTGCCGCGATGCGGGCGTGGAGAAACTCGATGCCGGGCCGAAGGGCATCGTGATGAGCTTCCGCGGCAACGCCTTCCGCAACCCGGGCGGGCTGATTTCCTGGCTGTCGAGCAATGGCGGCACCATCCGCCTGCGGCCGGACCACAAGCTCGCCATCGTGCGCGACATGACCCTCAAGGAGCGCGTGCGAACGGCGCGCGATGTGGTGGGCAACCTCAACCGCATCGCCGGGCAGGCCAAGGCGGCGTAGCGCCGGGATGGGCTAACCTTGCGGCCGGCTGGCCAGCATCCCCGGTAGCGTGTTGGCCAGCAGCATCACCCCGGAGGCCAGCAGCAGCAGCAGGATCATCCGGCGGAATCCGATGTCGCTGAACCGGTGATACACCCGCGCGCCGATCAGCGCCGGCACCACCATCGCCGGTGCGGCCACCGCGAACATCCCGAACGAACGGGCGGTCAACAGGCCGCTTGCGGCATAGGCGGTGAGCGTGAGGGTGTGCATGCACAAATGGAAGGACTGGAACATCGCACGTTGGGCGTCCTTGTCCCAGCCCCGCAGCGAGCACCACAGCGTGGGCGCCGGCCCGGAAAACCCGCCCAATCCGCCCATCACGCCACCGATCCAGCCCACCACCGCATCGGCGCGCCAGCCACCCCAGGTCACCCGCGGCAGATTACGCGCGAACAGCATCGTCGGGCACCACAAGGCCAGGAACAGCCCGAGCGACAGCTTGAACACCGCGGGCTGGATATGCGGCAGCAGCCACGCCCCCAGCGGCACCCCGATGGCGCCGCCGATGATGAACGGCAAGGCGGTGCGCGCATTGAAGCCCCGCCGCGCCGCCCGGATCGACAGGATTTGCCCCAGCAGCGAACACGCCACCACCAGCGGCCCCGCGACATCCGGCGCCACCGCCCACACCCAGAACACCATCGCGACCAACCCGAAGGCGAACCCCGACAGCCCCTGGACAAAGCCCGCCACCGCGGCCCCGGCCGCGACGACGAGCAATGCCTGGTTCAGCGTAGTCTACCCCGCCTCACTTCACCGACGAGAACGCCGTCGGCACCAGGAACTGGTTGCTGACATTGGCGTTGATCGGCCCATCCTTCTCGCTCTCGTTGCGCGCGGCAATCCAGTCCGGATCGGTGGCGAACTTCGGCCACTTCTCCTCGCGCTCGGCGAGCGATTCCCAAGCCAGCAGATAGGTGAGGTCCGAGGCCGACTCGCCGACCAGCGTGGTCCAGAACCCGGCCTGGCGGATGCCGTGCTTCTCCCACAGCTTCAGGGTGTGGTTCTGGAACCGCGCCAGCAGGTTCGGCAGGCGGCCGGGCAGGGTGCGATAGACGCGCAACTCATAGATCATGCTTGGTTTCCTCTATATGTGGGCTTTCATGTGCCCGGGACCGGACTATCGTGGCCCGAAGCAGGTTCGGAGGGAAGTGCATGCACGTCGTCGTCATCGGAGCCGGCATCGCGGGGGCGGTTTCGGCGGTGGAGCTGCTACGCGACGGCCACACGGTCACCATCCTCGAACCCGGCGAACCCGGCGGCGAGCAGTCCGCCAGCTACGGCAACGGCGGCTGGCTCTCGCCTTCCTCGGTGCTGCCGGTGAGTTCGCCCGGGCTGTGGAAAAAGGTGCCGGGGTATCTGGCCGATCCGCTGGGGCCGCTCACCATCCGCTGGTCCTACTTCCTCAAGGCGCTGCCCTGGCTCACCCGCATGCTGACCTCGGGCTGGACCTGGGGGCGGGTGAAGGAAGCCTCGCTCGGGTTGGCTCCCCTGGTGGCAGGCTCGCCTGAACTGCATCTGCGGCTGGCTACCGAGGCCGGGGTGGCGGATCTCATCAAGCGCACCGGGCAACTCTATATTTTCCCCACCAAGCAGGACTACGAGGCCAGCCGCGAAAGCTGGGACATTCGCCGCGCCCGTGGCGTCAAGGCGATCGAGGTCGACGAGGACGAACTGCGGCAGCGCGAGCCGGGGCTCGACCGGCGCTACAAGTTCGCCCTGTACTGCGAGGATGGCGGCCACTGCACCGATCCGGGCGCCTATGTCGCGGCCCTCGTGCGCCTCGCCGAGGAGCGTGGTGCCAAGCGCATCCAGGGCACCGCCGACCGGCTCGAAATCGCCGGCGGCCGTCTCAAGGGCGTCCACAGCGGTGGCCGCCTCATCGCCTGCGATGCCACGGTGATCGCTGCCGGCGCCCACTCCCGCGCCCTCGCCCACCAGGCTGGCGACCGCGTGGTGCTGGACACCGAGCGCGGCTATCACGCGGTGATCGAAAGCCCCGAGGCCAGCCCGCGCACCCCCATCATGCCCTCGGACGGCAAGATGGTGCACACGCCCATGGCCGGCGGCCTGCGCATCGCGGGGCAGGTGGAGATCGCCGGACTGGAAGCGGCGCCCAACTGGAAGCGCGCCGAAATCCTGCGCGATCACGCCCTGCGCACTTGGCCCGCTTTGCCGCGTGACCTGCCGGCCGAGCGGGTGAAGGTGTGGATGGGCCATCGCCCCTCCACGCCGGATGGCCTGCCCTGCATCGGCCGCGCCACCGGCTGCGCGGACGTGGTGCACGCCTTCGGCCACGGCCATATCGGCCTCGCCTCGGGCGCCATGACGGGACGGCTGGTTGCCGATATCGTCAGCGGCAAGCCGCCCACCATCCCCATCGCCCCCTTCAATCCCGCCCGCTTCAACTGAGCCCGCTTCAACCAAGAGAACCCCGATGAAACAGCCCCCCCGCACGCGCGGCACCCTCGACCGCCCGGACTGCACGCTGCACTACGAGGTTACCGGCGAAGGCCCCGCCATCGTGTTTGCCCACGGTCTCGGCGGCAATCATATGTCCTGGTACCAGCAGGTCGCGCATTTCGCCCCCAAGCACACCTGCGTCACCTTCGCCCATCGCGGCTTCTTCCCCTCGACGATGCCGCCCGGCGGGCCTGATCCGGCCGCCTACGCCGCCGATCTCGCCGCCCTGGTGGCCCATCTCCGCCTCGGCGACCATCGCATCGTCGCGCAGTCCATGGGCGGCTGGACCAGCGTGGAATACGCCCTCACCAAGCCGGCCGGGCTGAAGGCCATCGTGCTGGCCGCCACCACCGGCACCCTCAACCCCAAGGGCATCCCTGCCGAATACCTCCCCCGCCTCGCCGCCTGGGAAGCCGAGAGCGGCCCGGCTTTAGCCGGTTTCGCCGCCGCCGGCATCCACCCCGCCGGGGGCGCCCGCATGGCCGCCGAACAGCCCGCCATGCATCTGCTCTACAAACACATCGATGACCAGAACGCGACGCTCGACAAGAACGCCCTGCGGATGAAGCTGATGCATGGCCGCACCCGCGCGCCGGGCGAACTCGCCGGCGCCGCCTGCCCGGTGCTGATGCTCGCCAATGACGAGGACATGGTGATCCCGCCGGTGGCGCTCGAAGCCGTGGCCGCGGTCAACGCCAACGCCAGCTTCGCGCATATCCCCGCGGCCGGGCATTCCGGCTATTTCGAGCGCCCGGCCCTGTTCAACAGCATCGTGGAGAGCTTCCTCAGCGGGACCGTCTAACCCCGGATCACCCCAGGCAGGTCGCGCGATCGGCGGGTGCGCCGAACTCGCGCGGCCGGATGCCGGCGTGGAGCCAAGTCACCAACGAGTAGATGTCGTAGACCGGCAGCCCGAGCACCTCGCGCAGCGCGAACGCATAGGGCGGCATGTTGGTGCACTCCAGCAGGATGGCACCAACATCGGGCGCCATCGCCACCAGTTGCCGCCCGGCATCGAGGATATCCTGTGCGGCGAGCCGCACATCCATATCCTGCCCCTCGGCGTTGATAAGCACCCGGAAGAACTCCTTGCCCCCCTCGGCGCCGACGATGGGGGTATCGAGCGGAATACCGGCCGCCGCCAGATGCCGCGGCGTCAGGCTGCCCTTGCTCACCGTGATGATGCCGACCCGCTTGCCCGGCGGCAGGATCGCCTGCACCCAGGGGAACTGCAGCAGCGAACTCGTCGCCACCGGCACGCGCACATGGGCGGCGATCTCCTGCTGGAAAATCGACAGGAACCCGCAATTGGTGGTGATCGCCTCGGCCCCCTGCGCCACCAGGTCCGCCGCGGCGGCAAGGAAATCATCGAGCAGCCCGGCGGCGCCGTTCAGCACCACCTTTTCCGGGCTCGCCCCCTTCACCACTCGGTAGAGCACCGGAAACGGCCAGGTCGCCGCATTGCCCATGTCGCCCGGGATGCGGGGAAACTTCGCCTCCAGCATCAGGATGCCCAGCGGCGCGCCGTAGACCGCCTTGCCCCCCTTCGCGATGTGCCTCTGCATATCTCCCCTCCCCTGCCCGTCAATTGAACCGATCTGTCGCATCGGCGAGATTGCCCCCAATTCCCGCCCCGGGACACCCCGCTTCGCCAGGGCCAGACCCACGCGGATCGCCATCATGAGTATTACCCTGACCGAACAAGCTGACCTCGGCGGCGAAATCCGCGCCACCATCCGACTCGCATTGCCGCTGGTGCTGACCCAGCTCGCCGGCATCGGCACCAACGTGCTCGAAATCGTACTGGCCGGGCATCTCAACCCGCGCGTGATGGGCGCCGTTGCGGTGGGTACCAACGTATGGGGCTTCGCGGTGATGGGGATGATCGGGGTAATGATGGCGCTCTCCCCCAATATCGCCCAGCTTCATGGCGCCGGCCGGCGTGGCGAGGCCGGCCCGCTGTTCCGCCAGGGCCTGTGGCTGGGCGGCCTCGTCGGGTTGATCGCGGTCGCATTGCTGATGCTGCTCGGCCCGCCCTTGGTGGCCGCCATCGGGATCGATGACGGGCTGGCGGCCGAGGCCATCGCCTTCATCTACTGGGCCGCCCCGGGCGCCCCGGCGCTGGCGCTCTATGTCGGCTGCCGCGGCATGACCGAGGGGCTGTCGATGCCACGGCCGTCCTTGTTCTTCGGCATTCTCGGCCTGGTGATCCTCGCCCCGCTCGGCTGGCTATTCCTGTTTCCGCTCGGCCTGGGTGCCGCCGGCATGGGCATGGCGATGACATTGACGATGTGGGCGCAGTTCGCCGCCTTCATCGCCTTCATCCGCACCAGCCCGCGCTATCGCGACCTTGACTGGCACAATGGCAAGCGCGGGCCGGACGCTGCCGTGATGCGTTCATTGTTCCGCCTCGGCGGCCCGATGGCGGTCAGTCTGCTGATGGAAAGCGGGCTGTTCAACGCCACTGCCCTGGTGATCGGCCGTTTTGGCGATGTCGCGGTGTCCGGCCACCAGATCGCGCTGTCGGTCGCCTCGGTCACGTTCATGGTGCCGCTCGGCTTCGCCATCGCCACCACGGTGCGGGTGGGCAATGCGGTTGGCCGGGGGGATTATGGCGCGGTGCGACGTGCGGCGGCGATCGGGCTGTCACTCGCGCTGCTGAGCCAGGCAATGGCGGCAGTGCTGCTGCTCGTGGTGCCGGCTGCTATCGCCGGCGTCTACACCACCGATCCGAACGTGGTCGCCTTCGCCACCGGATTGCTGTTCCTCGCCGCCCTGTTCCAGTTGTCGGACGGCGCGCAGGTTACCGCCGCCGCCGCGTTGCGCGGGCTGAAGGACGCGCGGATGCCCATGCTGATGACCACGGTGGCCTACTGGTGCGTCGGCATGCCGGTGGGCGCACTGCTCACCTTCACTTTCGGCTGGGGACCGCCCGGCATGTGGGTTGGCCTGATCGGCGCATTGTCGACCGCTGCGGGGCTGCTGTGGTGGCGCTTCGCCCGGCTTTCATGGCGCATGAAGGCCGGGCTGGTTACGCTCTGAGCATTTGTTCGATGACCAGACCGCGGCCGCCGAACACCCGTGACCACCGACGACGGACCGCGGCGGTATCAGCGGCCGGTGAGGATGCGGTCGACGAGTTGGCGGACGGTGGGGATGAAGCCGTTGCTGTAGAAGGGGTCGGCGCCGAAGCGGTAGGCGTTGTGGCCGGAGAACATCAGGTTGTTGTCGAGGGCTGCTTCGGTATCGACGTGGGCGACTTCCTGCAGGGCCTTCTGGATGCAGAAGCTGCGGGGGTCGGCTTTTTTGCCGTTGGTGAGATCCTCGGTGTGTTGCGACCAGTTGGAGAACCGGCACTGGCTGAGGCAGCCCATGCAGGCGACCTGGTCATCGAGGATTTCGCGGGCGTTACCGGGCTCGACGAAAATCAGCGTGCTGTCGGGGGTGCGCAGGGCCTCGGTGAAGCCGAGGGCTTCCCAGCCGTGGACGCGGTCACGGTCGGGGGGGGTGAGGTAGACGATGCGCTTGCGCGGGCCGACGCCGTAATCGGCGGTGTGTTCGCCGACGGGATCGGTGGAGTAGGCGACCTGGCGGTCATTGCGGTCCCGCAGGGCGCGCAGGAAGCTGTTGTTGACGGCGGACGAATAGAAGCCGGTGGGGCTGAAGCGGTTGAGAAACACGTCCCCTTCCTTCAGCGTCAGCAGCTTGCGCTTCCAGGTGTCCCCGATGGGGGATTCCTTGGTGAGCAGCGGGCGGGTGCCGAACTGGAAGGCGATGGGGCCGAGTTCGGGGTTGTCGATCCAGTGCTCCCATTCCTCGAGCCACCAGACGCCGCCGGCCATGATGATGGGGGTTTCGCCGAGGCCGAATTCGCGCATCAGCTTGCGCAGGGCGAGCACGCGGGGGAACGGGTCTTCCGGCTTGATCGGGTCTTCGCTGTTGGACAGGCCGTTATGGCCGCCGGCGAGCCAAGGGTCTTCGTAGACCACGCCGCCGAGGAGACCGGCGGCCTTGTGGAAGGCGCGCTTCCAGAGGGCGCCGAAAGCGCGGGCCGAGGAGACGATGGGGTAGTAGTGGACGTTGAATTTCGCCGCGATGTCCGACAGGCGATAGGGCATGCCGGCGCCGCAGGTGATCCCGTGGATCAGGCCCTTGGCGCCTTCGAGGATGCCGGTGATGACGCGTTCGGCGCCGCCCATTTCCCAAAGGAAATTGGCGTGGATGCGGCCCTGGCCGCCGGCAATGTCATGTGCGCGCTGGGCCTGGGCGATGCCGCCCGAGATGCCGTAGGCGACGAGTTCCTCGTGGCGTTCGCGGCGTGTGCGACCGTGGTAGATTTGCGGGATGATGGCGCCGTTGGCGTCGTAGCTATCGGGATTGACCGCGCTCAACGTGCCCGCGCCACCGCCCGCGGCCCAATGGCCGGCGGTGATGCCGTTCGAGATCGCGACGCCCTTGCCGCCTTCGACGATCGGTAGCACGTCCACTCCGCCCATGCGGATCGCGTTGATCGGCTTCATCGTATCCCTGCCCTACCCTTTCGCGGTTGGCGCCGCACGAATCCCGCTTGCCGCATTCCTCGTGTCATCGCCATGTAACGGATTTGGTGGCGATGCGCACCTGTTGCGCATCGCCACCGCGCCGTTTCTTCAGCCCGGCTGGTCGCCACCCTCGCGGGGGGCGCGGTCACGGCCATGGCGTTCGCGGCCGCCGCGATCACCACGATCGCCGCGATCCGGACGCTCGCCGCCTTCGCGGTCCCCACCCTTGGGGCCGACCTTGTCCGAGATATCCTCGCCGGATTCCTGATCGACCACGCGCATGGACAGCTTGACCTTGCCGCGATCGTCGAAGCCGATGACCTTGACCTTCACCGCATCGCCGTCCTTGACCACGTCCGACGTTTTGGCGACGCGGCCCTGGGCGAGTTCGCTGATGTGGACGAGGCCGTCCTTGGAGCCGAGGAAGTTGACGAAGGCGCCGAATTCGGCGGTCTTGACCACTTTGCCGGTGTAGATGACGCCGATTTCCGGCTCGGCCACGATGCCGCGGATCTTGTCGATGGCAGCCTGGGCCTTCACCGAGTCGTTCGAGGCGATCTTGATGGTGCCGTCATCGTTGATGTCGATCTTGCAGCCGGTCTGCTCGACGATCTCGCGGATCACCTTGCCGCCGGTGCCGATGACTTCGCGGATTTTTTCCTTGGGCACGTTGATGATGGTGATACGCGGGGCGGTGGCGGCGACTTCGGTGCGGTTGCCGGCCAGGCCCTTGGCCATTTCGCCGAGGATGTGCAGACGCCCACCCTTGGCCTGGCCGAGTGCCACTTCCATGATCGCCGGGGTGATCGAGGTGATCTTGATGTCCATCTGCAGGCTGGTCACGCCATTAGCGGTGCCGGCTACCTTGAAGTCCATGTCGCCGAGGTGATCCTCGTCGCCCAGGATGTCGGACAGCACGGCGAAGCCACGATCTTCCTTGATCAGGCCCATGGCGATACCGGCAACCGGGCTGGTCAACGGCACGCCGGCATCCATCAGCGCCAGCGAGGTGCTGCAAACGGTGGCCATCG
>CAIMWH010000010.1 GCA_903845065.1 uncultured Rhodospirillales bacterium | reverse complement strand
CTCGCCCAGCGTCGGCGGCGGCACCCGGTAGTCGGCCGGGGTTTCGGAGAGCTTGACCGGGTTGGCGATCACCTTCACCGGCACGCCCGAGCTGTGAGCCATCTCGATCACCATGCCGCGGGCGACCACGTGGGGGTCGGCGAAGACCTCCTTGAGGGTGTTGATCGGGCCGCAGCCGATCTTCAGCGCCTCGAGTTGCTCCACCCATTCCTTGGTCGTGCGGCCGCGCATGGTGGGCGTCAGGGTGTCGGTGACGAACTGGCGGTTGGCGACGCGGGCGGGGTTGGTGGCGAAGCGCGGGTCGTCCAGCAGGTGGGAGAGGCCGAAGGCGTCGCAGAAGCGCTTGAAGGTGGGATCGTTGCCAACCGAGAGCACCATGTAGCCGTCGGCGGTAGGGAACACCTGGTAGGGCACGATGTTGGGATGCTGGTTGCCCAGTCGCGGCGGGTTCTCGCCGGTGGCGAGGTAGTTCATGCCCTGGTTGGCGAGCCAGGCGACATGGGTGTCGAGCATGCCGATATCGACCTGCTGGCCCTGGCCAGTCCGGTCGCGGTGGCGCAGCGCCGCGAGGATGCCGATGCAGCCGTAGAGGCCGGCGAACACGTCAGCCACCGGGATGCCGACCTTCTGCGGCTCGCCCGCGATCTCGCCGGTCAGGCTCATCACGCCGCCCATCGCCTGGATCAGCGCGTCATAGCCGGGTCGGGGCGCGTAGGGGCCGGT
The DNA here is from genome assembly GCA_903845065.1 of uncultured Rhodospirillales bacterium. Lineage (GTDB taxonomy): Bacteria > Pseudomonadota > Alphaproteobacteria > Acetobacterales > Acetobacteraceae > CAIYPH01. The sequence goes on along the minus strand of CAIMWH010000010.1, from coordinate 3,023 downwards.
CTGGCCGAAGCCGGTGATGGAGCAGTAGATAATGGAGGGGAAGGCGGCGTGGACCTGCTGGTAGCCGAGCCCATACTTGGCCAGCGCGCCGACCTTGAAGTTCTCGACCAGGATGTCGGTGTCTTCCAGCAGCTTCTTGACCAGCTTCTGGCCCTCGGGCGTGGCGATATCGAGGGTGACGGAGCGCTTGTTGCGGTTGACGCCGACGAAGTAGGCGCTCTCGCTGGTGCCGGGCATGGAGGGCGGGGCGAAGCCCCGTGTGTCGTCGCCAGCGCCGGGGCGTTCGATCTTGATCACCTCGGCGCCGAGGTCACCCAGCATTTGGGTGCAGGTGGGACCGGCGAGCACGCGCGTGAGGTCGAGGACTCGAAGGCCTTTCAGCGGGCCGGTGGCATCCTTGGTTGGCATGGCAGATCCAGTTCGAACGGTATGGCGTGCGCCAACTCTATAGCCATGATCGGGCGGCGTGGCAAAAAGCCCATCGGCGCCAGGATTGACGGATCAACGAATCTGACTTTGATATGAAGCACTTGCAGGGTTGCTGTCGATCTTGCGGGGGCGGAATGTAAGCCAGACGCGCCGTTGTTCAATTCGAATGCGTGCGTATCTGGCGTCGCGCGATCAAGTGGCGATGGCGATGACGCGCGAGGACAACAGGGCGTCGATTTCATCGGCGGAGAACCCCGCCTCCGCCAGAACCTCGCGCGTATCTGCCCGACCCGCGGTGCCGCGCGCGCCGGCGTTTTGGTCAGGCCGGCAATATGGATCGGGCTGTCGATGGTCGACAGTCCCGCAGACTCCGGCGTGCCTTCGAGCGGGATCAGCATGCCGGCCGCCCGCGCTTGTTCGTCGACCACCACCTCATCGACGGTGCCGACGAGCCCGAAGGTCAGGCCGGCGGCATCAAGCCTGGTTCGCCAGTCCGCCAGCGGGTGGGCAGCGAAGGCGTCATCGAGAATTGCCATCAGTGCTGTGGCGTTGGCGCGCCGGGTAGCGTTGCTGGCGAAGCGGGGGTCGTCGGCCAAGCCGGGCTGGCCGATCGCCGCGGTGAGGGCGGGCCATTGGCGCTCCTCGCTGAGCATCACCAGCAGGAACCAGCGGCCGTCGGCGCAGCAATACATGTTGGCCAGCGCATTGGGCGCCTGGGCGCGCTTGGGCCGCGGCGGGATGGTGGCGCCGCATAGACGGGCCTGCACCATGTAGGCGTTGGCCCACAGCCCGTTGGCCAGCAGCGAGGAGGCGACGAAGCCGCCGCGGCCGCTGCGCTCGCGGGTGTAGAGGGCGGTGACGATCGCGCCGTAGAGCGCCATCGCAGTGGGGTGGTCGCCCATGCCGGGGGTGGAGCGGGCGGGGGCCGCTTCGAAATCGGCGCGCACCACATCCATCAGGCCGGAGCGCGCCCAGTAGGCGGTGGCGTCGAAGCCGGTTTTTTCGGCCTCGGGACCGGTCTCGCCATAGGCGCTGAGGGCGGCGTAGATCAGGCGGGGGTTGTGCGGCTCAAGGTCTTCGAAGGCGAGGCCGAGGCGGCGGCGCACGGGCTGGGGATAGTTGGTGATGAACACGTCCGCCTGCGCCGCCATTCGGTGGAGCACATTGCGGCCGGCCTCGGTCTTGAGGTCGAGCGCCAGCGAGCGGCGGCTGCGGCCGTCCATCAGCCAGCCGTGGTTGTGCGGGCTGATGGGCTGGCCGGGCATGGCGGAGAAAGACCGGTAGGGGTCGCCCGCGCCGGGGGGCTCGATCTTGATCACATCGGCGCCGAAATCGGCCAGCACGGTGGCTGCCGCGGGGCCGGCGATGAAGCTCGCGCAGTCGATCACCTTCAGGCCGGCGAAGGGCAAAGGAAGCGTCACGTCGCCGCACCCCAGCCAGCCAGCACATCGGCCGGCGTCGCCGCCACCGGGCGCGGCGGCACCACGCCGGGGGTTCCCTCGAACCGGGGGGCCGGAGCGGACTGCATGATGCCGTCCTGCTCCACCAGGCTGCCGCGCGCCTTGAGGTGGGCGTTGTGCGGCGCCTCCTCCAGGGTGAGGACGGGGGCGGCGCAGGCGTCGGAATAATCCAGCATCGCGCACCATTCGTCGCGCGTGCGGGTGCGGAAGATGGCGGCGAGCTTGGCCTTTTGCGCCGGCCATTGGGTGGGGTCGCGCTGTTCGTCGAAGGCGGGGTCATCGAGCCCGGCCAGCCGGCGCAGGGTGGCGTAGAACTGCGGTTCGAGCGCGCCGACGGCGAGGAACTTGCCGTCGGCGCATTCATAGGTGCCGTAGTAGGGGGCGCCGCCATCGAGCAGGTTGGCCTCGCGCTCGGCCTTCCAGGTGCCGGCCGCCATCATGCCGTGGAACATCGACATCAGGTTCACCACGCAATCCGAGATCGCGCAGTCCACCACTTGGCCCTGGCCGCTGCGCCTTGCCTCAAGCACGGCGGCCAGGATGCCCATTACCAGATAGAGCGACCCGCCGCCGAAATCCCCCACCAGATTCAGCGGCGGCACCGGCTTCGCGGCCGGCCCGATCGCGGCCAGCGCCCCGGTGATGGCGATATAGTCGATGTCATGCCCGGCGTAGGGTGACAGCGGGCCGGACTGGCCCCAGCCGGTCATCCGCCCGTAGACCAGCCCGGGATTGCGCGCGCGCACCACCTCGGGCCCCAGGCCCAGCCGCTCCATCACCCCGGGGCGAAACCCCTCGATGAGCACCTCGGCGCGGTCGCACAGCGCCAGCGCCTGATCGGCCTGGGTCTTGAGATCGAGCGGGATGATCCGGCGGCCGCGCAGGGTGACGTCGGCGGCGCGCTGGCGTGCTTCCGGCCGGTCGATGCGGACAACGTCGGCCCCCATGTCTGCCAGTAGCATCGCCGCGAACGGGCCTGGCCCGATGCCGGCGAACTCTACGACGCGTAATCCCTTGAGCGGGCCTTGTTTCATTGGCTTGATCCTCCCGTGTTGGCTGACCCTTCTCATGGGTTTTATGGCAAGACAAGCAAGCGCTTCTTTTTTGAAAAAAAGAAGCAAAAAACTTTTGACT
>CAIMWH010000009.1 GCA_903845065.1 uncultured Rhodospirillales bacterium | reverse complement strand
TTGCCCCCGAACCAACCGCAGCCCGAAACCCCAACGCCCATCAAAAACCACCGGCTACCGCGATGAAACAGGCGACAGGAAATCCATGCCCGCCGCTCAAATCGCGAAACGAACGTCAGCCCCATGAATAGGACGGGCTAAACCTACCGGCAAAGCGGGCCTTGTAGCCACTCGACCAGAACGAGATGCAGAATATCTGAAGCCACGACCGACGTCACCGCCGTTCTCGCTCCCTCAAACTCCCGACAATCCCCGCCGGTAGGAAGTAGACGATGAGGATGAAGAGGGTGCCGAGCCAGAGTAGCCAGCGGTCGGGGTGGAAGAGGGCGGGGAGGATGGGGAGGTTGGCGGTGGCGTCTGACGCGGCCTGGAGGGCGGGTTGGAGGTAATATTGGGCGAGGACGATGACGGTGGCGCCCAAGGCGGGGCCGTAGAGGGTGCCCATGCCGCCGATGACGACCATCAGCAGGATGTCGACCATGATTTCGAAGCTCAGGGTGGACTGGGGGCCGTTGTAGCGGAGCAGGATGGCCATCAGGGCGCCGGCGACCGCGGCGATGGCGGCGGCCTGGGCGGAGGCGATGGTGCGGTAGATGACGGTGCGGTAGCCGAGGGCTTCGGCGCGGAATTCGTTTTCGCGGATGGCCATCAGGACGCGGCCGAAGGGGGAGTTCACGATGCGCAGCATGAGCCAGAAGAGGGCCAGGCAGACGGCGAAGATGAGATAGTAGGTGATGAGGCGGCCATCGAAGCGGACGCCGAGGAAGGGTTCGCTCAACAGGCGGAAGCTGGGGCCGAGGCTGGCGGGGAGCGCGAAAGTGAGGCCGTCTTCGCCGCCGGTGACGTCTCGCCATTGGGCGGCGACGATGCCGGCCAGGGAGGCGACGGCGAGGGTGATCATGGAGAAGAAGATCTTCTGCACGCGCAGGCTCAGCAGGGCGATGGCGGCGGCGACGAGGGCGGCGATGACGGCGCCGCCGATGGTGCCGGCGATGATGGCGGTCCAGCCGTCAACACCCTTGGAGAGGGGGACGGCGACGGCGTAGGCGCCGATGGCGAAGAACATGGTGTGGGCGAAGGAGACGATGCCGGTGTAGCCGAGGAGGATGTCGTAGCTGGCGGCGAGGACGATGAAGATGCAGATGCGCGAGGCGGCGGCCATCGACTTGGTGCCGGGGAAGAGGAAGGGGGCGAAGGCTAGGGCGAGCAGGAGGGCGAGGAGGAGAATGGCGGCGACGGGGTGGCCGGGGCGGTCATTGGATAGGAGGCGTTTCATTGGACGGTGGCCAGGTCAAAGGCAGGAAGAAAGGATTTCTTTTTTTGAAAAAAAAGAAACAAAAAAACTTCATCCTTTGCGTTTCCCGGGGAGTCGGTGGAGACTCCAGTGGATGAAAGTTTTTTGCTTCTTTTTTTCAAAAAAGAAGGACTTGCTGGCTTCGCCCTCATTGCTTCGCCACCGGGAACAGCCCGCGCGGGCGCCAGAGCAGGACGATCACCATCAGGGCGATATTGGAGCCTAGGGCGAGTTTCGGTGTGAGGTAGCCAATGTAGTTGGTGGTGAGGCCGACCAGGATGGCGGCCTGGAAGCAGCCGGTGATGGAGCCGAGGCCGCCGATGATGATGACGATGAAGATCAGGGTGGTCATTTCGTCGCCGATGGTGGCGGTGACGACCTCCTGGTAGACGCCCCACATGACGCCGCCGATGCCGGCGAGCGCCGCGCCGGCGATGAAGACGGCGACGAAGAGGCGGTGGATGCGGAAGCCGAGGGCCTCGACCATCTCGCGGTTTTCAACCCCGGCGCGGACGAGGAGGCCGATGCGGGTGCGGTTGAGGATGGTGTGGGCGGCGGCATAGAGGGCGAGGCCGAGAGCGACGGCGACCAAGCGGTAGGTTTCGATGGCGGCGCCGCCGACGAGGAAGCTGCCGCGCAGCGTGGCGGGCTTGGGCACCTGGAGGGGCTGGGCGCCCCACAGCACGATCACCAGTTGGCCGGCGACGATGAGGCCGCCCATGGTGATGAGGATTTGTTGCAGGTGGGAGCCGTAGACGCGGCGGATGATGACGCGCTCGAACAGCGCGCCGATGGCGCCGGTGGCGATGGCGCCGGCGAGGACGGCGATGAGGACGGCGAGCAGGTTCAGGGCCAGGCTGTCCGCGGTGCCGAGGCCGGACAGGCGGCCCATGGTGGTGACGGCGATGTAGGCGCCCAGGGTGATGAAGGCGCCGTGGGCGAAGTTCAGCACGTCCATCAGGCCGAAGACGAGGGTGAGGCCCGAGGCCATCAGGAACAGCATCATGCCCATCGCGGCGCCGGCGATGGTGAGGGTGACCCAGGTGGAGAAGGTCATCAACGGGAGGGTGACGAGGGCGACGATGGGCAGGATGAGCCAGGGGGTGAGGTCGCGCTTCATGGGTGGCGGCTCATTGGTGGCTCGCGAGGCTGAGGCCGAGGAGGCTGTTCTGGAGGGGTTCGTCGGCGGCGAGGGCTGCCATGCTGCCGGCGTGGACGACGCGGCCGTCATCCATGACGGCGACGCTGTCGCCGAGGGAATTGGCCATGTGGAAGTTCTGCTCGACCAGCAGGACGGTGGTGCGGCTGGCCTTGAGGGTTTTGAAGCCGCCGATGAGGTGTTCGATGACGGCGGGGGCCAGGCCCTTGGTGGGTTCGTCGACGATCATCAGGCGGCGTTGTTCGACCATGGCGCGGCTGATGGCGAGCATTTGTTTCTGGCCGCCGGAGAGGCCGCCGGCGGCATCGTGCCATTTGGTTTTGAGGACGGGGAAGAGGGCGAAGACGGCATCGAGGCGGGCGGAGTCGAACTGGCCGGTGTGGGTGGCGAGGACGAGGTTTTCGCGCACGGTGAGGCCGGTGAAGATGGCCATCGATTCGGGGACATAGGCGATGCCGAGGCGGGCGATGTCGGGCGTGGCCATGGCGGTGATGTCCGCGCCAGCGAAGCGGAGGCGGCCGGCGGAGGCTTTCCAGAGGCCCATGATGGTGCGCAGGGTGGTGGTTTTGCCGGCGCCGTTGCGGCCGAGCAGGACGGTGAGTTCGCCCTCGGGGACCGTGAGGTCAACGCCGTGGAGGATGTGGTAGCGGCCGATATGAGTGTGGACGGCTTCGAGTTGGAGGAGGGGGGTTTCAGGCATTGGTGGGCCGGACGCCGAGATAGGCTTCCTGGACGATGGCGGAGGCGACGACTTCGGCGGGTTCGCCGTCAGCGACGAGGGCGCCGTTATGCAGGACGATAACGCGGTCAGCCAGGCGTTTGACGACGTCCATCTTGTGTTCGACGAGGAGGATGGTTTTGTCGCCTTCGGCTTTGATGGCCTCGATGAGGTCAAGGATGACCGGGACTTCGTCCACGCTCATGCCGGCGGTGGGTTCGTCGAACATGAAGATATCGGGTTCGAGGGCAAGGAGCATGGCGACTTCGAGTTTGCGCTGGTCCCCGTGGGAGAGGACGGCGGCGGCGGTGTGGGCGCGATCGGACAGGCGGACGCGGCGGAGGTGGTTGATGGCGGTTTCGGTGAGGTCCGCGCGGTCAGCCGCGAGGGAGAGGCATTGCAGGAAGACGCCGGCGCGGGCCTGGACGGCGAGGCGGACGTTTTCGAGCACGGAGAGGTCGGGGAAGAGGTTGGTGAGCTGGAAGGCGCGGCCGAGGCCGCGGCGGGCGCGGATGGGGGCGGCGAGGCGCGTGATGTCCTGGCCGCGCAGGCGGACGCTGCCCTCGGAGGCGCGGAGCTGGCCCGAGATCAGGTTGAAATAGGTGGTCTTGCCGGCGCCGTTGGGGCCGACGATGGCCGTCAACGTACCGGGGTGGAAGGCGCAGGAGACGTGATCGACGGCGACCTGACCACCGAAGCGGATGGTCAGGTCACGCGTTTCGAGGACGGGAGTGGGCATCAACGCTTGTTGTTGATCGGGATCTGCATGTCAGAGATGGTGAACTCACGGGTGCCGACCGGGACGGCCCAGGGGCGGTCGATGGTGTTGTCGAGCTTGAAGCCGAACATCGATTGCAGGGCCTGGTGGTCCTCGGGGCGGAACATCACCTTGCCCTTGGGGGTCTCGAAGGCGAGGCCCTCCATGGCGGCGATCAGGGTGTCCGCATCGGTGACGCCCTTGGTTTTTTCCAGGGCGGCGACGAGGCCGAGGGAGGTGACCATGCCGTTGCAAGTGAAGAAGTCGGGCGGCTCGTTGTAGCGCTTGAGGTGCTCGGCGACGAACCAGTCATTGATCGGGTTCTTGGGGATTTCATAGTAGTAGTAGGTGGCGCCCTGCATGCCGTTGACGCCGGGGATGGACTTGTAGGCCTTCAGGCCGGGCAGAATGTTGCCGCCGGTGGACAGCTTGATGCCGAGGCGCTCGGGGTTCAGCGCCGCGAGCTTGCCCATCGGGTCGGGGCCGGCCCAGATGGTGAAGAGGTATTTCTCGCCGGTCTCCTTGGCCAGGGCATCGAAAATGCGCTGGGCGGGGGCGGTGAAATCCGTGGCGGTGGGCGGGGCGTATTCCTCGTGCACCAGCTTGGCGCCGGTGGCGGCCAGCGCGGTGCGGAAGGCGGCGACGCCGTCACGGCCGAACGCATAGTCCTGCGCCAAGATGGCGACGACGACGCCGGGCTTGCCGATGGAAACGGCGTTGGATACCGCGTCCATGGTGGAGTTGCGGTCGACGCGGAAGATATACTTGTTCCAGGCCGCGCCGGTGATGCCGTCAGCCACCGCGCCGTCAACGATCAGGACCTTTTTGTATTCGGCCGCGACCGGGAGCATGGCGAGGGCCACGGCCGACGAGGTGCCGCCGATGGCGATGTCCACATTGTCATCGCCATAGGCTTCGGCGAGCAGGCTGCGGCCGACGTCCGGCTTGGTCTGGCTATCCTTGCGGACGATTTCGAGCTTGCGGCCGGCGACCGTGTTGGTGCCCTTGGTGGCATATTCCAGCCCCATGTCGAAACCGACCCACATCTGCTTGGCGTAGGCTTCGAGTGGACCGGTGCGGTCGGCGATCAACGCCAACTTGATCGGCTTGCCCTGCGCCAAAGCGGGCGTGACGAGCCCGGTGGCAAGCGTGGCGGCCAGTAGTTCGCGACGGCGCATTGGCGCATCCTCCCGTTTAAATACGTAACTCATTCTAGGCGCGATCCGTGCGGGCGGCTACCTCTCCGAGCGCGGATCGAAGGCATGTTGCAGCCCGTCGCCCAGAAAATTCACCGCAATCACGGTCACGAAAATCAGCAGGCCGGGATAAATCGCCAGCGCCGGGGCCGAGGTGACCAGCTCCTGCGCGTTGTTCAGCATGTTGCCCCAGCTGGGCGTGGGCGGGACAATGCCGAAACCGAGGAAACTCAACACGCTCTCGAACAAAATCACCCGCCCCACCGTCAACGTGAACGCCACGATGATCGGCGTGGCGACGTTGGGCAGCACATGCGACACCATCACATAGGCCGGGCCCGCGCCCGAAGCCCGCGCGGCGCGGACGAAATCGCGCTCCTTGATGGCGATCGTCGCGGCACGCACCAGGCGGGCAATCGCCGTCCAGTCCACGATGGCGATGATCACGATGATGCGCCAGAAACCCGCCGCCCCCGAGTGCGCGAACTCGCGGGAAAACCCCAGCTTGGTCAGATCCACCGCACCCAACACAATCAACAGCGGCAGCAGCGGCAGCGCAATCATCCCATCGGTAAACCGCATCAACACCGCATCCAGACGCCCGCCGAAATACCCCGCGCACACCCCGATGATCAGCCCCACCACCCCGCCAATGCACGTCGCCAGCAAGCCCACCAGCAATGACATCTGGCCGCCCACCATCAGGCGGATCAACTCGTCGCGCCCCGCCTCGTCCGTGCCCAGCCAATGCAGCCGTGACGGCGGATCAAAGCGGGCAAACAAATCCGTGGCGTCCGGATCAAAGCCAAACCGCCGCATCACAAACGCCGACAAGGCGAACAAAATCAAAGCGGCCAACACCGCCAAACTCGAAACCCCAGCCCGATGCCGCAAAAACCGGCGCCACCGCAGCCGCCCCGGACTGACCGCAACCTCGGTTCGGCTCATGCGATGATCGTCCTTGAAGCAAGCAAGGAAGGCGGGGGCTTTGCCCCTCGACCCCACCAAGGGCCGGGCCCTTGGAACCCGTGATTTAAGAAAGCTTCTCGAAGCAGAGGGGGGCCATCGAGATCGTTGGAAAGGTACAGTTGGCCCCCCTCTGCTTCGAGAAGCCCTTCCTTAGGCCATGAGGTCCAGGGGCTCGGCCCCTGGTAGGGGTCGAGGGGGCGAAGCCCCCCGCCTTGCTTGCTTGTCTCCAGGGCCATCATTGCAGGGCGATCCGGGGGTCGAGCCATCCGTAGGCGAGGTCGGCGGCGAGGTTGCTTAGGAGGGTTACCAGGGTGGCGAAGAGGAGGCCTGACAGGGCCAGGTTGAAGTCATTTCCGAGGATGGCGTCGTAGATCATTTTGCCCATGCCGGGTTGGGCGAACATGGTTTCGGTGAGGAGGGCTCCGTTGAAGAGCACGCCGAAGGAGAGGGCCATGACGGTGACGACGGGGATGAGGGCGTTGCGGAAGGCGTGGATGAGGACGACGCGGGTTTCGGAGGCGCCTTTGGCGCGGGCGGTTCGGACGAGATCGAGGCGGAGGACTTCGATCATGGAGGCGCGCACGAAGCGGGTGAAGCCGCCGGTGGTGGCGAGGGCGAGAGTGGTGACGGGCATGACGAGGTGGACGAACTGATCACGGAAGGAACCGTCACCGACGTTGGCGATGCCGCTGGCGGGGAACCAGTGCAGTTCGACGGCGAAGACGAGGATCATCATGAGGGCGAGCCAGAAGACCGGGACGGAGATGCCGGCGAAGGCGCCGAGGCTGATGAGGCCGTCGATCCAGCCGCCTGGCTTGCGCGCGGCGGCGATGCCGAGGGCGAAGGAGAGGATGACGGAGATGGTGAAGCTGGAGATCAGCAGTTTGCAGGTTTGCCAGAGGGCGGGGAGGAGGATGGTGAGGACGGGCTGGGAGTGGGTGCGGGAGTATCCGAGGTCACCGGACAGGGCGGCGGAGAGCCAGCGCCAGTAGCGCAGGATGAGAGGCTGATCGAGGCCGTAGAGTTTGCGCAGGGTGGCGGCGACTTCGGGGGCGATGTTGGGGTTGGAGGCGACCATGATGTCGATCGGGTCCCCGGGCATGAGGCCGATGAGGCTGTAGATGACGAAGGACATCACCAGCAGGACGAGCAGGGTTTGCAGGATGCGGCGGAGGATGAAGCGGGTCATCGGCGCCTATTCGCGGAAGTGGCAGGCGGCATCGTGGCCGCCGCGGCCGGTGGGGAGGAGGGCGGGGACTTCGGTGCGGCAGATGTCGGCGGCCTTGGGGCAGCGGGGGTGGAAGACGCAGCCGGGGGGCGGGTTGAGGGGGCTTGGCATTTCGCCCTTGATGGTTTGCCCTCGGGCACGCTTGTGGCCGATGCGGGGGACGGAGTTCAGCAGGGCCTGGGTATAGGGGTGGCTGGGGTGGGCGAAGAGGTCTTCGCGGCCGCCGATTTCGACCAGGCGGCCGAGGTAGAGCACGGCGACGCGATCGACGAGGTGGTTCACCACGGCGAGGTCATGGCTGATGAAGAGGTAGGACAGGCCGTGCTGTTCCTGGAGTTCCTTCATCAGGTTGAGGACCTGGGACTGGATGGAAACATCGAGGGCGGAGAGGGGTTCGTCGGCGACGATGAGTTCGGGGCGGGGGGCCAGCGCCCGGGCGATGGCGATGCGCTGGCGTTGGCCGCCGGAGAATTCGTGGGGGTATCGGTTGAGGGCGTCACGAGGGAGGCCGACTTGTTCGATGAGGTCAGCGGCGCGTTCGCGGCGGCCGGCGGCGGAGGTGCTGCCTTGGATGAGCAGGGGTTCGGCGATGATGGCGGAGACCGGCATGCGCGGGTCGAGCGCGCCGAACGGGTCCTGGAAGACGATCTGGATGGCGCGGCGGGCGGCTTTCCAGGTGTCCTTGTCCATGGGGCGGTTGTGGAAGCGCATGGTGCCTTCGGTGGGCACCTGGAGGCCGGCGACGACGTTGCCGAGGGTGGATTTGCCGGAGCCGCTTTCGCCGACGAGGGCGAGGGTTTCGCCGCGCTCGATGGAGAAGGTGACGCGTTCGGCGGCGCGCAGGACGCGCTTGGGGCCGCCGAACCAGCCGCCGCCGCCGGCGGGGAAGTGGACGGAGACGGCGTCGAGGGCGACCAACTCACTCATGCTGTTGCCTTGAAGCAGGCGACGAAGTGGCCTGGTTCGGGTTCGGTGGCGGCGGGTTCGGCGATGCGGCAGGCGGCGTCGGCGCGGGCGCAGCGATCGGCGAAGCGGCAGCCGGTGGTGCCGGCGTCGAGGTCGGGGACGCCGCCGGGGATGACGGGGAGGCGGGGGACGCGGTGGCCGGGGTCTGGCAGGGTGGCGATGAGGCCCTTGGTGTAGGGGTGCATCGGGTTGGCGAAGAGGACTTCGGCGGGGGCGCGTTCGACGATGCGGCCGGCGTACATGACGATGATATCGTGGGCGATTTCGGAGACCACGGCGAGGTTGTGGCTGATGAACTGGATGGCCATGCCGATGCGTTCCTGCAGATCGAGCATGAGATCGAGGATTTGCGCCTGGATGGTGACATCGAGCGCGGTGGTGGGTTCGTCGGCGATGAGGAGGGCGGGTTCGCAGGCGAGCGCCATGGCGATCATGGCGCGTTGGCGCATGCCGCCGGAGAGTTGGTGGGGGTAGGAGGCGGCGCGCTGGCGGGGGGCGTTGATGCCGACACGGTCGAGGATGCCGACGGCGTTTTCCTCGGCGGTGCGCCAGGACGGGGCTTTGTGGTGGAGCATCTGGACTTCGGCGATCTGGCGGCCGACGGTCATGACCGGGTTCAGGGCGGTCATCGGTTCCTGGAAGATCATGGCGACACGTTCGCCGCGAAGGGCCCGCCAGTCGGCGTCGGATTGGCCGAGGAGTTCGCGACCGTCGAAGCGGATGGAGCCCTGGACGCGGCCGGGGGGCGGGACGAGGCCCATGAGGGCGAGGGCGGTGACGGATTTGCCGCAGCCGCTTTCGCCCACGACGCCGAGGGTGCGGCCGGCGTGGAGGCTGTAGGAGATGCCGGCGACGACTTCGCGGGTGGCGTTGCCGCGCGGGAAGGCGATGCGCAGGTTGGCTACTTCGAGGAGGGCGGTCATTCGGAGCGCCAGTTTTCCGCCCACAGGGAGGAATAATCGGCGGTGCCGGTGGGGGTGACGCCCTTGAGCCAGAGCGGCCAGACATGGGCTTCGGCACGGAAGAAGAGGGGCAGGACGGGGAGTTGTTCGGCGTAGATGCGCTGGATATCGGTCCAGGCGGCGCGCTGGTGGGCGGTGTCGAGGTCGGTTTCGGTGGTGAGGATGTCGGCGTCGACGGCTGGGTTGTTGAAGTTCATGTAGTTGCTGCCGGCCCAGTTGTTGGCCTGGGTGGGGATCTGGTCGGAGCCGAGGGTCTGGCGCGGCGGGAAGGAGACGCCGAAGGTCCAGGCGTACATCGCCATGGCGCCGAACTGGCGCTTTTTCAGGGTTTCGCCGAAGAAGGTGCGGGCGGGTTCGTTGTGGATGGTGGCCTCGATGCAGGCGCCCTTCCACTGGTTTTGCAGGACCTGTTGCTGGAGTTCGCGCAGCTTGTTGCCCGAGGTGGTGCCGAAGGGGAGCGACAAGCGGTCGCCCTTGGCGTTGCGGCAGATGCCGTCATCGCCGGGGGTCCAGCCGGCTTCGGCGAGGAGGGCGCGGGCGCGGGCGAGGTCGTAGGGGTAGGTGGGCAGGTTTTTGGCGGCCATCGGGTCGATGGGGTTGATGAAGCCGTCGGCGACGGGTTGCAGGCCTTCGAAGAGGCGGGCGACCAAGGTTTTGCGATCGATGGCGCGGAGCAGGGCGCGGCGGACGCGCGGGTCGGCCAGGATGGGGTTGTCGAGGTTGAGGTCGATGTGTTCGTAGGTGAGGGCGGGTTTGAAGACGTAGGCGAAGCGGTCGGGCTGTTGGCGGCGGAGTTGCAGGACCTGGTCGATGGTGAGCGAGGGCGCGTCCCCGGGGGCCATGTCGATATCGCCGGAGAGGAGGTTGGCCTGCAGCGCGGCGGTGTTTTCGATGGCCTTGATGATGATGCGCTTGAAGGCGGGCTTCTTGCCGCGCCAGGCGTCGTTCGGCTCCAGGGTGATGAGGGAGCCGGATTCGTAGCTGGCCAAGCGGAAGGGGCCGTTCCACAGGCCGGGGGTGGTGGGGGCGCGGTTGTAGATGGTCTGCTTGTTGTAGTCTCCGGTGCCGGCGGTGCGGGCGTAGACGGGGCCTTCGATGTGCTCGGGCAGGATGGTGGGCAGGCGGTCGTAGAGGGTGCTGACTTCGTCGAAATGGAGCACCGCGGTGCGGGCGTCGATCACCTCGACGCGTTCGACGCGGCCCCAGGTGCGGGTGTTGGCGAAGCCGGAGGTGGGGTCGTGGCCGAGTTTGGCGGTGAAGGCGAGGTCGGACGTGGTCATCTTCACGCCGTCACCCCAGTAGAGGTCGTCCCGCAGGGTGAGTTTCACCGCCATTCCGGGCTTGCCGTCGGCGCGGGGTTCGAGGGTGACGAGGCCGTTTTGCAGGGTGGGGAGTTCGGTGCAGGCGATGCAGCCGTTGGGGCCGTCGGGCGCGAAGGCAGTGGTGGGGCGGAGCGCGAAGCTGAGCGCGTAGCCCTTGATCACCTCGGGGTCGATGTTGGGGTGCAGGCTGGAGGGGAATTGCGAGACGCCGATGATGAGTTCGTCGCGGGCCCTGGCGGGCCCGGCGGCGGCGCAGATCAGCGCCACCGCCGCGACGGCGAACCGGAAAAGCTTCATCGCCGCCCGCGCTCCCGCTACTTCGAGCGCCAGTTCTCGGAGAACAGCACGCTGAGGTCGGAGTGGCCGGTGGGCGTGTAGCCGGCGAGCCACTTGGGTACCACGTGGGGGTCGGCGCGGAAGAACAGCGGCAGGACGCGGACCTGGTCGGCGTAGATTTTCTGCATTTCGGCCCAGATCAGCTTCTGCTTGGCCAGGTCGAGCTCGGTTTCGGACTGCTCGATGAGCTGGTCAAGGCGGGGGTCGGCCATGGCGATGCCGTTGCTGCCGCCCCAATTGTTGGCCGCGGTGGGGATCTTGTCGGAGCCGAGGGTGGCGCGGGGCGAATCGCCGACGCCCGAGGACCACGCATACATGATCATGCCGCTGTAGAGCCGCTTCTTGAGGGTTTCGCCGAACAGGGTGCGGGCGGGCTCGTTGCGGATGGTCACGTCGATGCAGGAGGCTTTCCACATCGATTGCAGGACGGCTTCGGTGAGTTCGCGCAGCTTGTTGCCGGCGGTGGTGTTGATTTCGATCGACAGTTTCTCGCCGGCGGCGTTGCGGCAGATGCCGTCCGAGCCGGGCTTCCAGCCGGCTTCGGCGAGCAGGGCGCGCGCGAGGTTGGGGTCGTACGGGTAGCGCACGAGGTCCTTGGAGACGTAGGGGTCGAGGCGGTTCACCCATGTGTCGGCGACGGGCTGCATGCCGTCGAACAGGCGATCGACCAGGGTCTGGCGGTCGATCGCGGCGAGGAGGGCGCGGCGGACCTTGATGTCGGCGATGATGGGGTTTTCGATTTTCAGGTCGATGTGCTCGTAGGTGAGGCTCGGCTTGAAGATGTATTCGAACTTGTCCGGGTTGGCTTTGCGCAGGGCGATCACCTGGTCGATGGTGAGGCCGACGCCTTCGCCGGCGACCATGTCCACGTCACCCGAGAGCAGGTTGGCCTGCAGGGCGGCGGTGTTTTCGATCAGCTTGAGGATGATGCGCTTGAGGCCGGGCTTGGTGCCGGTCCAGGCGGGGTTGGGCTCGAAGACGATCTGCTGGCCGGACTGGTAGGAGGTCATCACGAAGGGGCCGTTGTAGAGGCCCTTGGTGGTGGGTTCGCGGCTGAACACGGTCTGCTTCTGGTATTCGGCGAAGTTGCCGGCCTTTTCGAAGGCGGGGCCCTCGACATGGGCGGGGAGCAGGGTGTCCCACTGGTTGTAGTCGACGCGGACCTTGTCGAGATGCAGGGTGACGGTTTTGTCGTCGATCACATCGATGGAGGTGGCGCGGTCCCACGGGTGGGTGTTGGCGAAGCCCGAGGCGGGATCGCGGCCCATTTTCCAGGTGAACACCACGTCCTTGGCGGTGACGGGGACGCCATCACCCCAGTTCAGGCCGGGCTTGAGCTTGAGGGTGACGGCCATGCCCTTGCCGCCGGCGCGGTCCTCGACCTTGGCGAGGCCGTTGGCCAAAGTGGGGAGTTCGCTGCACAGCAGGCAGGAAAGGTTCCAGTCCTTGTCGAAGGCGGTGACCGGGCGGATGCCGAAGCCGAGGACGTAGGACTTGATGGTAAGCGAGTCGTAGTAGGGGTTCAGGCTGGACGGGAACTGCGCCACGCCGATGACGAGATCGTCCTTCGCCTGGGCGGTGAGGGGCAGCAGGGGCAGGGTAACTGCCGCGGCTGCCGCGATGAGATGGCGCAGCTTCATGGTACGGAACTCCTCTCGCCACTTGGGCGTGATAGGGCGCAATGGTGGGCGCATGTAAGGGGGGGCTTCACGGAGATGTCAATGATCTGTGAGGCGCCGCGAACGGCGGGAAACCACGAAGTCGGAAGATTCACCACAGAGACGCAGAGACAGGGAGAAGGAAGCAAGGTTTTGATTTTGCTTCTCCCTGTCTCTGCGTCTCTGTGGTGAT
>CAIMWH010000008.1 GCA_903845065.1 uncultured Rhodospirillales bacterium | reverse complement strand
TGGCCAGCCCCAAGGTCGCCGAGGCGGCCGTGGTCGGCTTCCCGCACGCCATCAAGGGCACCGGCATCTACGCCTACGTCACGCTCGACGAGGGTGTGGAGCCCAGCGACGACCTCAAGAAGGAGCTCGTCGTGCACGTGCGCAAGGTCGTGGGCCCCATCGCCGCACCGGACAAGCTGCAGTTCGCGACCGGCCTGCCGAAGACCCGCTCGGGCAAGATCATGCGCCGCATCCTGCGCAAGATCGCCGCCAATGAAACGGACAGCCTGGGCGATACCTCGACGCTGGCCGATCCGGGCGTGGTGACGGATCTCGTGGACAACCGCGTCGGATGATCCTGCGTCCCGCGACCGGGGCGGATGCCGCCGCGGTCGCGGAGATCTATCTGGTTGCGCGGGCCACGGCGCTGCCGACCATCCGCTGGGCGCACACGGATGATGAGGTGCGGGCCTGGGTGGCCGGCCAACTGGTGCCGGCCGGCGGCGTGATCGTCGCCGAGCGGGATGGGGTGGTTCTCGGCCATATCGGCATCGAGGACGAGTGGGTGGATCACCTCTATCTGCATCCCTCGGCCTGGCGGCAGGGCATCGGGTCGCGGCTGATCGAACATGCCAAGGCGCTGCGGCCGAGCGGGCTGCGCCTGTGGTGCTTCCAGGTGAATATGCGGGCGCGGGCGTTTTACGAGCATCATGGCTTCGTGGCGGCGCAGTTCACCGATGGTGCCGATAACGAGGAGCGTGAGCCGGATTTGCTCTACGTCTGGCGGCAGCCTGACGGCTTGGCGTGATTTCTGCGGTTCTCGGAGCAAGCGCTTCTTTTTGAAAAAAGAAGCAAAAACTTTTTATCCAATGGCTTCGCCCCTCTCCGTGGAGAGCGGCGAAGCCATAGTGGAAAAGTTTTTTGGTTCTTTTTTCAAAAAAGAACCGCTTGCTTCAGCTTGAGCTTTGCTCCGCTGTCCTAGCGTCAATTCACCGTCCGACGTCGCTTTAACGCGGCGATGCTCTGCCGGGGCGCGGCACCCGCATGCAGTCTGGCGGGATGAAGCTTAGCCCACCGATCGGCCTGCCAGACGCTCTCATCACGTTCGGTTTCGCGGTGCTGTTCGTTGCGAACATCGCACATCATGCGATGTGGAGCGACGAGTTGCTGGCGTGGATGATCGCGCGCACGGCGGATGGGCCGGCGGGGTTGTTCGGGGCGCTGCACTATGATGGGCATCCCGGGCTGTGGCATGCGCTGCTATGGCCGGTGACGCGGGTGACGGGCGATCCGCGAGCGATGCAGGTGGTGCATGGGGCGATCGGGCTGATGTTGATCGGGCTGATCGGGCTGTGCAGTCCGTTCTCGCGGGGGGAGCGGGCGTTGCTGATGGGGGGGTATTTCCTGGCGTTTGAATATACCGTGCTCAGCCGCAACTACGGGATCGGGCTACTGCTGGCGCTGCTGTATGCGCGGCAACGGGCGCGGGGGACGGTGCTGGGCGGGGCGGTTTTGCTGGGGTTGCTGGCGAATACGCATTTGTATGCGGCGATCCTGTCCGCGGTGCTGGCGCTGGAATTGGCCGATGCGCGGTTGCGGGAAGGGTGGACGGTGCCGCGATTGCTGCACGGGGCGCTGGTGTATGTCGCGGCGGTGGGGCTGGCGGTGGTCACGGTATGGCCGGCGGCGGATATCAGCGGCGAGCAGACCCACCTGTTGGCGGATGTGGCGAGCCTGGGGCATCTGCTGAAAACGGTGGTGCGGTTCGTGGCGATCGGGTTGGCGCCGGTGCGGGCGGAGCCGTTGGCGTGGAATTTCCTGTTGTTCGTACCGGAGCGGAGCGGGGTGGTCGACCTTTGGCCATATCTCGCGGCGACGGCGGGGTTGCTGGCGATGGTGGCGGCGGCGTTGCGGGATCGGCCGCGGTTGCTGGCGGTTTTTCTGGTGACATCGCTCGGCGCGGCGCTGTTCGGGCACCTGGTCTATGCGGTGGCGGTGCGGCATTGGGGGATTGTGTTCACCGCGCTGGTCACCTGTTTGTGGATGGCGCGGGCGAATGGGGGGGCGCGGAGCCGGCTGGTGGCGGTGCTGCTGGTGATTGGCGCCATCGGCGGGGTGCAGGCACAGGTGTTGCAATGGGACCGGCCGTTTTCGATGGCGGAGGCGACGGCGCGGTGGATTGCCGGTTCAGATGTTCGCGATCGCGCGCTGATCGGGTTTGACGATACCCACACGCCGGCGGTGGCGGCATTTCTGGGGCGGCCGATGGCGATGCCGGAGTGCGATTGCGTGGCGGCACGGGCGAGTTTCAACCGCGCGCGGGATGGGTTTCGCCGCGACACGCTGCCGGCGGCGCTGGATCGGCTGTTGGGGGCCGAGGCGCTGCTGGTGGCCTCCACCGTGTTCGGGGCGGAGGAGATCGGACGGATCGGCGCGCTCGGCATGACGCTGACATTGCTTCATGCCGAGACCGGCGGGTGGACCAGTGAGTCGTTCTGGGTCTACGGCCTCACCCGCCAGCCGTAAGCGCTACCAGCCGTGGGCGAGCGCGCCCATACGGAGCAGGCCCTGCATGTAGCCGATAGCGTGGGCGCGGCCGCGATGGTTCCAATCGGTGTCGCCGGTCATGTGCGGCACGTGGTCATCGAGCAGGAAGCCCTTGAAGCCATTGGTTTTCAGCATCCACATCACCTCGGCCGGATCGAAGTTGCCTTCGCCGATGAAGCATTCCTGGAAGTCCGGCACGGTGCCCTGCACGTCGCGGAAATGGGCGTAGTGGATGCGGCCCTTGGGGCCGAAGAACTCGATCATCTCCTTCACGTTGGCAGCCCCACCAACCATTTCGGAGCAGCAGCCGAGGCAGAGGTTGAGGCCCCAGGCCGGGCTTTCGGGGTTGAGCGCCCAAGCGCGCTTGAAGTTTTCGGGTTCGCGGAAGATACGCGCGACGCCGCCGAGCATTTCCACCGGTGGGTCATCCGGGTGGAGCGCGATCTTGACGCCTTCCTTCTCGGCGACGGGGAGCACGGCGTTGATGAAGTAGCGGTAGTTGTCGAACATCTGCTCGGCGTCCACCACCACCTCATTGCGGCCGAACACCGGCATGGTTTCCAGGCGGCCGAGGCCGGCGGGGAGGTATTGGCGCAGGTCCCCGGCGTTTTCGTGGGCGTCGATCACCGCCATGTCGAACTTGGTGCAGCCGGCGCCGCCGCGGCCGGGGGCGAAGCGCTCGGTGCGCCAGACCGAATTGGGCATGAAGTGGAGGCCGAGGATGGGGATGCCGGCCTGGGCCATGTGGCGCAGGGTGGTCTGGTAGTGCTCGATCTGCTCGTCCCGCCCGGGCAAGCCGAGCAGGGCCTTGTGGTAGAAATGGGTGGGGACGTTCTCGATCGCCTCGATCTCCAGGCCGTATTCGGCGGCCTTGTCGACGAGCCCGCGCAGGTCCTTCGCCTCCCAGTGGGTGTCACCAGGCAGGCTCGGGGTGTTGAGCTGGATGCCGGTGACGCCGAGCTGGGTGGCGAACAGGAGCTTGTCTTCGGTCAGCTCATGGAACTGGCCGACCGCGACGCGGATGCCTTTTTCAGTCATGGCGTTCTCCCTTCGATGTTTGGAGCGGTTTCAACCTTTGACCGATCCAGTGGTCATCCCCTGCACCATGAAGCGCTGGGCGACGAAATAGAGGATCATCAACGGCATTGAGGACAGCACGGCCCCGGCCATCAGCGGTCCCCAGGGCAGCACGTCCGACGTGATGAGGTAGTTCAGGCCGAGCGGCGCGGTGCGGGCGCTTTCGGAGGTGATCAGCACCAGGGCGAGCAGGAGTTCGTTCCAGGCGCCAGTGAAGGTGAAGATGGCGACCGCGGCGAGGCCGGGGCCGGAAAGCGGCAGCACGATGCGCAGCAGGGCGCCGAGGCGGGTGAGGCCGTCGATCATGCCCTGTTCTTCCAGCGAGCGGGGCACCGAGCGGAAGTAGCCCTGCAGCAGCCAGGTGCTGAGCGGCAGCGAGAATGTGAGGTAGACCAGGACGAGCCCGTAGAGCGAATTGCCGAGTTGCAGCCGCGCCATCAGGATGGAGAGCGGGATGAACAGCAACGACGTGGGCGTGAGGTAGGCGAACAGGATCAGCCGCCCTATGAGGCCGCGATAGCGGGTGCGGAAGCGCACCATGGAGTAGGCGGCGAGCGATGACACCACCAGCGAAATGGCGGTGACGGCGCCGGCGACGATCACGGAGTTGCGGATGTTGTCGAGGAAGTCCTTCTCCTCCAGCAGCAGGCGGTAGTTGTTCATGGTGAACACGTGCGGCCACAAGGAGGGGGTGCGGTAGATCTCGCGCGGCAGTTTGAGGGATGTGATGCCCATCCAGTAGATCGGGAACAGCACCAGCAGGGCGGCGGCGATGAGGGCCGCGTAGGTGCCGATCAGGCCGAGGAGGGCGCGGCGCTTCATTCGTCTTCGCCGCGCTGCATCATATGGGTGCCGGTGAAAACCAGGATGGCGAGCACCGGCAGCATCGCCACCGAGACGGCTGCGGCCTCGCCGAGGCGCTGGGTCTGCATGCCGAAATAAGCCAGCACGGGGAAGACGATGGTGGCGTCGGACGGGCCGCCCTGGGTGAGCAGCCAGACGTTTTCGAAGGAATTCGCCGTCCAGATCGAAGACAGCACGGCGGTGATGATCACCACCGGGCGGATGGACGGGAAGGTGACGGCCCAGAAGCGCTGCCAGGCGCTGGCGCCATCGACGCGGGCGGCCTCGTAGAGTTCGACGGGGATGGTTTGCAGGGCGGCCAGGATGCTGACGAACCAGAACGGGAAGCCGCGCCACACCGAGGCGGCGATCACGGCCGGCATGGCGGTGGAGCGTTGGCCGAGCCAGTCGACGATTTCGGGGTAGATGCCGCTATCGGTCAGCAGCAGGTTGATGCCGCCGCCGATGGGTTGGTAGAGGACGCGCCAGGTGAGGAAGGCGACGAAGGCCGGCATCGCCCAGGGCAGCATCAGCAGCGAGCGGAACAGGCCCTGGAAGCGGAAGCGCCGGTTGACCAGCAAGGCGAGGCCGAGGCCGATCAGCAGTTTCAGCGCGTCACTCGCCACCACCAGCACGATGGTGTTCCAGACGGCGGCCGAGAAGGCGGGGGACTGGGCGAGGTAGCGGAAATTGGCGAGGCCGATCCATTGGCCATCGTTGCCCACCACGCGATCGGTGAACGCGACGTAGATGGCGTAGAGGAAGGGATACGCCACCAGCCCCGCCAGCAGCAGAACCACCGGCAGGACAAGGGTATAGGCGAAGCGGGACTGCGACGTGCCCCATATGCCGGCGCCGGGGGGGCGCCGGCGGGTGGCGGTGGTCACTTGTATTTGTCGTAGATCGCCTGGGTCTGCTTCTGCGCTTCGTCCATCGCGCGGTCGAAGTCCCAGCTATCGATCACCACGCGCTGGATCATCTTGGGCACGACGAAGTTGTTGTACGCATCGGCGTAGGCGGCGTTGTAGACGTCCGGGAAGGCCGGGGCGGTGCCGCGCTGCACGAGGTCGAGCAGGCCGGAATGGATGGCGTCCTGCGGGCCGAAGGTCTTGAAGGTGGATTGCCCCTGGAGAACCGGGCCGTAGATGGCTTCGGCGTAGTAGGCGCTCATGAACTCGGGCTGGGCGAGGTGTTCGAGCAAAGCGCGGGCGGCGTCGGGGTTTTTCGATGCTTTCGGGATGGCACGCACGTTGGGGTCGGTCGGCGAAACCGTGCCCTTGGGGCCGGCGGGGAGGGCGGAATAGAGGGTGCCCTGGAACAACTCGGGGTCCTGGTTTTTCGCGGCGATGCCGACCGAGCCGGTGTTGGCGATGAAGGCTGCCTGGCCGGAGAGGTAGGCGTTGTTGTCGCCGGCGCCGTCCCACGTGGTGTTGCCGGGCGGGAAGAGCTTCTTGTCCCAGGCGTTTTTCACCCAGCGCAGATATTCGCGCGTCGCGTCGGACTTGATGGCGGCCTTGGTGCCGGTGTCATCGGCGATGCGGCCGCCGTAGGATTGCAGCACGCCGATCTGGGTGTTGCCGTCTCCGACGTTGGAGAGGGCGAGGCCGAGGCCGTAGAACGGCGGCTTGTTGACGGCGGCGGCCTGGGTGGCGAGTTCCTCCCAGGTGGCGGGGGCCTTGGCGAAGCCAGCCTTGCTCAGAACGTCATTGCGGCGGAGCAGCAGGTTGCCGGTGATGCCGAAGGGCAGGCCGGTGCGGCCGCCGGCGACCTTGGTGGTGTCAGTCGCGCTGGCCACGGCGGGGAACCAGCCGCCCTGGGCCTTGCCGACGCTGGTGTAGAGATCATCGAGGGTGATGAACACGCCCTGGCGGGAGAGCAGGAGCAACAGATCGAGCCCGAGATCGAGCGCGTCCGGCATGGCGTTGGAGGCGACGGCGGCGGAGACCTTCTGGACGGTTTCGTTCTGATTGATCATCACCACGTCGGTCTGGATGCCGTTGTCGGCGCCCCATTTCTTGATGGTCTCGACCAGCATCTTGTTGGCCTTGTCGGAGAAGATCAGGCCGCCCCAGTAGGTGAGCTTCGAGCCTTTCACCAAAGCGGGCGCGGCGAGGGCGCTCCGGGTGGCGAGCGCGGTGGTTCCGGCGAGCGTGGCCTGGATGATCCGGCGGCGGGTGAGGTGTCCGTGTTGTTTCATGGTCGATCTCCCGTTCGTTCTTTTTCACCGTTGCGCGGTGTTGGTTTTTTTCACCGTAACACGGTGGCTGGCAGCGCTACCATATGCCGGGGTTGATACAGGTCAACGGCAATCCGCCGGCATCGGCCTAGCCTGCCGTTCCTCTGTCGAGAGGATGAACCGGTGTCGTCGTGTTTTCGGATGCTCAGCTTTGCGGCCGCCATGTCGGCTTTCGCTCTCGTCGCGCAGGCGGCGCCGCCTGGTCCGGCGGGCGAGGAAAAGCCGGTGAAGGTGACGAAGGAGATGATCGGGGCCGGGATCGTGTCGAGCGGAGTGAAAACGCCCGCGCCGCCGCGCGTCACCGGGAGCCATGACAAGCCGGTGCCGGCGTGGAGCGGTCCCCTGCCCTACCCCATTGTCATCGCGGATCGGCGCAACAATCGGTTGATCGAGGTGGCGCCGGACAAGCGGATCGTATGGGAAATGCCCTCGCCCGATTTATCCTACTATCGCGGCAATGATGATGTGTTCTTCTCGCCCGATGGCAACAGCCTGATGGTGAACGAGGAGGACAACTACGACATCCACATCATCGACTATGCCGAGAAGAACATCACCTGGACCTACGGGCTGCCGGACCACAAGGGCAGCGCGCCGGATCGCTTCAACTTTCCCGATGATGCCCATATTCTGCCGGATGGCACGGTGATGGTGGCGGATATTCGCAACTGCCGCATCCTGTTCATCGACAAGGAGAAAAACGAGGTCAAGGAACAATGGGGCCAGCCCGGCGTGTGCAAGCACGATCCGCCGCGCTTCGTGGATTTGCCGAACGGGGTGACGCCGCTGGACAACGGCGACATCCTGATCACCGAAATCCGCGGCTCCTGGCTCACCCGCATCACGCGGGCGGGCAAGGTGGTGTGGAGCGCGCAGATCCCGCACGTGCAGTATCCGTCGGACGCTTATCCGACCAAGGATGGGCAGGTGATCATGGCGGATTATTCGAAGCCGGGGCGGGTGGTGATTTTTGATCCGGTGACGAAGAAGAACACCTGGGAATACGTTGAGAAATCGGGCGAGAAGATGCTCAACCACCCCTCCCTGGCGCTGGAACTGCCGAACGGGAATGTCATCCTCAATGATGACTGGCGCAACCGGGTGCTGGTGCTGGATCGCAAGACCAAGCAGATCGTCTGGCAGTATGGGATTACCGACAAGGCCGGGCATGTGCCGGGGATGCTGTTCTATCCGGACGGGATGGATATCGACATCTTCCATGACTGGAAGGCGGTGCTTGGCGTGAAATGACACGGCTTCTCCTCGTTGCCGCGCTGTTGTTCGCGGCCTCCGCGTGGGCGGAGGTGCCGCGCATGCAGGTCGATCCGTTCTGGCCGAAGCCGCTGCCGCACAATTGGATCCTCGGGCAGGTCTCGGGGGTGGCGGTGGATGGGCAGGACAATGTGTGGATCATCCAGCGGCCTGGCAGCCTGACGGCGGACGAGAAGGGGGCGGCGCTGCATCCGCCGCGCAGTATCTGCTGCGTGCCGGCGCCGCCGGTGATCCAGTTCGATCCGGCGGGCAATGTGCTGCGCGCCTGGGGCGGGCCGGCGCGGGGGCATGACTGGTTCGAGAGCGAGCACGGCATCTATGTCGATCCCAAGGGGTTCGTGTGGGTGGGCGGCAATGGGGCCGCTGATGCGCAGGTGCTGAAGTTCACCCGCGAGGGCGTTTTCGTGTTGCAGATCGGCCATCCGGCGCGCGGGACGGCGAGCAATGACGTGACGCGGCTTGGCCGGCCGGCCGATGTGGCGGTGGATGCGGCGGCCAACGAGGTGTTCATCGCCGATGGCTACGGCAATCGGCGGGTGATCGTGTTCGATGCGGATACCGGCGCCTACAAGCGGCATTGGGGGGCGTATGGCGGGCGGCCCGCCGATGTGGCGCAGCACTATGATCCACACGGCGCGGCGCCCCGGCAGTTCGGCACGCCGGTGCATTGCGTTAAGCTGGCGCGCGATGGGCTGGTCTATGTGTGCGACCGGCAGAATGACCGCATCCAGGTGTTTCATCGTGACGGCAGTTTCGTCAGCGAGTGGCGGATTGCGCCGGATACGCTGGGGATGGGCAGCGTGTGGGACCTGGCGCTAGGGGCCGATGCGGGGCAGAGCCTGCTGTTCAATGCCGATGGCGAGAACAACCAGGTGCGGATACTCCGGCGGGCGGACGGGATGGTGCTGGGCGCGTTCGGACGGTCGGGGCGGCAGGCCGGGCAGTTCCATTGGGTTCACAACATCGCGGTCGATTCCAAGGGCAACGTGTTCACCACCGAGGTGGACAACGCCAAGCGGGTGCAGCGGTTCACGCCTCAACCCTGACGGCAAATGCTTGACGGCGATCCGGCGCGCGCTTCATGCTGCGCTCAGGGGCCGCGGGAAGCGCCGAGAATACACAATATGAAATCGTGAATTGCAAAACCGCGCGGATTTTCGCGGCGGAATTGCATGGCCCTGACGCGCGGATTTCTTGGCCAAATTGCATTATACGATTTTTTTCGGACGATATATTGACCTCCGCATTGAGTCTGTGAATAATCTCACCCGGCACGCGGAACCTCTCGGACCATCCGCGCTCGCCGACCTCCACGGGGAGGTGACGGCCGGTCCCCATCACATCCATGAACCCGTCATCCGCGAGGCATAGGCAATGCGAGACCCATCCACCCTTCTCCCGACCCGCCGTGCGCTGCTGGCCGGTGTTGCAGCCCTCGCGGTGCGCCCGGCCTGGGCCGCCGATCCGGTGATCCTCGGGGTCAGCGGGCCGCTGACCGGGCCGGCGGCGCAGTATGGCGCGCAGTGGAAGAAGGGGTTCGACCTGGCGCTCGATGAGGTGAACGGCAGCGGCGGCGGCATCAAGGGCCGGCCTCTGGCGTTGCAGTTCGAGGACAGCCAGAACGACCCGCGCCAGTCCGTCGCCATCGCGCAGAAGTTCGTCGGCGATGCGAAGATTGTGGCGGAACTCGGGGATTTTTCCTCGCCCGCCTCGATGGCCGCCTCGCCGATCTACCAGCGCGGCAAACTGGTGCAGTTCGGCTTCACCAACTCGCACCCGGACTTCACCAAGGGCGGCGACTACATGTGGAGCAACTCGCTCAGCCAGTCCGAGCAGTCTCCGCAGTTGGTGACGTATGCGGTGCGGGACCTCGGGTTGAAGCGGCCGGCGATCCTGCATTTGAACACCGACTGGGGGCGCACCTCGAAGGACCTTGCGGTGGCGACGGCCAAGGCGCTGGGCGCCGAGGTGGTGGCGACCGAGGGCTACATGCCGGAGGAGCGCGATTTCCGCTCCACCCTGGTGCGGGTGCGCGATGCCAAGCCGGATGGGCTGATCCTGATTTCATACTACTCGGACGGCGCGTTGATCACCCGGCAGACAAGGGTGGCCGGGCTGACGCAGCCGGTGGTGGCGATCGGGTCGGTGTATTCGCCGAAGT
Source organism: uncultured Rhodospirillales bacterium (assembly GCA_903845065.1). Taxonomy (GTDB): domain Bacteria; phylum Pseudomonadota; class Alphaproteobacteria; order Acetobacterales; family Acetobacteraceae; genus CAIYPH01. The sequence goes on along the minus strand of CAIMWH010000008.1, from coordinate 54,600 downwards.
TCATCGAGTTGGGCGGCGATGCGGTGGAGGGGGTCTACACCCAGTCCAACTTCTTCCCCGAGGAGCCGCGCGCCGAGGTGCAGGACTTCGTGAAGCGATTCCGCGCTCGCTACAACGAGGAGCCGGATGCGTTCAACGCCTATGCCTACGACACCATCCTGCTGCTGGCCGCGGTGATGCGGCAGTACGGCACCTCTCGGCTGGAAATCCATGACGGGCTGGCCAAGATCAAGGGTGTGCCGAGCGTGATTTTCGGCCGGGTAGCCTTCGATGTCGCCACGCGGCGGGTCGCCGGGGCCAATACGGCGAACATGCAGGTGAAGGGCGGCAAGTTCATCGCGTGGGACGGCAAGCCGGCGATCCCGAGAAGCTAGACGGATGAACTGGGGAACCTGGCTCGACTACACCGTCAACGGGCTGGTGATCGGCAATATCTACGCGCTGCTGGCGGTCGGGCTGGCGTTGATTTTCGGCGTGGCGAACCTGATCAATTTCGCCCATGGCTCGATCTATACGGTGGGCGCCTATGTCGGGTGGGTCTGCATCACGCATCTTCACTTGCCGTTGCTGCTGACGGTGCCGCTGGTGCTGCTGGCCTCCGCGGTGCTGGGGGTGGCGATCGAGCGGCTGGCGCTGCGGCCGCTGCACAATGCCTCGCGGATCGCGCCGCTGCTGGCCACCATCGGGATCAGCCTGGTGCTGGACCAGGTCACGCAGCTTGTGTTCACGCCGAATCCGCGGGCGTTGCCGAGCCCGCTGCCGGACTGGCGGTTCCAGATCGGCGGCGGCAGCATCGGCACTCTCGATGTGCTGATCCTGGCGGTGGGGCTGGGAACGGCGGGGGTGCTCTATGCCTTCCTCCGCTTCACCAAGCTGGGCTGGGCGGTGCGGGCGACGGCGCAGGATATGGACGCGGCGAAGCAGATGGGGGTGGATACCAACCGGGTGAACATGTCGGTGTTCGCCATCGCCTCGGCGCTGGGTGGGCTCTCCGGGATGCTGGTGGGGATGTACTACAACAACATCGACCCTGGCATGAGCTTCGATGCCACACTGAAGGGGGTGGTGGCGCAGATCATCGGCGGCATGGGCAATGTGCCTGGTGCCATCGCGGGGTCCCTGCTGCTCGGGTTGATCGAGAGCTATGGGATTGCGCTGTTCGGTACCAGCTATCGCAACCTGTTCGCCTTTGTGCTGCTGATCCTGATTTTGATCGTGCGGCCGAACGGGCTGTTCAGCTCGGCGAAGGAGACGCCGCCGGAGCCGATGACGGGGAGTTTCGTGGCGCGCGGCAAGCCGCTGGCGATCCCGCGGCCGGTGCTGGTGGCGGTGGCTGTGCTCGCCGTGTTCGTGCCGTTCGTGGACTCGGATTACGTGGTGCAGACGGCAACCAATGCGCTGCTTTACGGGTTGCTGGCGCTGAGCTTGACGCTGGTGGCCGGCACGGTGGGGATGGTTTCGCTGGGGCATGCCGGGTTGCTGGCGATCGGGGCCTATGCGTCCTCACTGATGGCGATTGAGCTGGGGTTGCCGGTGACGTTGTCGATCGCACTGGCGGGCGTGGTGACGGCGGTGATCGGCACGTTGCTGGTGTTCCCGGCGTTTCGGATGCGGGGGCACTATGTTTCGATCGCGACGTTGGCGATCGGGCAGATCGTGGCGCTGGTGATCCTGAACTGGAACAGCCTGACGCGCGGGCCGATCGGGATCAGCGGGATTCCACCGCTGAGTTTCGCCGGCATCCCGCTGTATGACGCGCCACAGGCGTACTGGTTCGTGCTGGTGGTGGTGGTGGCGCTGGCGTTGTTGCAGGCCCGGGTGCTGTCGTCCCATCTCGGGCGCACCTGGCGGGCGTTGCGGGATGACGATGTGGCGGCGCGGGCGCATGGCATCGCGACGGATCGCTACAAGGCGATGGCGTTCGCGTTCGGCGGCTTCGGCGCCGGGGTGGGCGGCGCGGTGACGGCGCATTTGTATTCCTACATCAACCACGAGACCTTCAACGCGCAGATCTCGGTGCTGGCGCTCACCATCGCCATCCTGGGCGGGCTCGGGAATATCACCGGGGCGTTGCTGGGCTCCGTGCTGCTGGTGGGGTTGCCCGAGGTGTTTCGTGGGCTGGCCGAATACCGGATGCTGATCTACGGCGTGGTGCTGCTGCTGCTCATCCGGGTGCGGCCGCAGGGCCTGTTGGGGACGGCCTAGATGTTGCGGGTACAGGGCGTTTCGCGGCGGTTCGGCGGGCTGCTGGCGGTGAACGGGATCGACCTCGAACTGCGCGCGGGCGAGTTGGTCAGCATCATCGGGCCGAACGGGGCGGGCAAAACCACGCTGTTCAACCTCATCAGCGGGCATGACCGGCCGGATGGAGGGCGGGTGACGCTGGAGGGGCGCGACGTGACGGGGTTTTCGCCGGAGCGGTTGGCGGGGCTCGGGTTGGCGCGGACGTTCCAACACGGGCGGGTGTTCGCCAACCTCAGCGTGATGGACAACGTGCTGATCGGCGGACACACCCATTTGAAGGCGGCGCGCCCTGCTTTGCCCGGGATTGGCGCGCTGGCGGAGTTGCTGCTGGCGCTGGTGCGTCCGCGTTCGGTGCGGGCGGAGGAGGCGGCGTTGCGGGCGGAGGTGACGGGGATTCTCGGGTTGTTCGGCGATCGGCTGGTGCCGCGGATCGACCATCCCGCCCACAGCCTGTCCTACGCCAATCGCCGCCGGGTTGAGATCGCCCGGGCGCTGGCGTTGCGTCCGCGCCTGCTGCTGCTCGATGAGCCGACGGCGGGGATGAACGAGACCGAGACCATGGAAATCCAGCAGATCGTCGGCGAATTGAAGGCGCAGGGCCACACCATCCTGCTGATCGAGCACAAGCTCGGCATGGTGATGCGGCTGTCGGACCGGGTGCTGGTGATGGATGGCGGGCGGGCGATCGCCGAGGGGCCGCCGGAGCGGGTGCGGCATGATCCGGCGGTGATCGAGGCGTATCTCGGCAACAGCGCGACGGGTGGCGAGACGCCGGCCGAGATGGCGGCGGTGGCATGAGCCGGCCGTTGCTGGAACTCGATAAGATCAACTCGTTCTATGGCCCGGTGCAGGTGCATTTCGACCTCAGCCTGCACGTGAATGCCGGCGAGATCGTCTGCCTGCTCGGCGGCAACGCGAGCGGCAAATCCACCACCATGAAGACCATCCTGGGGCTGATGCGGCCGCGTTCGGGCACGGTGACGTTCGATGGCCAGGTGATTTCCGGGCTGGAGACGCCGCGCATCATTCGGGCCGGCATCGGCTCGGTGCCGGAGGCCAGGCGGTTGTTTGGCGCGATGACGGTGCGGGAGAACCTTCTCATGGGCGCGTTCATCCGCAATGATGCGGCCGGGATCAGGGATGATCTGGCGCGGGTGCTGGGGCTGTTTCCGCGGCTGCACGAGCGGCTGGGCCAGCGCGCCGGCACGCTGTCCGGCGGCGAGCAGCAGATGGTGGCGATGGCGCGGGCGCTGATGGGGCGGCCGCGGCTGATCTGCATGGATGAGCCCACCATGGGGCTGTCGCCGCGGTTCGTGGATGTGGTGCTGGAACTTATCGCCACCATCAACCGCGAGGGGGTAAGCGTGTTCATGGTGGAGCAGAACGCCAGTCTGGCGTTGCAGATTGCCCATCGCGGCTATGTATTGCAGACCGGGCGGATCGCACTGTCCGGGCCGGCGGCGACGCTGGCGCGCGATCCGCGCATTCGCGACGCCTATCTCGGAGGCGAGGTTGCGGCATGATACAGTTCAAACTGACATTTCAAGCGGAAGGCCGATCGCGGTGACACGTAAACGCATTGGGTTTTTCACCCGGCTGCTCGATGACGTCGACGCCGGGGAGCGCTACCGGCTGGCGCTGGAGCAAATTGTGCATGCCGAGCGGTTCGGGCTGCAAAGCGCCTGGGTGGCGCAGCATCATTTCGATGCGCATGAGGGCGGGTTGCCCGCCCCGTTCGTGTTCCTCGCCCAAGTGGCGGCGCATACCACGCGCATCCGGCTCGGCACCGGGGTGGTGACGCTGCCGTTGGAGAACCCGATCCGGGTGGCGGAGGATGCCGCGGTGCTTGACCTGATGTCGGGCGGGCGGCTGGAGGTTGGGGTGGGCACCGGGGGCAATCCCTCGGCGTTCACCGCGTTCGGGCATGAGAGCGGCGCGCGGGGGGAGATTTTCGCGGAGTATTTCGCCACCCTGCTCGATGCCTGGAAGGGCAACCCGATCGGCGGCAGCCCGAATCTGATGTATCCGGCGGCACCGCAACTGCTGGATCGGATCTGGCAGGCGACCTTCTCCGTGGAGGGCGGGCGGCGGGCCGGGGCGGCGGGGGATGGGCTGCTGCTGTCACGCACGCAGCCTCGGGCGCCCGATGCGCCGCGCGCCACGCTGGCGCAGATCCAGGACCCTATCGTGGATGCCTACCTGGCGGCGCTGCCGGCGGGGCGGGCGCCGCGCATCCTGGGCTCGCGCAGTATTTTCGTCGCCGACAGCCGGGCCGAGGCGCGCCGCTTCGCAGAGATCGGACTTGGGCGGTTCATGGCGCGGCTGCGCTCGGTGGGGCGGCCGGTGCCGCAGGGGTCCTTGGATGATCTCATCCGTGGCTTCGATATCCATATGGGCACGCCGGAGGATGTGATCGAGTCGCTGCACGCCGACACCACCCTGGCACGGGTGACGGATGTGGCGGCGCAGGTGCATTCGGTGGACCCGCCGCATGAGTTCATCCTGCGTTCGATCGAATTGTTCGCCACCGTCGTCGCGCCCGCCATGGGTTGGGCGGCGGAGGCGCCACGGCAACTGCTGAGGACCGGAACATGAGTGCTGATGTGATTGACCTGCTCGCGGGGATCGCGCCTGGTTCGGCGCTGGATACCGTGCGGGCATTGCGGGTGCAGGCGCGGGACAACGCGCAGAACAGCTACTTGTCGCTGTTCGCGCCCGAGGAGCCTGGCGATGTGAGCCTGCGCGAGCGGTTCGCGGTGGCGGCGTTCGTGGCGGCGCTGCATGGCGATACGCCGGCGGCGCCGTTCTATGCCGGGCGGCTGGAGGCGGCGGATGCGGCCGCCATTGCCGCCGAGGTGGCGGCGGGGGCCACCAGCGGGCCGTACGGGGCCTATCCGGCGGGGCCGTTGAGCGTCGAGAACACGCCCGGGCTGGTGTTCCGCGTGAGTGCGGCGGGGCGGGCGGCGCTCGGTGGCAAGCTCGCGGCGGCGCTGGAGCATGCGCATATGCTGGTGTTCCATCCGCGCGATTCGAGCGATGCGGCGTTGCAGGCGTTGCTCGATGCCGGCTGGACCACCACGGGCATCGTCACGCTGTCGCAGTTGGTGGCGTTCCTGGCTTTCCAGATTCGCGTTGTCGCCGGGCTGCGCGTGCTCGCGGCCGTTCCCGCAGGAGCGAACTGACATGGCCGATACCACCATTTCCCAGACCGGACACAACGCGCCGGTGGCGTTCACCCAGGCCGAACTCGGCTGGCTGCCGTGGCTGGAGCCGTTCGCGGAAACGCTGACGGAGCGGCACTGGGCGGGGCTGGTCGATGCCTCGCGCGCCAAGTCCCCGTATTTCATGCTGCTGGTGCGGGACCCGGATATCCTGCAGTTCCGCACCAAGACCGACAAGGACATCTTCTACAACCCGAATGCCGGGTTGCCGCGCGCCGAGCGGGAACTGGCGGCGGCGGCGGCCTCGCGGTTCAACGGGTGCATCTACTGCGCCTCGGTGCATGCCCGGTTTGCCTCGCATTTCTCCCATCGCAAGGAGGATGTGCAACGCATGCTCGATGCGGGCGTGGGGGCCGATCTGGGCGAGCGGTGGAATGCGATCGTGGAGGCTTCCGTCGCGCTCTCGGCCACGCCGCCGGTGTTCGGGGCAGCGCATGTGGCGCGGCTGCGGGCGGTGGGGCTGGACGACTTCGCCATCACCGATGTGATCAACGGGGCGGCATTCTTCAACTGGGCCAATCGGTTGATGCTGTCGCTGGGCGAGCCGGAGTTGCCGTCTAAATAGAGAGGCCGCCGAGGGACTTGCCGCCGTCCACGAACAGGGTCTGCCCGGTGATGAACTGGGTGTGCGGGCTGGCGAAGAAGGCGATGGCGTGGGCGATCTGGGCCGGGTCGGCGGCTTTGCCGGCCGGTTCCAGCGCCTCCCAGGCGGCGAACATCTCGGATGGGGCGGAGCGGGTCATCGGCGTGTCGGTGAAGCCGGGGGCGATGGAGTTCACCGCGATCCGCTGGTCCCGCAGTTCCATCGCCATGGCGCGGGTGAGGCCGACGACGGCGGATTTCGAGGCGACGTAATGGGCGAAGCGGGTGCCGCCGAGGGCGCCGCGCGAGGAGATGGTGATGATGCGGCCGCCCGGCTGCATCCGTCGCGCCGCTTCCTGGGCAGGGATGAAGGTGCCGATGACGTTCACGTCCAGCATCTGGCGGAAGGCTGTTTCGTCGAGGTCGAGGAATTTCGCGTCGTTGTAGATGCCGGCGGCGCAGACCATCACATCGACGCGGCCGGCACTCTCGATGGCGGCCACCACGGAGGCGCGGTCGCACACGTCGGTGACGGCGGCGGTGACATCGAGGCCCGCGGAGGTGAGGCCGGCGACGGCGGCGGTGAGGCGTTCGGCGGAGCGGTCCATGGCGATGACACGGAAGCCGTCCGCGGCGAGGCGGCGGGCGGTGGCGAGGCCGATGCCCTGGGCGGCGCCGGTGACGAAGGCGACTTCGGGGGCGGTCATGATGCGGTCCAGTGGCGGATGGTGTCGGCCAGGGTGAAGGTGCAGCGGAAATCGAGGTCGCGGGCGGCGGCCTCGGTGGCGGAGGGGGCCGGGCGGAGGTGGGGGAAGCCGGCGAACCCGGTGGCCAGCGGCGGCGGCAGGGCGACATCGAGGCGGGGGAACACTTCGCGGACGACGGCGACGAATTCGGGCAGGCTGAACCAGGTGCCGGGCGCGATGTTGTAGACGCGCTGGGTGGGGTTGGCGGCATCCAGCGCGGCGCGGTTGGCGCGGGCGCAGTCACGCGCATCGACGAATTCCTCGCGGCCGCCCCAGGCCAGGAATGGATCGTCGAGCGCCACCGGCACGCCGCTGCGGCCACCTTCGGCGAGGCGGGCAAGCAGGCGGCCGGGGACGCTGGAGGGCGCTTCGGTGCCGCCGCCGAGCACGGCGCCGTAGCGCAGGACCACGACGTCGAGCCCGTAGAGGTCATGATACAGGAGCGCCATGTGTTCGCCGGCGATCTTGCTCATGGCGTAGATGCTGGCGGGGCGTTCCGAGATGAGGTGAAGAGGGTTGTCCTCCTCGATCGGCGCGGCGTCATGGCGGCCGAAGGTGGTGTAGGCCACAGTGGTGGAACTGGCGCAGACCACGCGGGTGATGGCGTGGCGGCGGGCGCAATCGAGCACGTTGGCGGTACCCATCACGTTGACTCGAATGCCGAGTACCGGGTCCTGCCGGATGGAAGTGGAGAGTAAGGCGGCGGTGTGGATGATGCGGCGGATGGCGTGGCCGGCGATGACGGCATCGAGGGCCGCCGCGTCCGTCACGTCGCACGTTACGAACGGGTGCGGGCTGGCGTGTGGGGCGCGGATATCGGCGAGCAGCACCGGGTCACCGCGCGCGGCAAGTAGGTCGGCGGTGAGGCGGCCGATCAGGCCGGCGCCGGTAACAAGAGTGGTCAAACTGGCCCGGGCAGGCTGGCGCCTTCTTCGAGGATGAGGTGATAGACCTTGCCGTTGAAGGCCGACATTGCCTCGGCGATGCGGCCGCGGACTTCCTGGCGGATCGGGCTGGCGAGGGCGGCGTGCATGGCATCGAGCGTGTCGAAATGCAGGTCGAACACCATGTAGATCGGCGGCGCGCCGGCTTCGGTTTCGGCCGGGTGGCGCAGTCGCACCTCGCGCAGCCCGGGATACCGGGCGATGGCGCCGAGCACGGTGGTTTGCATGTGGTGATCGAATGCCGGGCGGTCGGCTTCGGCGACGGTGCCTTCGAGCACGGCAGAGCGGATGATCATGCGGATTTCTTTCGGATGGCGATGACGACGCGCTCGCGGCGCCGGAACAGCATCGCGGAGAGGTTGAGCAGTTGTTTCCACGGAAAGTATTTGCGGTCCAGCAGGCGCATCGCCGCATCGAATTCGGCGCCGGTGACGCACTCGGCCATTGCGTCAAACCACGGGCCGGTGATGCCGCCGCGCATGTCGCAGGCGGCGATGCGGACGGTGGGGTTGTTGCGCACCCGCTTGGCCTTGCCGGCGTCCGCCGTGGTGTAGACATAGAACGGGGTGCCGCCGGGGCCGGCGGCGAACCACACCGGGGTGCGGATGCCGACGCCGCTCTTGCGGAAGGTTTCGAGGCTCAGATAGCGCTCATCCGGGCTGACGCCGAGTTCGTTCGCTGCAGTTTGCATATGGCGTTCCCTGGTTGCGAGCCAGTCTAGCGCTGCACGAGGTCGCGCACGAATCCGGCGTTCCAGCGGGCGTATCCCGGTTGCAGGAATCCCAGTTTGGCGCCGATCAGGCGGTGCGCCGACTGCAGATGGTGGAACGGGATGGATGGGTAGAGGTGGTGTTCGGCGTGGAACGGCATGTCCCACATCAAGAGGCGGACGACTCGGTTGGTGAGGGTGGTGCGGGTGTTGGTGAGGCCGTTGCGGTCCAGCGTGCAGCCGGTGTGTTCGGCCAGCAGGTAGCCGCGCAGGAAGGGTTGGCCGAGGATTTGCGGCAGAACCCAGAACAGGAAGGGCGTCTGCCAGCCCCAGATCAGCGCGGAGCCGATGGCGAGGACGGCCACGGTAGCGGACATCGCGCGCACCGAGGCGATCACCCCGGGGCGCTGGCGGGCGTTGATGTAGGGATAGGCCGCCATGTCGCCGCGCCAGGCATCGCGGATCATGGCAAAGCGGGCCAGCCAGTAGTTCACGCCGAGGATGCGCAGCACGTATTGGCGCAGGTTGGCCGGTGCTGCGACCAGCAATTCGGGGTCCTGGCCGGGCACGTTGGTGTGGCGGTGATGGATATAATGGAACGCGGCGTAGAAATGGCTCGATTGCAGGCTGGGCAGGAAGGTGAGCCAGCCGACGACGAGGTTGGCGCGCTGCGAGGCGAAGGCGGTCTGGTGCATGGTCTCGTGCGCCGGGGCGAACAGCGCGACCTGCACCAGGCCGAGCGCCAGCATCGCCGGCCAGATCGTCCAGCCCTGGGCCGCCGCCACCCACCATCCGGCGAGGCCGAGCATCACGACGTGGACGGCCAGGCGCATTGCACCCGGCCGGTTCGAGCGGACGGACAGGCGCCGCAGTTCATCCTGCGACAAGATGCGGTCGTTGAATTCGGCCATGCGTGCATCCAAGCTGGGTGGTTCCAATGGCAAATCTTCGCGGGCCGGCGGGGCGGGCGCAAGGGTTGTTGTGCACTGCACCCAAAGTTCCCGCGGCCTGTTCGTGTCGCGGCAACGGTGCTCTAGTTTCGCCGCAACGAACGGGAGGGCGGATATGGCGGGATTGCGCGCGCAGTACGAGGCGCAGGGCTACCTCGTGGTGCCCGGACTGGTTGGTTCCGCCGAGGTGGCGGCGCTCAACGCGGCGATCGAGCAGGTTTGTGCCGAGCACGGCGCGCTGCTCAAGCCCGATGGCAAGCTGGTCTATGAGGACGTGCTGTGCATCCATTTTCCGCACAAGCTCAACGCCATCATTCGCGCCGCGATGGCGCATCCGGGGGTGGTGGAGGTGCTGACCGATTGCCTCGGGCCCAACGTGAAATGCATGCAGTCGATGTTCTTCGTGAAGAACGCAGGCAAGCCTGGGCAGGCGTGGCACCAGGACGAGTTCTATATCCCCACGCGGGACCGCAGCCTGATCGGCGGCTGGATCGCGCTCGATGACGCCACCATCGAGAACGGTTGCCTGTGGGTGATCCCCGGCAGCCACCGGCCCGGCGTGATCTGGCCAACCGGCCCGCACGGCAGCGACGAGTTCGATGGCGCCGATGCCGCGCGGGACTTTCCGTTCGACGAGGTCGCCGCCATTCCCGTGGAGGTGAAGGCCGGCGATGTGGTGTTCTTCAACGGCTACCTGTTGCACCGCTCGCTGCGCAACCGTTCGCGCGGGTTTCGCCGGGCCCTGGTGAACCACTACATGCGGGCGGAGAGCATGTTGCCGTGGAACTGGGACGGGCGGGCCGGCACCACCCAGGACAACCGCGATATCATCATGGTGGCCGGCGATGACCCCTATGCGTGGAAGGGCATCGCCGACATCCAGAAACCGATGCTGCGGCGCGAGGTCAGTTCGCCAAAGCCTGGTACACCATCACCCGGAACAGCCTGAAGTAGCGGTCGAACTGGTTGCGCTGGTTGAGCATCAGCACGGCCACCATGTCCTGCTTGGGGTCGATGACGAACTGGGTGCCGTAGGCGCCGCCCCAGTCATAGTCACCCACCGAGCCGGGCATCACGTTCAGGCCGGTGGCGAGGCGGACGGAGAAGCCGAGGCCGAAGCCGCGTCCGTCCCCCAGCAGATAGCGTCCGCTCGCGCTGTCGTGCGGGATGCTGCCGAGGTGGTCGCTGGTCATGTAGGCGACGGTGCCGGCGCCGAGCACCCGGCCGCCGTCGAGGCTGCCGCCGTTCAGCATCATCTGGCCGAAGCGCAGGTAATCGGTGGCGGTGCTGATGAGACCCGTGTTGCCCTGGAAATGCGGGTTCACCCGGCGGGCGTCCTGACGGTCGGGCAGGCGCCCTGCGGCGTCCACCACCGGTTCGGCCAGACGCGGCCATTCGGTGGCGGGCAGGTTGTAGGCGGTATCCTTCATGCCGATCCGCCCGGTGACTTCCTTGGCGACGAACGTGTCAAACGGCAGGCCGGAAGCCACCTCCACCACACGGGCCAGCACATCGACGCTCTGGCTGTAGTCCCAGATCGAACCGGGCTGATAGGCAAGCGGGAGGTGGGCGATTTTCTCGACCTCCTCGGCCAGGGTCTGCGGTTCCTGGTAGACGCCGGCGGCGACGTACATCTTGCCAACCGGCGTGTTGGGGTAGAGGCCGGCGTTGAGCAGGCCCGCGGTGTGGCGCAGCAGGTCCTGGATGGTGGGCGGGCGCTTGGCCGACTCGAGGGTGATGGTGCCACCCGGGCCGGGGACGGCGACCTTCACATCGGTGAAGGACGGCAGGTACTTCGCCACCGGATCGCTCAGCACCATTCGGCCCTGCTCCACCAGCGCCATGGCCGCCACCGAGGCGATCGGCTTGGTCATCGAGGCGAGCGGGAACAGCGTGTCCGTCGTCATGCGCACGCCGGCGGTCTTGTCGCGGTAGCCGGCGGCTTCGAGCCAGGCGAGCTTGCCGTGACGCACCACGCCGAACACCGCGCCGCCGATGCGCCCGGCGGCGACGTCGGCATCGAGGATGTCCATCACCCGTTGCAGCCGCTCGACGGATAGGCCGACGCTGTCGGGCGTGGCGGGCGGCAGGGCCTCGGCGGCGGCCGTCGTGGTGATCATCGCGAACAGGCCGATCGCCAGCCAGTCGAAGCGCTTCATCGGTTCGTCTCCTCGGGTTGCGGGGAGCTTAGCCAAGCTACGCCACCCCTGTAAGGTCAGCCTGGTTGAGGAGAATGCCACCATGAATGCGCCGGCCAGCTACGATGTCGCCTATTTGATCCTGAGCGGGGCGGCGACGGCGTCACGCTGTCCGGATTTGTTGCGGGGGATGCTGGGGCTGGGGTTTCGCAGCGTGATCGCCATCCCGACGCCGAATGCCGCGCAGTTGATCGCGCCGCGCGATCTGGCGGCGGTGGAGGGGGTGACGGTGGTGGAGTCGTATTTCGACCGTGCGATCCGGCCGCAGCCGCCGCATGGGGTGGTGCTGTTCGCGCCGTGCGGGTTCAACTCGTTGAACAAGCTGGCGGCGGGGATTGCCGACAGCCTGGCGCTGTCGGTGGTGGCGGAGGCGATCGGGCGGGGCACGCCGGTGATTGTCGGGCCGTCGTTGAACCAGGCGCTGCTCGATCATCCCGCCGCGCGGCATTCGTTGCGCACGCTGGCAAGCTGGAACGTCACCCTCGTGCCACCGATGGATGAGGGCGGCGGGCCGCGGCTGGCGCCCAATGGGCGGCTGATCGAGGCGATCCGGCCGTTCGCGCCGCACGGTTGACGTTGGGCGGGCCGCATGGGAGGCCTGGGCGAAGCGAACGGGAGAGACAGCGATGAACCTGACATCGGGACTGATCGGGGCGCGCACGCAGGGCGCCATCGGCTGGCTGATTTTCGATAACCAGAGCAAGCTCAACGCGCTGTCGCCTGGAATGTCCGAGGATGCGCTGGCGGTGATCGAGGCGTATGCGGCGGACCCCGCGATCAAGGTGGTGGTGATGCGCGGCGCCGGCACCAAGGCGTTTATTTCCGGTGGCGATATCAAGAGTTTTGGCACCACCCGGGCGGACCCCGAGGTGGCCCGCAAGTCCCGCGAGATCCCCGGCCGGCTGCGCCGCGCCATGCTCGATCTGGAGAAGCCGCTGATCGCGATGATCCATGGCTATTGCCTGGGCGGCGGGCTCGGCATGGCGCTGAATGCCGATATCAGGTTTGCCTCCTCGGATGCGCAGTTCAGCGTGCCGGCCGCGGTGCGCGGCATTGCCTATGCGCCGGACGGGTTGAAGCAGTTGGTCGATCTGGTGGGGCCGAGCATCGCCAAGGACATCATGTTCTCTGCCCGTAAGCTACGGACCGACGAGGCGCTGCGGATCGGGTTGATCAACCGGGTGGTGGAACCGGACGAACTCGAAGCGGTGACGGTGGCGTATGCCGAACTGCTCGCCGGCAATGCGCCGCTATCGATCAAGGCGTCCAAATTCTTCATCGCCCAGCTTGGCGTGGAACGCGCGCAACGCGACGAGGCGCGGATAGAGGCGATGCAGCGGACTGCCGAGGCGAGCGAGGATTTCAAGGAAGCCACGCTTTCGTTCGTCGAGAAGCGCAAGCCGGTCTTCCACGGCCGCTGAACCAGATAACGCAGGAAATACCAAGATGACCGAAAACTGGACCAACCAGGTTGCCCTCGTCACCGGCGGATCGCGGGGCATCGGCCGCGCCACCGTGCAGCAGTTGGCGCGCCACGGCGTCGCGCTGGCGATCAACTACTCCGCCTCGCCGGACAAGGCCGAGACGCTGGCGGCGGAAATCCGCGCGGCGGGCGGCAAGGCGATCGCCGTGGGGGCGGACGTGGCGAACGCCGCCGCGGTGGAGGCCATGGTGGCGCGGGCGGAGGCGGAACTCGGGCCGATCACCATCCTGGTCAACAACGCCGGCATCAGCTGGGCCGCGACGCTGGAGACCTGGGAGCCGGAGGGGTTCGCCCGGCTGCGCGCGGTGAACACCGATGGCGTCATCCACACCATTCGCGCCGTGATGGCCTCGATGAAGGCGCGGCGCTATGGGCGCATCGTCAATGTGTCATCGGTGGCGGGGTTCGGCACCACCGGGTTCGCCGGCAACCATTTCTATGCCGCCACCAAGGCCGAGGTGAATATCCTCACCCGGCGGTTTGCGCTTGAGCTTGGCCAGCACGGCATCACGGTGAACGCGGTGGCGCCGGGGCTGACCCGTTCGGACATGACGGAAGGCACCAAGTCCGCCGCCGAGTGGGAGGCGTTCTCGGCCGCGTTCGCGCGGGTGGCGATCATGGGGCGGGTGGGCGAGACCTCGGATATCGCCCGCGCCATCGTGTTCCTCGCGGCACCGGACGCCGGGTTCATCACCGCGCAGGTGCTGACCGTCGATGGCGGGCGGATGGATTTCATCGGCCACGGTGGCTGAGGGACCGCTTATTTTTTCGGGCCGACACCGGAGCCTGCGGAACCGGTGCGGCCGCCGTCGATCACCATGTGGCTGCCGGTGATGCTGCCGGCGAGGTCCGAGCAGAGGTAGATCACCAGGTTGGCGACTTCCTCGGCCGTGGCGTAACGGCCGGTGGGGATGGCGGCGCGGTTGGCGTCGATCACGGCATCGGGGTTGGCGGGATTCCGCTGCTGTTCGAGCGAGCGCATCATGCGGGTGTCGACCGGGCCGGGGCACACCGCGTTGACGCGCACGCCGGCGGCTGCGACGTCGGCGGAGGCGGACTTGGTGAGGCCGAGCACGGCGTGCTTGGAGGCGACGTAGGCCGACATGCCGGGGCCGCCGACGAGGCCGGCGATGGATGCGGTGTTGACCACGGCGCCGCTGCCCTGGCGCAGCATGACGGGCAGCACGTATTTCAGGCCGAGGAACACGCCGCGCAGGTTCACCCCGATGACGCGGTCAAACATCTCCTCCGGGTAGTCGTAGATGGGGGTGACGGCGCCTTCGATGCCGGCGTTGTTGAAGAAGCAGTCGATGCGGCCGTAGGCATCGAGGGTGGCTTTCACATAGGCCTGCACGTCGGCGGATTGGGTGACATCGGCCTGGATGAAGGTGGCGTCGCGGCCCTGCTGACGCAGGATGTCCACGGTGCCCTGGCCGAGGGTGGCGTCACGATCGACGACGATGACGCGGGCGCCGCGTTCGGCGAACCCGAGCGCCGCCGCGCGGCCGATGCCGCCGCCGCCGCCGGTGATGAGGGCAACCTTGCCGGTGAAATCCATCTTCCCACTCCCTTGCAATGATTGCCTTTCTCATGCGCGGATCGGCGACGGCGCGCAAGCGGGGCGCCCGGGCGGGACGCGAACCTGAGTGAGTCAGAAAACTTTACACCCATGGCGTCGCGGTCATCGCGCGGCTGAACTTAACGAATAATAACATGTGTCTAATAATATGGCACAAAAACTGCATCAAATTGTAGCGTTGCGTTAACCTGCTCATCAACGCGGTCACATGGCGTCGCTTGGCCATTCGACACCGGCGCCTGACGGCTTTCCACCTGGAGTTTTGCCCATGAACCTACTGACCCGCATTGCGAGACTGGCCTCCGGCCTCGCCATTGCCGCCGCCATGTTCCTCTCCCTCGGCGGCACCGCTCGCGCCTGGACGCTGGCCGATTGGGAATCCCCCATTCCGGGCGGCGGCTTCTGCCTCCAGGTTTCCGTCTGCAGCACGTTCCCGGGCGTCACCGCGGCCGGCCTGAGCAGCAACCTGCCCAGCAGCGACTGGTCCAACGGCTACTACCCTGGCCTCAGCAATCCGTGGTCCGTCGTCGGCGCGCCGATGAACAGCGCCATTTTCACCACCAGCATCACCGTTGGCAGCGACACCCAGCTTGGTGCGTTCAACTTCGGCGTGTTCAACAACGACTGCCAGTTCTTCGGCGAGCCGGTCGGCGGCTGCAAGGGCGAGACTTGGAACGTCCACGCGTCGGTCAATGGCGGCACGCCGATCGACCTGCTGGACGACACCGGCTACTTCCTGACGCCGGACGTGGTGCTCTACAGCCTGCCGCTCAACCTCTCGCTGGTCGCGGGTGACACCATCAGCTTCACCATCGCCAGCAACGGCGTTGCCACCAACGACCTCGGCACCGGGCAGTATGGCATCCAGAACATCAGCGTCGAAGATGTGCCGGAACCCGCCTCGATGGCCCTCCTCGCCGGCGGCTTTGGCCTGCTTGGCGCGCTGCGCCGCAAGACCCGCCGCACCTGAGACTTCCGGACCACCGTTGCGCCGCTCTCCCTACGGGGAGGGCGGCGTTTTCGTGTACGGCGGCTACCGCATGATCCGCCGCATCCGCGGGTCCAACGCATCGCGCAGCCCGTCACCGAGCAGGTTGAGGCCGAGGACCAGCATGGCGATCACCACGCCCGGCGACAGCGCAATCCAGGGGGCTTCGACCATGTTGTCCCTCCCGTCTGCGATGATGGCGCCGAGGGTGGGTTGCGGCGGCGGCGGACCGACGCCGACGAAGCTCAACACCGCCTCGGCCAGGATGGCGATCGCAAACACGTAGGTCTGCTGCACGACCAAGGGTGCCGTGCAGGCCGGCACCACGTGGCGCCACAGCAGGCGGGCGGTGCGCACGCCGACGGAGCGGGCGGCCTCCACATAGTCCTGCGCGCGGGCCACCAACACGGCGCCGCGCATGACGCGGGCGGTGCGCGGGGTGTAAGCGACGGTGAGCGCGATCATCACCGTGCTTTCGCTCGGGCCGAGGGTGGCTGCGAGGGCGATGGCGAGGAGCAGACCGGGAAAGGCCATCAGCCCGTCCATCACCCGCATCAGCCAGGCATCGATGCCGCGCCACCAGCCGCAGACCAGACCGATGATGCCGCCCATCACGCCGGACAGCACAGCCACCGCGAGGCCGATGCGCAGCGAGACCTGGGCGCCGTGGAGGATGCGGCTCAGCACGTCCCGCCCAAAGCGGTCGGTGCCGAGGAGGTAGATGTCGTCGGGGGCGCCGAGGCGGTTGCGGAAGTTGTTCTTCACCGGGTCGAACGGCGCGATCCAGCCGGCCAGCAGGGCGGCGGCCAGCACGAGGCCGACCAGGATGGCGCCGATGAGAAAATTCCGCCGGGCAAACAGGCGCATCAGGCGTTCTCGCGCAGGCGGGGATCGACCCAGAGGTAGAGCAGGTCAACCACCAGGTTCACCAGCACGAAGATGCAGGTGGTGAGCAGCAGTCCGCCCTGGATCACCGGCCAGTCCCGCCGCAGCACGGCACCGATGACCAGGCGGCCGACGCCGGGGAGGGAGAACACCTGCTCCACCACCAGCGCGCCGCCGAGGGAGAGGCCGAAGCCGATGCCGACCACGGTGAGGATCGGCACCATGGAGCCGGCGAGCACGTGGCGAGCGTAGACCCGGGGTTCGGCGAGGCCCTTGGCGCGGGCGGTGCGGATGAAATCGCTGCTGGCCACTTCGAGCGCGGCGGAACGGGTCATCCGCGCGATCGGGCCGAGTTGGGTGAGGGCGAGGCTGGCGGCGGGCAGCGCGATGCTGCGGAGCCAGCCGAGGAGATCCGTGCCCGGCGCCACAAACCCGCCGGTGGGGAGCCAGTGCAGCAGCACGCCGAACACGTAGATCAGCAGCAGGCCGAGCCAGAAATCGGGGAGGGAGAGGCCGAGCATGGCGCCGGCCATGGTGACCTGATCGGGCCATCTTCGTGCCTTCGCCGCCGCCAGCAGCCCGGCCGGGATGCCGATGAGGCAGGCGATGCCGAGGCCCATCAAAGTGAGCGAGAGGGTAACCGGCAGGCGTTCCAGCACGGCCTGGCCGACGCTCTGGTTGAGCAGGATGGAGCGGCCGAGATTGCCGCGCAGCACGCCGCCATACCACTGCACCATGCGTTCGAGCGGCGGCTGGTTGAGGCCGAGTTCGGCGCGCACGCGGGCGACGTCCGCCGCCGTCGCGGTGGGGCCGGCCATTTCCGAGGCGATATCGCCCGGCACCAGCAACGTGAGGCCGAAGCTGACCAGGGAGACGACGAAAAGGACGGGGACGGCCGCCAGCAGCCGGACGATAATCAGTCGCAGCATGGCTGGCGGCAGTCCCCGTTTTGCTCAGGCAAACCAGCAATCCCACATGCGCTGGGTGCGGTAGGGCGCATAGTTCATCACGTTGGCTCGGGTGGCCTGGATCACCCCGATGTCGCACACCTTCACCGCGATGGCCTGGTCGTAGAGGCGGTCCTGGAAGGCCTTCACGGCGGCCTTGCGGTCATCGAGTTTCAACTGGGTCGCCAACTTCTTGTTGCTGTCCTCGATCACCGGATCGGGCTTGATCTGCACCGGGGCAGAGCCGGCGAAGAAGCCGACCACGTTGTAGGGTCCCTCGTAGGGCTCGATCCCCATGGCGAGCGGCCACAGGTTCCAGCCCTCGGGCTTCACCCGCGCGGCGTTGACGGTGGGCCAGTCCATCACGTTGAGCTTCACCTTGAAGCCGGCAGCGCGAAGCTGTTCGGCGGCCACGGTGCCGGTATCTAGGTGCCACTTGATGGAGCTGTCGCAGATCACCTGCAGCTCCTCGCCATTGTAGCCGGCCGCCTGCAGAGCCGCCTTGGCCTTGGCCTGGTTCTGCTTGACGTAGGCATCGAGCCCCGCGTCACCCGGGAAGTAGTTGGTGCCGGGGTACTGCCAGGCGGGATCGAGGCGATAGAGCCCGTCCGACGCGATGGCGGCGATTTCCTCCACTTCGAGCGCCGCCTGGATCGCCTTGCGGATGGCGGGATTGGCGGTCAGGCCCCAGTTGTTGTTCATCATCAGGGTGAGGAAGGCCCACGGCATCATGGTGTAGGTCTTGATGCCCTTGTCGTCCTTCAGGCGCTTGGCGGCGGCGACATCGAGGGTTTCCAGCACGTGGAGTTCACCGGTTTGCAGGCCAGCGGTGCGGGCACCGCCCTCGGTGATGATGCGGATGGTCACGCTGTCGAAGTAGGGGGTTTTCTTGCCGGTGTAGCCGTCCCGCTTGTCGAAGGCCTTATTGGCGGCATAGCCGTCATAGCGGGTCATCTTGATGTGGCTGTCGGGCTTGTATTCGGCGAACTGGAACGGGCCGGTGCCGATGTTGCCGATCTGGCCGAGCGGCTTGCCGCACTCCTCCTCGGGCACGATGACGAAGGGCGCGCGCGGGCTGCTGATCGCCTCGATCAGGCCGGGGAAGATGCTGCCCATCTTCAGCACCAGGGTGCTGGCATTCGGCGTCTCGAAGGCAGCCACCGCCTTCAGCGCATCCTTGGAGCCGCCGAGTTTGGCGTAGCGTTCCATGCTGGCCTTGGCGTCGCCCGAGGTCATCGGCTTGCCGTTGTGGAACTTCACCCCGCCGCGCAGCTTGAACGTGTAGGTCATGCCGTCGGCCGCGATGTCCACGCCCTCGGCCAGTTCGGGCTGCGGATTGGCGCCCTCGTCGCGGGTGTAGAGGCTCTCATACATGTGCATGGAGATATTGCGGGCGGCCTGGGCGGTGGTCGCCATGGCATCGATGGTGGGCGGTGCCGCGGTCATCGCCACGATCACATCGCCCCCCTTGCGGCCCTGCTGGCCGACGGATTGGGCGATGGCGGGCAGTGGCAGAGATGCGGCGGCGGTCAGGCCAGCGGTAAAGGAGCGGCGGCGGAGCATTTTTTGTTCCCCTCATTGTCAGCGCTTGGACATGATGCTGCTTCGCGCGCCCGGTCTTGGCAAGGCGCAATCAAGGGTGCAGCATCGATTATAATGATCCGATCGAAGGGGGCCGTGGCATGACCGCAGTGGTTCGTTCGCTTTCCAGCACCGATGCCGAGGTGGCGGAGTGGCAGATGCGCTGTGATATGGCGGCGGTGTTCCGTGCCTGCGCCCGGATGGGCTGGAACGAGCAGATCGCCAACCACAATTCCATCATGCTGCCCAAGGCGCGGGCGGATGATACTGAAACATTCCTGATCAATCCGCGCGGCTGGCGTTTCGACGAGTTGACCGCCTCCAGCCTCATCGTGTGTGATCTGGCCGGCAATGTGCTGCGCGGATCGGGCGAGTTGCGCTCGGTGGCGTTCCATATCCACACCCGCATCCACGTCGCCAACCCGGCTGCCACCTGCGTGCTGCATGTGCATCCGCAATACCTCACCGCGCTGTCCATGCTGGAGGAGCCGGAGTTCGAGCTGGCGCACTTCAACAACACCCTGCTCAACGATCGCGTGGTGTTCGATACCGCGGCCAAGGGCGGCGCCAACAGCCGGGAGGAGGGCGATCGCCTCGCCGGGCTGCTCGGCAACAAAACCATCCTGGTGATGGGGCACCACGGGGTGACGGTGGTGGGGCCGGATATCGCCTCGGCGTTCGATGAACTCTATTTCGCCGAGCGCACCACGATGTACCAGATGACCGCCTGGAACACCGGCCGCAAGCTGCGCCACCTGCCGCAGGAAGCCCGCCAGCACTACAACGGCCCGTGGGGCGAGCGCCTCGATGCCCGCATGCATCTCGACGCCTGGCGCCGGGTGCTGGACAAACAGGAGCCGGATTACAAAGATTGAGGGCACGGGTCCGCCCTGGCCGTAACCCCTTGGAGTGCGCACATGTCCGCCATCGTGAAGTCCCTGAGCAATAGCGAAGCCGAGGCCGAGGAGTGGCGGCTGCGCTGCGACATGGCCGCCGTTTTCCGCGTGTCCGCCCGGCTGGGCTGGAACGAGCAGATCGGCAACCACAACTCCCTGATGCTGCCGCAGCGCACGCCCGACGAGACGCCGACATTCCTGATCAACGCGCGCGGCTGGCGGTTCGAGGAATTGACCGCCTCGAACCTCATCGTGTGCGATCTCGATGGCAACGTGATCCGCGGCAAGGGCGAGTTGCGCAAGGTGGCGTTCCACATCCACGCGCGCATCCATCTGCGCAATCCGGCCGCCACCTGCGTGATGCATGTGCATCCGCAGTATCTCACCGCGCTGTCGATGTTGCAGAACCCGGAGATGGCGCTGGCGCACCACAACAACCTGTCGCTCAACGATCGCGTGGTGATCGACGTGCAGGGCGACGAGCCGGTGGCGGACAACTCCGAGGGCGATCGCATCGCCGACCTGATGGGCACCAAGACCATCATGGTGATGGCGAGCCACGGGGTGACGGTGGTGGGGCCGACGGTGCATGACGCTTTCGACGAACTGCACTCGGCCGAGCGCACCACGATGTACCAGATCACCGCGATGTCCACGGGCCAGCAGCTACGCCGGCTGCCGGAGCGGCTGCGGCGGCGCTACAACGGGCCGTGGAGCGGGCGGTCGGACGCGCGGATGCACCTCGATGCCTGGCGCCGCATTCTCGACAAGGACGAGGCTGACTACGCGACATGAGTGACCGCTTCCTCCGCGCCACCGCCATCATCGACCATGACCATCCGGCGGTGGCGGCGCAGGCGCGGGCGTTGCGGGCGGATTTGACCGATCCGTTCGATATCACCCGCGCGTGCTTCACCTTCGTGCGGGATGCGATCAAGCACAGCGTCGACCACCGGATGAACCCGGTGACCTCGCGGGCGTCGGACGTGTTGGCGCATGGCACAGGCTATTGTTTCGCCAAGAGCCACCTGTTGGCGGCCCTGCTGCGCGCCAACGGGGTGCCGGCGGGGCTGTGCTACCAGCGGTTGTCGATCGACGATGTCGGGCCGCCGTTCACTCTGCATGGGCTGAACGCGGTGGACCTGCCAGGGATCGGTTGGCACCGGATTGACGCGCGGGGCTGCAAGCCGGGGCTCGATATGCAGTTCACCCCGCCGGTGGAGGCGATCGCCTATGCGCCGAAGCTGCCCGGCGAGGGGGATTTGCCGGAGGTGTGGGCCGATCCGTTGCCGGTGGTGCTGGAGGCGCTGACGGCGGCGACGTGGCAGGACGTGATGGCCGCGCTGCCGGATGTGCCGCTACTGGTGTAGCGGGCGCAGGCGGCTTTCGACCACGAAATCGGCTAGTTTGCGGCCGACTTCGGCGCTCGCCAGGTGCGAGAAATAGAAGTGGATGCCGCCGTAGATGCGGCTCAGCCCGGCCTCTTCCGCGGCGGCGGAGAGTCGGTCGTAGTGGCGCCTGACGCCTGGCAGGCGGGGCGAACGGGTGCCGGTCTCGAAGGCGATATCGTCACCGCCCAGCACGCGGGCCAGCACCCGCGCCGCGGCGGCGCTGAACGCGCTGTGGCCGGAGGGGTATTCCGGAAAGGACGGGGTTTCGAGAAACGGCGTCCAGCCCGCATCGGTCATGATGCGCGGATTGCCGAGCTGGTGGGCGTTGCGGATGGCCGAAATCGGCCGCCACAACGCGTAGGTGTATTTGGCCTGCCATACCACGGTGGCGGTATCGGCCATGGTCAGGGCGAGCAGGGCGAACAGGCGGGCGTGGTCCACCACGTCGCCGGGCCTGCGTGCGGCGAGTTCGCCGGCGATTGCCATCCAATGGCCGGGCGGCGTTTCGGTGCCTTCGTCATCGGCCCAGAACAGCGCGATCAGGGAGTGGTCGTCGGTGTGCGAGCCACCGCTGGCGGTGCCGAGGGATTTCACCGCGTTGAAGGCATCGAGCCACGCCACAGAGCCGATGGCCGGGGCGGGCGGGATGCGGAACTGCTCGGCACCGTGGATCGCCCAGGGCGCCACGCCACCCCATTGCGGCAACAGCCCGGGCACGGTGCGGGGGCCTTCGGGGCGCCACATGCCGGGCTGCGTGCCGCCCATGAACGGCGCGACGGTGGCCTGCGAGCCATCGCCCGCCCGCGCCTTCAGGATGGCGTCGGCACAGGCGCGCCCGAGGGCATCGGCGCGTTCGGCGCCGGCGGGCAGCGCTTCGAGTGCTGCGATGCGCGCCGCGAGGGCCGGCTGACGGGCGGCAAGGTCGGGATATAGGGCATGGATGATCGCGGCGGCGGCGGCGCGGGCGGCATATTCCGGCGAGGCGTCGGTGATCGGCATCCCGTCATAGCTGTAGGGTTCATAGCGCAGCCCCACCGCGGCATTGGCCGAATCGAACACTGCCATGTTGAGCAGCGCCATGTACCGCGTGGCGATGGGCGGCGGCGTGCGGCTGCCACGAATGGCGTCCAGCAGTACGCCGTTCCAGTCCAGCACGGCATCGGCCCGGGCCGCGCCGGAGAGCATCAGGCTGGCCATGAGGCAGGCAAGCGCCACCACCCGGCAGGCGGGCCGCGAACACATCGCCATCAGCTTCATTATCGTACGCATTGATCGATTTATTATACACTTCGCCGCCGCAATGCCATTCATTCTGGACACTGCAGGCCCCGGTGGCCAGCACGCACCGGCGCACGCCGCCGCTTCATTCGGCGCCCAGCGCCAGGGCCACCGCGTGGCCGGTCAGCACGGAGCCCGGTGACGCCAGTTCGCCCGGAATGGTGAAATGGTCATGCCCCGCCAGCACGGCCGATCCGCCGCCCCAGGCCGTGACTAGGTCACTGGTCTGGCGGGCGTATTCCACCCCCTCCAACCCGCCGACAACCGCGAACAGACGCCCGGCCGGCGGCGGCCGGTGGACGGGCGAGAGGGCGTCGGCGGTGGCCGCGTCGAGCCCCAGGGCCGCGTTGATGGTGGTGGGCAGCAGCGGGCGCAGGTTGAACAATCCGCTGATCGGCAGCGCCGCCGGGGTCCCCCCATCGGCCAGCAGCATCGCCGCCAGATGCCCGCCGGCGGAGTGGCCGGTGACGAGATCGAGCCGGCCGTGGCGGGCCAGCAGGAACCGCGCGGCAGCCCGCATCTGCTCGACGATCTCACCGAGCGAGACGTTGGGACACAGATCGTAACTCGGCACCGCCACCGCCACGCCGTGGGCACACAACCCTGCCGCGAGGTGGGAGGCGAAGGACTTGTCGAGCCCCTGCCAGTAGCCGCCGTGGATGAACATCGCCAACGGGCCATCGCGGCGGGCGGAGGGCCAGAAGATGTCCATCGCCTGACGCGGGGTAGGGCCATATGGCACGTCCAATTCGGCGTGTTCGGCCGCCGCCCGGAACGCCGCGGCATCGCGCACCCATCCCGCGATGACCGCGGGATGGCCGGGCACCTTAGTGCGGTTGTTGTATTCGGCCTCCAGATAGGGATCGATCATGGGGGCGTCCGCGCGGCGAGCGGTTCTATTCGACCAGTTTCCACTGGCCCTTCTCCAGCCGCACCAGCACGCGGGAGCGCTCGTCCGAGCCGTAGCGTTCGCCGGGCTTGTAGGTATAGACGCCGTGGGTGCCGACCAGTTCGGTGGTGCTGACGATAGCGTCCCGCAGGGACAGGCGATACTCGGCGGTGCCCGGCGTACCCTTCGCGCGGCCAACGGCGTCGGCCAGGATCAGCAGGGCATCATAGCCGTAGGCGGCGAAGGCGTCGTTGGATTTTTCCTTGTTGGCGGTCTCGTAGAGTTCGCGAAACTTCAGCGCCACCGCCTTGATCGGGTTGCTGGCGGGGAGCTGCTCGGCCACCACCATCGGCCCGGTCGGCGCGATCATGCCCTCCACCGCGGCGCCGCCGATGCGGACGAACTCGGAGTTGATGATGGCGTGGGTGGAGTAGACGTGGCCGCGATAGCCGCGCTCGGCCAAGGCGAGATGCGGCAGGGCGCCGGGTGAGCCAGAGCCGCCGGTGAACACCGCATCGGGGCGCAGCGCCATGATCTTGAGGATCTGCGGGGTGACGGAGGTATCGGCGCGGGCGTAGCGCTCATTGGCCACCACCTTCATGCCGGCCGGCTCCACCGCCTTCACCAGGCCGTCATAGACCAGGTCTCCCCAGGCATCGGAGTAGCCGATGTAGCCGATGGTCTTCACGCCGGCCTTCTTCATCTGCTCGATATCGGCCGAGATCATCAGCGGCACCGGCTGCGGGATGGTGATTTCCCATGAGCCGCGCTCGCCGGTGACCAGGCCATTGGCGGTGATGATCATCGGCACCTTGGCCTCGTAGGCAACGCCGTAGGCGGCCAGCGTGGTGGGGGTGCCGGCGGAGCCGACGATCACGTCGACATGGTCTTCCTCGATGAGCTTCTTGGCGGCACGGGCGGCGGCCGAGGGGTCGGACGCATCATCGATCTGGATGAAGGTGAGTTTCTTGCCGGCCGCCTCGGTGGTGCCGGCCTGGAAGGCGGCGAACCCCTTGGCATAGGGCACGCCGATGGAGGCGACCGGGCCAGACAGCGAGGTGATCAAGCCGACCTTCACCTGGGCCTGCGCGGGTATTGCGAGCAGTGCGGTGGCGGCGAGGCCGGCGGCGATGGCGATACGCATGGTTGATCCCCCTGTTGCTGGCGCTATCGAACGGCGGAATGCATCCCGGTGTCCAGCCTCTTGCGCGGCCGGCGCGTGACGGGCACCGTTCGGGGCATGAAAACCCTCGCAGACGCCGCCACCGCCCTGGCCAATGGGCAGACCACCTCCCGCCACCTCGTCGAGGCGTGCCTCGATCGCATCGCCGATCCGGCGGGCGAGGGCGCGCGGGCGTTCGTGAAAGTCTACGCCGACAGCGCGCGCGCCCAGGCCGACGCCGCCGACACGCTGCGCCGCGCCGGCCGCGCGCCCGGCCCGCTCGCCGGCATCCCGGTGAGCGTGAAGGACCTGTTCGACATCGCCGGAGACCCGACACCGGCCGGCAGCAAGGTGCTGGCAGATGCGCCGCCCGCCGCGGTGAATGCGCCGCTGATCCAGCGCATGCTCGATGCCGGCTTCGTGCTGGTGGGGCGCACCAACATGACCGAGTTCGCCTACTCCGGCCTCGGCATCAACCCGCATTACGGCACCCCCGCCAGCCCATGGGACCGTGGCAACCGGCGCATTCCGGGCGGTTCGTCCTCGGGGGCCGCGGTTTCGGTGGCGGACGGGATGGCGTTTGCCGCACTTGGCACCGATACCGGCGGTTCCTGCCGCATCCCGGCCGCGATGTGTGGCATCGTCGGCTACAAGCCCACCGCGCGGCGGGTGCCGATCACCGGGGTGCTGCCGCTGGCGACGAGCCTCGACTCGGTGGGCCCGCTGGCGAATTCGGTGGCGTGTGCGGCCACGGTGGATGCGGTGCTGGCCAGCGAGGCATTGCCGGCGCTGGCCCCGGCGTCCATGGCGGGGCTGCGCATCGCGGTGCCGCAGAACTACTTCATGGATGGCCTCGATGGCGCGGTGGCCAGCACGTTCGACGACGCCCTGCGCCGCCTGGAGAAGGCCGGGGCAAGGCTGATCACCACGCGGTTCCCGGTGATCGACGAAATCGCCGCCGCCAATGCCTCGGGCGGCTTTTCGGCGGCGGAGGCCTTCGCCTGGCACCGCAAACTGCTGGCGGCGAAGGCGGCGGGGTATGATCCCCGGGTGTCCTCCCGCATCCAGCGCGGCGCCACCATGCTGGCGGCGGACTATGTGGACCTGCTCGGCGTGCGGGCCGACATCATCGCCCGTTTCAACGCGGCGACCCAGGATTTCGACGTGGTGGCCACGCCGACCTGCCCGCTGGTGCCGCCGCGCATCGACGATCTGGCCGACGAAGCGGCCTACACCAAGGCCAACATGATGCAGTTGCGCAACCCCACCGTGGGCAACTTCCTCGACCGCTGCGCCATCAGCGTCCCGTGCCACGTCGCGGGTGCGGCGCCGGTTGGCCTGATGCTGATGGGCGAGACCATGGGCGACGCGCGGCTGTTCCGCATCGCGGCCGGGGCGGAGGCGGCGCTGGCAGCCTAGGCCGCGTCAGCGAAGTTCCCGAAGCGCTGCTTGAGGAACGCATACCCGGAGACCACGTTGCCCTCGCTCAGCGAGCCGCGTTGGTCCTCCAGGACGCCCTTTGCGTTCGGGTCCTGCTCCTGACCGATAACGTGGTCGAACTTCGCGAGCATGCGGGCGCGCACTGAATCGACCAAGGGGTCGCGCATGCGCTTGAGGATATTGAGCGCGCGCGCCTTGGCCTGTCCGTCCATGGTGCCGCCGGCGATGGCCTGCTCGATGCCCAGTAGCGTGCGGTCGGCATTCTGCCGCGCGGTGGGTTCGAGGCCGGGGATGATTTCGCGCAGATAGGCGGCGGTGTGGCGGATATCGGCGAGATCGTGGTCCGAGGTGTCGTTGGCCAGGCTGGAGCTGATGCCGTCGGCGATCTTCAGGTATTTCACCGCATCGGCCAGCTTGCCCATCCTGGCCTTGCGGTGGTTGCTGCGCACGCCGGACAGTTCGAGTGCCGCCACCACTTTTTCCGGCGTGCCGCCCATGGCGAGCCAATCGCGCCAGTTTTCCAGCACCTCGCGCTTGGCGTCCGCGCCATCCGGAATTTTGGTATCGGGAAACACCCGCAGCAGGGCTTCGATCTGCCGCGGCGTATTGTCGTCGAGATCAAGCGGGCGGCGGCGCGGATCGCGGGTGACATCGGGGGCTTTGGCGCCGGATTTCCACAGCCGCATCGCCGTCGCCGGGTCATTGGTGAGCAGTGAATCCCCGGCCGAGAAGCCACTCACCGGCCACCCGGCCTTGGCGAGGTCAGACTTCATGCGCTCCTGCATGTCCTGCGGCATCAGGAAGTATTCCTTGATGCCGTCCAGACCCTGCTCCAGCGTGGCGATGATCCGCTCGGCCAGGGCATCGAACGTGTTCATATCCAGATCAGGATCGAAGAGTTCGGCGTTATGGCGCCCGAGGGCCAGTTGCACCGCCGCCGGCGTCAGCCGCCCGGCCGCGCGCTTGAGGAACATCGCCGATCGGCGGGACAGTTCGATCGATTCGTCGGACATCGTGTTGGCGGTGGAGGGGTGCGCGGTTTCCAGCACCTGGCGCTCCCGCTTCATGCTGGCGGCCAGCACATCGGGATCGAGCCGCGCCAGCCCGCGCAGCACCTCGGGGTCGAACGGTTCGTGCGAGGCGGGCATCGCAAGCAGCGCGTTTCGGTTGGAACTGATGTTCTGGTCGAGCAGGTAGCCCGCGCCGCGCGTCGGGAAACTCAGGCCGTGATTGATCGGCACCAGGCTGGGCGCGCCGCCCTGGTCGCGCTTGACCAGGAAGTTGCCGCCGTGGCGATCGGTGTTCAGGGTG
Organism: uncultured Rhodospirillales bacterium; assembly: GCA_903845065.1. Lineage (GTDB taxonomy): Bacteria > Pseudomonadota > Alphaproteobacteria > Acetobacterales > Acetobacteraceae > CAIYPH01. The sequence continues at coordinate 27,176 of CAIMWH010000008.1, read as the reverse complement.
ATGATGTCGAGCACCGCCAGTTCCTGGGTGGGGCGGGTGGGCAACTGGGCGCGGCCGGCACTGTCCATCCCCTTGGTGTTGCCCTCGGTGGCCTCGAACTGCTGGACCGATCCCACGTAGGTGTCCTGCAGGTCCAGCACCTTATCCTGGGCGAGCTTCTGCATCACGTCATCGGGCAGGCTTTCGTGCGCGATCGAGACCACCTGGGTCTCGGGCACCTGCAATTGCAGGCCGAGGGCGCCGTTCAGCATATCCGCCACCCGGCCGGCCATCATTTCGCGCGCCGGCTCGCCCAGGTTCGGGAAGCCGCCCATCGGCGCGTTGGCCGCCGGCTTGAGGAGGAAGGTCTTGTCCTTGCCGCCCCGGTTGTTGCGCTGGTTGACCCAGAACGTCGGGGACGCCGATTTCTCGCCCAGCCGCTCGGCCTGCTGCTCGCCGGGTGGCAGCATGCTGAGCGCCAGCGAGGTCTTGAGCGAGGCCGCCTTCAACGCGGTCGCGCTGTCCCACGGAGGGTCCCCAAGGGCCAGCGTTTCGTGCGCCAGTTCGAACTTGTGCAGGTCCTTGATGGTGGCCAGGCAGGCGTCCCGCTTGGCGATGTTGTCGGGGTCGCGCTGGCGGCGCGCGTTGTGTTCGTTGAAGTGATCGACGTAGGCCTGGGCTGCGGCTTTCAGCTCCGCCACCATCTCGGGCGGGCGGTCCTGCGCGGATTCGAAGGCGGTCTGCAGGTCATGGTAGGTCTTGAAATCGTCGCCGGCGCCCTTGCGCAGCTTCGCGGTGGTGGCGGCGGCGAACGGGCCCTGGCCGCGCAGCCCGCGATCCAGCACGCGCTCGGCGGCGTCATCTAGGCCGGCTTTTGTGGTGGTTTGCAGGCCGGTGCGGCTCTCCCAGCCGAGCCGCTGCATCGCCATCGCTTTCCACTGCTGGACATTGCCGGGCAGCGGCAGGACCAGCGGACCACGGCGGGCCGGACGCAGGCCACGATTGAGGGTGTCACCCATGTCGGTGTTTCCTTGGCGCGGTGGCGTTGATCAGGCGGTGGTGGCGATGGTGTCGAGCGCCGGGCCGAGCTTGGCCCGGATGCCGACCGGGACGCCGTACGGGTTGGCGTCGACGAGGTCGACCAGCACGTGTTTGAACACCGCCGCCTTGTAGGCCGCCGCGGCATCGCGCGCCGCCTTGGCCGCCGTCGCCCGCTTGTCCCCGGTGGCGCCGCGCAGTTCGAACAGCGCCTTCATCAGGCCGACACCCTCGCCATCGGTCATGCCATACATGCCGAGATCGGCGATGCGGATCATGTCCTCGTCCTGGGTGGCACGCATGGCCTCCTGCAACTTGCTCAACCCGGCGTCGACGTCCTCCTTCGTATCCCGGAACAGTGCCAGCAGGTCGGTGGTGGATGTGGGGGGTGGCGCGTGGGAGGCGGTGGCGATGGCGTGGCCGAATGCCTCGATCGCGACAGTGGCGGCGGCGATGTCGCCGGATTTCAGCACCTGGTTAGTGGACGCGGCCTGGGCGGTCAGGGCCGGGAGGGCGGCCGGATTGGCCGCGGTCACCTTGGGGATCAACTGGATCAGGCTGGCGAGCCGCCGCACCAGCGCCGCATGGTCGGACGTGGACGGTGTGGGTGGAGACCCAGACGGAAGCGGCGGCGGGGGCGGCGGCGCGCTGGCCTCCACCGACTCTTCGCTCTCGTTCTCCAGGTTTTCGTCCACCACGAACAGCACCGCCGACGCCGCGACGCCGGATTGCTTGAGGTGGTGCTGGAGCTTCTGCTCCATGCCGCCCATCGGCTCTTTCTGGACGGTAAACACCGCCTGGCCGTCCGCATCGAAATGCACATTGCCGTACAGCACCGAGGCCGGCAGCAGGTCAAACCCCGGCTTCTTGCCGGCGTCCCGCAGGCCGGCGGCCAGCTTGCGGCCCTTGGTGCGCGGGTGCAGCACCAGCAGGGCGTCCTTGGCCTTGGTGAACGCCACGGCGCAGTTCACCGCCTCCTCGCGGGCGTGCGTCATGTAGGGTTTCAGCCGCGCCGCCGGCATGAGGTCTTCGAGCAACGCTTCGGTCTTCTTGTCGGCCATGGCGCGGTCCTGCGGCAGAGTGGGAACGTTTCGCAGCCTATGCCATGACGGCGGCCATCAGGAAGACGAAATCGTTGTCGCGGTGGCACACCTCATGCCACCGCGACTCGCCGCAATCTATGAGCGCCCCCACACCGCGGGACGGTTCAACCCATCGGCGTGGCTACAGCCCCGCCACCACCGCATCCACCGCATCGCCTAGGCGTTCGACGATCATGTCGATTTCGGCCGCCGTGGCGTTGTAGGGTGGCGCGATGCAGACGTGGTCGCCGTTGGTGCCGTCGATGGTGCCGCCCATCGGATAGATCGCCAGGCCGCGCTCGTAGGCCGCCCACTTGATGCGCTCGTTGACCTTCAGGGCGGGATCGAACACCGCCTTGCTGGCGCGATCGGACACCAGTTCGATCGCCTGGAACAGGCCGCGGCCGCGGATATCGCCGACATGGCGGTGATTGCCGAAGCGCTCGGTGAGGCCGGCCATGAGTTGGGCACCGCGCGCCACCACGTTTGGTAGCAGGTTGTCATCGCGAATCACCTTCTGCACCGCGAGAGCGGCGGCACAGGCCACCGGATGAGCCTGATAGGTCTGCCCATGCATGAAGGCGCCGGAGCCCTTGCGGAACACATCCACCACCTTCTCGCTGATCAGGATGCCACCGATCGGCTGGTAGCCGCCGCCGAGGCCCTTGGCGATCACCTGGATGTCGGGCGTGATGCCCTCCTGCTCCCAGGCATGCATGGTGCCGGAGCGACCCATGCCGCACATGACCTCATCGAGCACCAGCAGCGCGCCATGCCGATCGCACACTTCCCGCATGCGCTTGAAGTAGCCCGGCACCGCGGTGGAGCAGCCGGTGGTGGCGCCGACAATGGTCTCGGCGAAGAAGGCGCAGACGTTCTGCGGACCCAGGCGCTGGAATTCGGCCTCCAGTTCGAGGCCGAGGCGGTCCACGTACTGGTCATCGGTCTCGTCGTCGCGGCGGAAGCGATAGGAGAAGCAGGGGCTGACCAGGCTGAAGGCAGTGGACAGCAGCGGCTCGTAGGGCGCGCGGCGCATCATGTTCCCGCCGGCCGAAAGGGCGCCGAGGGTGGTGCCGTGGTAGCCCTGGCGGCGGGCAATAAATTTGGTCCGCTGGGGCTCGCCGCGTTCCAGAAAATACTGCCGCGCCAGCTTGATAGCCGCCTCGTTGCCCTCGGAGCCCGAGGAGCAGAACCAGGCGTGGGAGAGCCCGCCGGGGGAGCCGTCGAGGATGATGTCGGCGAGTTCCTCGGCCACCGGGTTGGTGAACAGGGCGGTATGAACGTAGGCCACCTTGGAGAGTTGTTCGGCGATGGCGGCGTTCACCCGCGCATTGCCATGGCCGAGGCAGGCGACGGCGGCACCGCCCGAGCCGTCGATGATTTTCTTGCCGTCGGCCGTGTACAGATAGATCCCCTCGCCGCGCACGGCCATCACGGGATCGGTGAACAGGGTGCGGTGGAGAAAACGGCTCATGCGGATTTTTCCTTCGACAAGAATGCTCGGATTGACGCTTTCGCGCCCCAACAGGCTGCAATACGGCCGCGCCATTCTTGACACACCCGCCCCCCGACGTTAGCAAGCCCCCGCCTTCCGGCAAGGTGTCTTGCCAAGGGACGAACATATGAGTGGAAAGAAGGGTGGAAGCGGCGGTTCTTTCGAGGATCGTTTGACTGCCGCCCGACGCAAGCAGGGGCTCGAAGCCCCACCTCCCGGCACCGGCAACACCGGCAAGGGGGGACCTTCCCCGATGGGGATCGGCTTGCGGGTGGGTGTGGAACTGGTGTCCGCACTGGCGGTGGCGGTGGCCATCGGCTGGTGGCTGGATAATTATTTCCACACAAGGCCTTTCCTATTGATGCTGTTCGTGCTGTTGGGGGGCGCGGCTGGGCTTTTGAACGTTTGGCGCCTCCTGGGGCCCAAACCACAGAGCAAGCCGAAGTGACTGGACCAAGGGACGCGACTGGCGCGGCCCGGTAGAAACGAAGGACGACCACGGTGGCGGCCGGACATACGATCGACGCGCTCGGGCAGTTCGAGCTTCATTCCGTGCTGGGCCCGGTGGGCGCCTCGGTTGGCTTCTCCGAATCGAGCATGATGATGGTGGTTTCCAGCGCATTGACGCTGGTTCTGCTGGGTGTCGGCATGAGCGCCAAGGCCGTTGTGCCTGGTCGCCTGCAGGCGCTGGCCGAAATGCTCTACGATTTCGTCCACAAGATGTGCATCGAGCAGATCGGCGAGGAGGGGAAGAAGTTCTTCCCGTTCATCTTCACCCTGTTCATGTTCATCCTGCTGGGCAACCTGTTGGGCCTGCTGCCCTTCTCGTTCACCTACACGAGCCACATCGCCGTCACCTTCGGGCTGGCCGCCATGGTTATCGTGCTGGTGACCGCGGTGGCGCTGTATATCCATGGCTGGCACTTCTTCAGCTACTTCTTCCCTGCCGGGGCTCCGATCGCGCTGTCGCCGCTGATCGTCACGGTGGAAATCATTTCCTACCTCTCGCGTCCGGTGAGCCTCAGCATCCGTCTGTTCGCCAACATGGTGGCCGGTCACGTAATGTTCGAAGTGTTCGCCTCGTTCATCGTGATGATGGCCGGCGCGGGCTTGGTTGGTTATCTCGGTGGCGCCGGCCCGCTTGCGCTGAACGTCATCCTGATGGGCTTCGAACTGCTGGTGGCCTGCCTCCAGGCCTACGTGTTCGCCGTCCTGACCTGCATCTACCTCCACGACGCGGTGCACCTGCACTAGGCGTTGAGCGACAACCCTCTGCATCTCGATCTCGCAGAACATCCAAACCTACTCAGAAGGACTGATCCCATGGAAGTGGCCGCCGCAAAGGCTCTCGGAGCCGGTATCGCCGTCATCGCTCTTGCCGGCGTCGGCATCGGCATCGGCAACATCTTCTCCTCGTTGGTTTCCAGCGTGGCCCGCAACCCGTCCGCCCGCGACCAGGTCTTCGGCCTTGGCATTCTCGGGTTCGCGCTGACGGAAGCGGTGGCGCTGTTCGCCCTGCTGATCGCGTTCCTCATCCTCTTCACCTGATCCGGGAGGGCGCGGGCATGCGCTCGCTCGCCGGAACGTCGGGTCTGGCCATCGTTCTTCTGACCTCTTCCGCGTTTGCGGAAGAGGCTAAGAAGGGCATGCCGCAGCTCGACTTCCACAATCCGCTGACTATCAGCCAGGTTGTCTGGCTCGCGATCATCTTCTGCGTGCTCTACGTGCTGCTGTCCAAATGGGCATTGCCGCAGGTAGCCAGTGTGCTGGATGCGCGGGCTGGCGCCATCGCGGCCGACCTTGATGCCGCTCGCGGTGCCAAGCAGGGCGCCGATGCCGCCATCACCGAGCTGACCCAGGCGACTCAGGCCGCGCAGGCAATTGCGCGCACCGAAATCGCCACTGCCATCGCGGCTGCCAAGGAAGCTTCCGACGCGCAGGCCGCCAGCCTGAACGCCAAGCTTGAGGCCCAGCTCGCCGCCGCCGAAACCCAGATCGCCGCTGCCCGTGCGGCCGCGGTTGGTGCGGTGCGGCAGGTCGCGACCGAAGCTACCGCTGTCGTCGTCAGCCGCCTCACGGGTTCGCCCGCCGACCAGGCTGCCGTTGATGCCGCCGTCGGTTCCGTGCTCGCAGCCCGCGCAGCCTAGGAGAAGCCCGAATGGAACATCACGAGAGCTTCTTCGCCGATCCGCGCAGCTGGGTTGCCATTGCGTTCGTCATCTTCTTCGTCCTGTTCGGACGGAAGTTGTGGAGCGCGCTGGCGGCCATGCTGGACAAGCGGGCCGACGATATCCGGGCTGAACTCGCCGAAGCCCAGCGTTTGCGCAGCGAAGCAGAGGCCATGCTGCGGGATGCCAAGGGCCGTCGTGAGGCTGCCCTGGCCGATGCCAAGGCGCTGCTCGATGGTGCCAAGGCCGAGGCCGCCCGCGTCGCCAAGGCTGCCGCTGACGAGGCCGAGCACTCGGCCGCCCGGCGTGAGCGTCAGGCGATGGACCGCATCGCGGCTGCCGAAAAAGCCGCCGTGGACGAGGTTCGCATTGCCGCCGCTGACATCGCCGCCGCTGCCGCCGAGCAGGTCATCCGCACCACGCTGTCGGCTTCCGTCGGCGCCGCGCTGGTTGATAACGCCATCGGGGGCGTCACCGCCGCCCTGGCCGCCAAGCGCGCTGCCTGAGGCTTGCCGAGGGCTGAATGATCAAGGGCCTGCCGGGAACCTCCCGGCAGGCCCTTTTTCTATTAGCCGATCGCCAGCCGCAGGCCGGCATCGATGCGGTCGGTCGAAAGCGTGGCCGCGACCCAGGCCAGGCCCGCGTCACGCATGGCGTCATATTCGGTGTCGTCACGGTGCAGGCGCAGGATGATCTCCGCCATGGCGGCGAAATCGGCGCCCACAAGGGGTTGCAGCGCGGGGGGAAGGTCCATCCCTTCGGCCGCCGTCGGGGCGCAGACGCAGGGCACGCCGGCGGCGATGCTGTCGAGCACCTTGCCCTTGAGGCCGGCGCCGTAGCGCAGCGGCGCCGCCGTGAGCCGCACCCGGGCCATCAAGGCATCGAGATCCTCAACCCAGCCGAGCACTTCAACCGGCTGCGACTCGATGCGCCCGGCGGCGACACGCAATGCGGCGGGCAGATCACTGCCGGCAAGCACCAGCGGGATCGAGGCATCCTGCGCCCACACCAGCGGCATCACCTGTTCGAGCAACGTGAACGCGGCATCGAGGTTGGGCGCGTGGCCGTAACTGCCGACGAAGGCGACTCCGCGCCGACCCGGAGCGGGTGCAATGGGGCGCGCCGGCACGTCCCACGGCACCAGATGGGTCGCTGCTCCCGGCAATAGCCGGCGCAGCAATGTGGCCTCGTGGCTCGAATGGGTGATCACGGCATCCGCCGCGGTGACCGCCATCAACTCGGCGACGCGCAATCCGTCCGCCGCCGCCTGGCCCTCGGGGGCATCCACAGGCAGCCCGGCCTCGATGGCGAAGCGTCGCGCCGCCCGCAAAAAATGCAGGTCAGCCACGCAGTAGAGCAACCGGGCGACCGGCGCCCAGCGCCGCACCAACGCGGCGTAGCGCTGCATCACGCCGAAGCGGTGCAGATAGACCACGGCGAGGCGCGGCCCGAGCGTGCGCAGCACCTCCTCCACCGAGCCCACCCACGGCGCGTGCCAGCACACAATGCCGAGCGATTCGAGCCCGCGCGTGCGCTCCCCGGCGCGATCCATCGTGGCGCCGGCGGTGAAATGCACTGCGAATCCGAGCCGTTGCAGGCTCTGCATGTGCGATAGCGCGGCATTGGAGCCGGCATCGCGCCGCGCCGCCGGCACGCCTTCGTCGATGAACAAGGCGAGCGGCCGGAGGTCAGGCGCGACCGGCATTGGCGCGGCGGCGAAGCGGGCGAGCCGCGTGGATAGCGGCGCGGTGAGGGCGCCACCCTGCGCCATCAACAGCGCCGCCGCCTGCTCGGCCAACGCCAGCACCAGCGCCCCCGCCTCGGCCGGTGAGGCGGCGGTCTCGGCCTGTCGCAGCGCGGCATCGAGGGCGGCGCGCCAGGGTTCGGCCGCGCTGTCCCCGCCCACCACCAGGCTGGGCGAACCCGGCAGTTCACGGCCGTCCGTCGCATGGCGCACACGGATTTCGTGCGATTGCCCCGCCGCCAGGCCCTCCGGGATGGTCACCGAGAAGGCGTGCCGGCCGTCGCCTATGCCGGCGGCGGCGAGGTCAGGCCGGAACCCGCGCGCGATGAAACGTCCCGCACTCTGGCCGTCGATCACCAGTTCGAGCGTGACGCCCTCGCCGGGTGCGGCTGGGTCCATCGCCCAGCCTGCCACCAGGCGGGCCTCGGCCTGCTCCAGGCGCCCGCGCAGCGGCGGCAGATCAGTCCCCGGCATCGTCAGTCCCCCAGATATCCGCCCGCAATCTCGGCCAATCCCGGGCCACCTTCAAGGTTGCCGCCACTTGCCCGCCGGTGCAGAACAGGAACCGTCGCACATGCGAGGGAGCGTCGCTTGGATCACGGCATACATTTCATTTCCGGGCTGCCGCGCGCCGGCTCTACCCTGCTCGCAGCCCTGCTAAGGCAGAACCCGGCACTGCATGCCGGCATGACCAGCCCGGTCGGCAGCCTGTTCACCGCGATGCTGCGCGAGTTGAGCCAGGGCAACGAAACTGCCGTTTTCATCGACAACGACCACCGCGCCGCCCTGCTGCACGGGCTGTTCGACAACTACTACCACCGCATCCACCCCACCCAGACGGTGTTCGATACCAACCGGCTGTGGACCAGCAAGCTGCCGACGCTTGTCGATATGTTCCCCAGCGCGAAAATCATCTGCTGCGTGCGGCACGTGCCGTGGATCCTGGACAGCATCGAACGGCTGATCCGCCGCAATCGCTACGAATTGTCGAAGATCTTCAGCTTCGAACCAGGCGGCACCGTCTACTCCCGCATCGAGGGGCTCGGCGCCGGCACCGGCATGGCCGGATTCGCATGGAACGCCCTGCGCGAGGCCTGGTTCGGCGAGCAGGCGGACCGGCTGCTGCTGGTCACCTACGAGACCCTCACCCGCAGCCCGCAGACCGCGCTTGACGCGATCTACGATTTCACCGGGCTGCCGCGATTCGTCCATGACACCCAGAACGTCAGTTATGACGAGGCCGCGGAGTTTGACGCCAGGTTGGGAACCCCGGGGCTGCACAGTGTCGGCAAGACCATCCAGCCGCCGGTACGGCGCACCATCCTGCCGCCCGATTTGTTCCGCCGCTTCGAGTCGGACTCGTTCTGGCAGGACCCGGCGCAGAACCTCAATAATGTCAGAGTGGTTTGAGGATCGAAGGGAAGCACGGCTCCGCCGGCCAAGGGGCAGTGGCCCCTTGGAACCCGCTACTGCTCGCGGCTGGGGCGATGGCCTTCAGCTGAGGGGACGGGCGACGCCCAACAAATCATGATGCCATCGCGGGATTGACTGCCTGCGGCGCAAGCAAGCCAGCATCAACTGAAGGCCATAGCCGCAGCCGCGAGCAGTAGCGGGTTCCAAGGGGCAAGTCCCTTGGCCGGCGGAGCCTTGCCTACTTCGCCACCACGCCCGACTCGTCGGCCTCAAGCGTAAACGCCGCGGCCATCAGCGCCTGGGTGTATGGATGGGCGGATGCCGCGAAAATGGCGTCGGCCGGGCCTTCCTCCACCACCCTGCCCTGCCGCAGCACGATGACGCGGTGGGCCAGGGCGCGGACCACCCGCAGGTCGTGGCTGATGAACAGGTAGCCGAGGCCGTGGTCCTGCTGGAGTTGGCGCAACAGGTCGACGATTTGCGCCTGGACGGACATGTCGAGCGCGCTGGTCGGCTCGTCCAGCACGACGAAGCGGGGGCGCAGGATAATGGCGCGGGCGATGGCGATGCGTTGGCGCTGGCCGCCGCTGAATTCGTGCGGGAAGCGTTCGCCGATATCGGGGGGCAGGCCGACTTGTTGCAGCGCTTCGGCGACGCGGGCCTCGCGCTCGGGGCGGCGCAGGTGGCTGGCGTGAACGGATAGGCCCTCGGCGATGATTTCGCCGACGGACAGGCGGGGCGAGAGGCTGCCGAAGGGGTCCTGGAAGACGATCTGGAATTCGGCGCGCAGGCGGCGCAGGCGGGCGCGATCGGTGCCGGGGATGGGCTCGCCACGGAAGGTGATGGAGCCCTCGGCATCCTGCAAAGCGGCCAGCGCATAGCCCATGGTGGATTTGCCCGAGCCGCTTTCACCCACCAGCGCCACGGTTTCGCCGGCGTGGACGGTGAGGGAGACGCCATCGACGGCGCGGATATGGCCGATGGTGCGGCGCAGGATGCCGCGTCGGATGGGGAAATGAACCTTGAGGTCGATCGCCTCGCACAGGGTTTCGGGCGCGGCGGGGAGCGGCGGGGGCCGGCCGCTGGGTTCGGCGGCGAGGAGTTCGATGGTGTAGGGGTGGCGCGGGCGCTGGAACACGGCGGCGACCGGACCGGTTTCGACGATACGGCCGTGGCGCATCACCGCCACGCGGTCCGCATAGCGGCGCACGATGGCGAGGTCGTGGCTGATGAGGAGCAAGGCCAGGCCGCGATGGGCTTTTTCGGCGGCGAGCAGCTTGAGGATTTGCGCCTGGATGGTGACATCGAGCGCCGTGGTGGGTTCGTCGGCGATGAGCAGCTTGGGATCGTTGGCGAGTGCCATGGCGATCATCACGCGCTGGCGCTGGCCGCCGGAGAGCTGGTGGGGGAAGGCATCGAGGCGGCTGGCGGCATCGGGGAAGCCAACTTCGTCGAGCAGTTCGGCAACGCGGGCACGGGTGGTGCCCTTGGGCAGGATCTGGTGCAGCTGGATGGCTTCGGCGATCTGGCGGCCGATGCGGGTGAGCGGGTTGAGGCTGGTCATCGGCTCCTGGAACACCATGCCGGCGCAGCCGCCACGGAGTTTCTGCAGGGTGGCCTCGGGCGCGGAGAGGATGTCCTTGCCGTCCAGCACGATCCGGCCAGTGCTGACGGCGCCGGGGGGGAGGAGTTGCAGGATGGAGAGGGCGGAGAGCGATTTGCCGGAGCCGCTTTCGCCGACCAGGGCCAGCACCTCGCCACGATCGACGCTGAAGGAGACATCCTCCACCACGGCGCGATCGCCGAAGCGCACCGTTAGCCCCTCGACGCTGAGCAGGCTCATTTCAGCGCCTTGCGCGGATCGAACGCATCGCGCGCCGCCTCGCCGATGAAGATCAGCATGCTGAGCAGCCCGCCGAGCACGATGAAGGCGGTGATGCCGAGCCAGGGGGCGTGCAGGTTGTTCTTGCCCTGGCTTACCAGTTCGCCGAGCGAGGGGGAGCCGGGCGGCAGGCCGAAGCCGAGGAAATCGAGGCTGGCCAGGATGGTCACCGAGCCCGAGAGGGTGAAGGGCAGGAAGGTGAGCGTGGCGACCATCGCATTGGGCAGGATGTGGCGCCACATCACCGCGAGGTCGGACACGCCGAGGGCCTTGGCGGCGCGGACGTATTCGAGATTGCGGCCGCGGAGGAATTCGGCGCGCACCACGCCGGTGAGCGACATCCAGCTGAACAACAGCAGGAACACCAGCAGCACCCAGAAGCCGGGCGTGATCATCGCGCCGAGGATGATGAGCAGATAGAGCTGCGGCATGCCGGACCAGATTTCGATGAAGCGCTGGAACAGCAGGTCGGTCAGCCCGCCCTTGAAGCCCTGGATGGCGCCGGCGGCGATGCCGATCACCGAGGAGATGATGGTGAGGGTGAAGCCGAACAGCACCGAGAGCCGGAAGCCGTAGATGACGCGGGCGAGCACATCGCGCGCCTGGTCATCGGTGCCGAGCAGGTTGTTCCAGGACGGCGGGGCGGGGGCGGGAACCGGCAGGTCCTTGCTGAGGGTGTTGTAGCGGTAGGGGATGGGCGGCCACAGCATCCAGCCTTTTTTGGCGATGGTGTCGGCCAGCATCGGGTCGGTGAAGTCGGCCTCGATGGGCATGAAATCGCTGCCGAAGGCGTCCTCCGCGTAGTCCTGCAGGACGGGGAAGAACCAGTGGCCTTCGTAGTGGATCACCAGCGGGCGGTCATTGGCGATGCATTCGGCGAACAGGCTGAGGCCGAACAGTGCGAGGAAAATCCGCAGGCTCCACCAGCCGCGCCGGTTGGCCCGGAAGGCGGCGAGGCGGCGGCGGGTGGGAGGGGAGAGGTGCATCAGGAGCGCTTGTCGAAGTCGATGCGCGGATCGACCACGGTGTAGAGCGCATCGCCGACGATCTGCATCACCAGGCCGAGCAGGGTGAAGATGTAGAGGGTGCCGAACATCACCGGATAGTCGCGCCGGATGGCGGATTCGAAGCCGAGCAGGCCCATCCCGTCGAGCGAGAAGACGATTTCGACCAGCAGGGACGAGGTGAACAGGATGCCGATGAAGGCCGCGGGGAAGCCGGCCACCACCAGCAGCATGGCGTTGCGGAAGACGTGGCCGTAGAGCACGCGGCGCTCGGTGGCCCCTTTGGCGCGCGCGGTGACAACGTATTGCTTGCGGATTTCCTCGAGGAAGGAGTTTTTCGTCAGCATGGTGAGGCTGGCGAAACCGCCGACCACAAGGGCCGTGGTGGGCAGGATCATGTGCCACAGGTAGTCGAGCACGCGGGCGGGCCAGTTCCAGGTCTCGGCGCCGCTGCTGGTCAGGCCGCGCAGGGGAAACCACTGCACGAAGCTGCCGCCGGCGAACAGCACCACCAGCAAAATGGCGAACAGGAAGCCAGGCACCGCATAGCCGATCAGCACGGCGGCGGAGGTCGCGACATCGAACCCGCTGCCGTCCCGCACCGCCTTGGCGATGCCGAGGGGGATCGAGACGAAGTAGATCAGCAGGGTGGAGAACAGACCGAGAGACAGGGATACTGGTAGTTTCTGGGCGATCAGGCCGAGCACCGTCTGGTCGCGGAAGAAACTGCGGCCGAAGTCGAAGCTCAGATAGTCCTTCAGCATGATGAGGAAGCGGGTGAGCGGCGGTTTGTCAAAGCCGAACAGGTGCTTGATCTCGGCCACTATGGCCGGTTCCAGGCCACGGGCGCCGCGGTAGGTGCCGGGATCGCTGCTGGCGGTCTCGCTGCCGGTGCCGCTCAGGCGCGCGGTGGCGTCTCCGCCCTTGCCGCGCATTTCAGCGATCATCTGCTCCACCGGCCCGCCCGGCGCGAACTGCACGACGAAGAAGTTGATGGCGATGATGCCGAGCAGGGTCGGGATCACTAGCAGCAGGCGGCGGAGGAGATAGCCCGCCATCAGTTCATGTCGCGCGCGGCGTCGGTCGCCGCCGCGCGCACGGGGTCGACCCACCAGGCGTCAAACACGATGCCGGTGCGCACCGGGCCGGGCGGGAAGCCGAAACGGTCCCAGTAAGCGGCCCAGACGGCGCCGAGATGCCAGTTCGGCACCGCGTACCAGCCGTGCAGCAGCACCCGGTCAAGTGCACGGGCGGTGGTGATCTGGGTGGCGCGATCGGGTGCGGCGACGATCTGGCTGACCAGGGCATCGACCACTGGATCGCAGATGCCGGACACGTTGTCGCTGCCGTCGGTTTTGGCGCTCTCGCAGGAGAAGTACTCGCGCTGCTCGTTGCCGGGGAAATCGGACTCGGGCAGCACCATCATCGTCATGTCGAAATCGAAGGCGTCGGTGAGGTGCTGGTACTGGGCGGAATCCACCGTGCGCACGTTCACCTCGATGCCAAGGCGTTGGAGCCATTGGGCATAGGGGGTGGCGACGCGTTCGTAGCTGGGGTCATTGACCAGGATTTCGAAGCGCATCTGCTCGCCGGCGGCATTCACCAGGCGGCGTTCCTTCACATCCCAGCCGGCCTGCTTGAGCAGGACGAGGGCGGCGCGCAGGCCGTCGCGGTTGTTGCCGGAGCCATCGGTGACGGGCAGGCGGAAGGGTTCGGTGAAGATCGAGGCCGGGAGCTTGTCCTTGTAGCGCTCCAGCAGGGTGCGCTCAGCGCCTTGCGGCACGCCGGACGAAGCGAGGTCGCTGTTGCTGTAGTAGCTCAGCGTGCGGGCGTAGGCGCCGAAAAACAGGTTGCGGTTGGTCCACTCGAAATCGAACACCTCGGCCATGGCGTGGCGCACCCGCGCATCGGCAAAAATCGGCCGGCGGGTGTTCATGAACCAGCCCTGCAGGCCGGTGGGGCGGCGGTGGGGGAAGACCTGCTTCTTCACCAGGCCCTTCTCGACGGCGGGGAAATCATAGGCCGTGGCCCAGTTCTTGGAGATGTTCTCCTGGCGGAAATCGATCTTGCCGGCCTTGAAGGCCTGCATCGCCACCGTCGAGTCGCGATAGTACTCGGTGCGGATGCGATCGAAGTTGGCGAGCCCTTTGGCGGTGCCGAGACCGCGCGCCCAGTAGTCCGGCACCCGGGTGAGCACGGTGCTGCGGCCAAGATCGAACTCGTGCAACCGATAGGGGCCGGAGCCGAGCGGCGCCTCGGTGAGGCCGCGGGTGAAGTCCCGCGCGGCCCACCAGTGCTTCGGCAGCACCATGATCTGGCCGAGGATCAGGGGCAGCTCGCGGTTCTGGGCGGTGCGGAAGGAGAAGGTGACGGTGTGTGGGTCGGCCACCGATACCGCGGTGACGTCGGCATAGTACTGCTTGTATTGCGGCCGGCCGCTTTCGCGCAGGGTGTTGAAAGTCCAGGCGACATCCTCGGCCGTGATGGGGTGGCCGTCGTGGAAGCGGGCCTCGGGGCGCAGGGTGAAGGTGACCGAGAGATGGTCAGCGGCCACGGTCAGGGATTTCGCGATGTGGCCATAGGCGGTAGAGGGCTCATCGGCCGAATCGCGCAGCAGCGGCTCATAGATCCGGCTGATTTCGGCGGCGGCGACGCCGCGCATCACGAAGGGGTTGAAGCTGTCGAAGCTGCCGACGGCACCGAGGGTGATGTCCCCGCCCTTGGGAGCGTCCGGATTGGCGTAGGGGAAATGGGCGAAGCCGGCGGGAAGGGCCAGGGTGCCGGACAGGGAAAAGCCATGGCTGGTGGTTTGGGCGGCAGCTGGCACGCCGGCCAGCAACAGCAGGATTGCCGCCAATACGCGCACCGATCGCCTCCCTTGCATTGTCTGCCGCAAGGTGGCCACCGCCGAGCCCCTCAGGTCAAGCGGTGAGACAGGACAAAGCGGCATCCAGCAGCGAAGGATCGCCGAGCGCCAGCACCTGGCCGGTGCTGTCCGGTGTCAACGCGTGGCCCAGCCAGTCCGTCACGCAGCCGCCGGCGCCGGTGATCACCGGCACGATGGCGGCCCAGTCCCACACCTTCATGGTCGATTCCAGGATCACGTCGATCTGGCCAAGTGCGACCAGGCCATAGGCGTAGCAGTCCCCGCCGAAGGAGGTGCGCCTTGTGGCGGCCTGCAGGCGGGCCCAGGCGGGCAGATCCCCGGGTTCGAACATGTCCGGGCTGGTGGCCGACAACTCGGCCTCGGATAGCGCGCCGCGCCGCCTGGTGCCGGGCACGCCGCCGAACGGGCCGCTGAAACGGGTGGGGTGGCCGACGGCGCCGATCCAGCGCTCGCCGGTGACGGGCTGGTCGATCACGCCGAGGATGGGCACGCCATCCGCGAGCAGCGCCACCAGGGTGCCGAACGTGGGGCGGCCGGTGATGAACGCACGGGTGCCGTCGATCGGATCGAGCACCCAGCGCAGCCCGGCGGCTGGGTTTTCGAGGCCGTATTCCTCGCCGAGGATGCCGTGATCAGGATGGCGGGCGGAAATCAGGGCGCGGATCGCCTGCTCGGCATTGCGATCCGCGATGGTGACCGGGCTGTCGTCCGCTTTGTCATCGGCGGTGAGGCCGGCGCGGAAATACGGCCGGATCACCGATCCGGCCGCGTCCGCCGCCGCTGCCGCGGTGCGGATCAGCGGCTCTAGATCAGGAAGTGCCACCAGCCGTTACGGCAGGGGGGCGGGTGTGGCGGCCAGGCTGCGCAGATAGGCGATCACGTTGGCGCGCTGCTTGTCGCTGTTGATACCGGCGAAGGCCATCTTGGTGCCGGCGGCGTAGGCGGCGGGCTTCTTCAGCCAGGCGTTCAGGTCTTCGTAGTTCCAGGCGCCGGCCTTGGCCTTCAGCCCGTTCGAGTAGGCGAACCCGGCGGCGGCGGCGCGATCGCGGCCGATGATGCCATACAGGTTCGGGCCGACGCCGGCCTTGCCGCCATCGGTGAACGTGTGACAGGCCGAGCACAGCGACTTGGCGGCGGTGCCGCCGGCGGCGACATCGGCGCTCGCCAGCATCGGGCCGATCGGCGCCAGCGCCTCTTCCTTCGCGCCCCCGGCCGGAGCGGCCGTGGCAACTTCAATCTTGATCGCACTTTCGTGCAGATGTTCGGGATGCACCAGGCCCTGCCCGATCACGCCGCAGACGAAGAAGGTGATACCGGCCACAAGGACCGATGCCACCAGCTTGTTTAACTCCATGCTATCCATACGACGTATACCCCGCGCGAGATCGGATCGGCCTGTTCATTGCCCGGACATCCGGTTGACCGTGTTGCGCGACGTCGCGTTGCGCAATATGGGCCGGATACCTAAGGTGCGGCGCACCATAGGCAAGGAGGCGACGGGCTTCAACCCGTGCCGTCCAATTGTGTCACTTAAGGGTGCCAAGGACTTCAGATGAGGCTGCGCGCATGAACCCGATCGTTCTCATTCCCTCGCGCATGGCCGCCACCAGGCTGCCCGGCAAGCCGCTGGCGGACATCAATGGCATCCCGATGATCGTGCATGTGCTGAACCGCGGGCGGGAGGCCGATATCGGCCCGGTGGCGGTGGCCTGCGCCGAGCTCGAGATCGCCGAGGCGGTGCGGGCGGCGGGCGGCATCGCGGTGCTGACCGATCCCTCGCTGCCGAGGGGCTCGGATCGCGTTCATGCAGCGCTGAGCAGCCTCGATCCGCAGGGGCACCATGATGTGGTGGTGAATTTGCAGGGCGATCTGCCGACTATTCCGCCCGAATACATCCGCGCCGTGCTGGCCCCGCTGGCCGATCCGGCGATAGATATCGCCACCCTCGTCGCCCCCATCACCACGCCCGAGGAGGCTGCCTCCCCCAGCGTGGTGAAGGCCGCCTGCGCGTTCGATGGCGGGCGGGCGGTGTCTCCGGCGCTGTATTTTTCGCGCGCTGCGAT
This sequence comes from uncultured Rhodospirillales bacterium, assembly GCA_903845065.1. Lineage (GTDB taxonomy): Bacteria > Pseudomonadota > Alphaproteobacteria > Acetobacterales > Acetobacteraceae > CAIYPH01. The sequence goes on along the minus strand of CAIMWH010000008.1, from coordinate 10,421 downwards.
CCCGGCCGGCGAGGGGCCGCTGTGGCACCATATCGGCATATACGCCTTTCGCCGGCAGGCCCTGGCGCGCTTCGTGGCGCTGCCCGAGTCGCCGCTTGAACGGCGCGAGAGTCTCGAACAGCTTCGCGCGCTGGAGGCCGGCATGCGCATCGCCTGCGCCCGCGTGGAATTCGCTCCGTTTGGCGTGGATACGCCGGCCGATCTTGAACGTGCCCGTGTTGCCCTTCGTCCCTCTGGCCTTCCTTCCGCTGTAAAGAGCCCCGCATGACCCGGACCATCGCCTTCCAGGGGAGGCCCGGCGCCTACTCCGACCTTGCCTGCCGCAATGCCTATCCTGGCTGGACCACCCTGCCCTGCGACACCTTCGATGCCGCAATGGAAGCCGTCCGAGACAAGACCGCCGACCTTGCCATGATCGCCTGCGAAAACAGCCTCGCCGGCCGGGTGGGCGATGTTCACTATCTGCTGCCGGATAGCGGGCTGTATGTGGTGGGCGAGCACTTCCAGCGCGTCGAGCACTGCCTGCTCGGCGTGAAGGGCGCCACCATCGGCGGGCTCAAGCGGGCCCATTCGCATGTCGTCGCACTGGGCCAGGTGCGGAAAATCCTCAAGGAACTCGATCTCCAGGCGGTGGTGGAGGCCGATACCGCCGGTTCCGCCGAGCTGGTGGCGCAATGGGGCAATCCCGAGGATTGCGCCATCGCCTCCTCCCTCGCCGGGGAGTTGTTTGGGCTCGATATCCTGCGCAGCAACGTGGAGGACGCCGCACACAACACCACGCGCTTCTATGTGATGGCGGACAAGCCGCGGGTGTGCGCGCCGACCGAGCCGGGGCTTATGACGACGTTCGTCTTCCGTGTGCGCAACGTGCCGGCCGCGCTCTACAAGGCGCTCGGCGGGTTCGCCACCAATGGCGTCAACATGACCAAGCTGGAGAGCTACATGGTGGGCGGGCATTTCACCGCCACCCAGTTCCTGTGTGACGTCGAGGGGCACCCGGAGCAGCCAGCGCTGCGCCGCGCGCTCGAAGAACTGACGTTCTTCTCGCGCGAGGCCCGCATCATGGGCGTCTACCCCACCGCCCAGTTCCGCAAGGACCAGGCCAGCGGGGACTGAAGCGGTGGGCGACGGCTACTGGACCGGCGAGAAGCCGGTCGGGCGGGTGATGCGGTTTTCCATTTTCACCAGGCATTCGGCCTTGGCGACGGCGGCGAGGTAGGCGCCCCAGGAGGGATCGGCCGCCATGGCGTTGCGGCGGGTCTCGCGGTCGCCCTGGTTTTCGTAGCCCCAGATATGCACGACGGTGTTGAGTTCACCCTCGATGGTGGTGAACCAGCCCAGGCAGCGGCCGAGGTACTTCTGCTGGAGCGGCCAGGCGAGTTCCTCATAGATCTTGACGAATTCGGCCATCTTGTTGGGTTTGCAGGTGTAGATACGGACATCGGCGATCATGCGGCGTTTCCCGTTTGCTGGTTGAAGACAATCCGGCGGCGCCGGCGCGGCGAAACTAGTGCGCTCCCGCCCAGTCGACCAGATGGGGGTGCGGAAATCCCGGCCAAGCGGGCTTGACGATATCCGGCCGATGGGCCATTTGCCCAATCAGGACCGAACAGGTCCGATTAGGGTAATGGCGCATGCTCAGGCTGTCCAAATTGACCGATTACGCGGTCGTCGTGCTGATCCGTCTGGGGGATTGCCAGCGGCCGGGGGAGGACTGCGTGCAGACCTCGCCGGGGATCGCGCTGGCGACCGGGGTGCCGGAACCAACGGTCGCCAAGGTGTTGAAGGCGTTGGCTTCGGCCGCCCTCGTGGTGTCCCAGCGCGGGGCGCGCGGCGGCTACCGGCTGTCCCGCCCGCTTGATGCGGTGACGGTGGCCGATGTGATCGGCGCCATCGATGGCCCGATCGCGCTGACCGCCTGTGTCGAGGGCGGTGGCGGCGGCTGCGACGTCGGCAGCCTGTGCGCCGTCAAGGGCCGGTGGGACCTGGTGAATGACGCCATTCGCGACGCCCTTTCCAATATCACGCTCGCGGACATGCGCGCGGCCTCGGTGCCGCCGGCCTTCCGCATTCCGGCGCCGCTCGCGGCGTCGGCCGCCGAATAGGAGTCACAATATGGCTGCCGTCACCGAGACCCTCGACACCGTCGCCGCCGTCACGGAGGGCGGCTACAAGTGGGGTTTCTCCACCGATATCGAAATGGACATGGCACCGAAGGGCCTGAACGAGGACATCGTTCGGCTGATTTCGGAGCGCAAGGGCGAGCCCGCGTGGCTGCTGGAGTGGCGCCTGAAGTCCTACGCGGCGTGGCTGAAGATGGAGGAGCCGTCCTGGGCGAAGGTCCAGCACGCGCCGATCGACTACCAGGACTTGCATTACTACGCGGCGCCGAAGAAGAAGGCGGGCCCGAAGTCCCTCGACGAGGTCGATCCCGCGTTGCTCGCGATGTACGAAAAGCTGGGCATCCCGCTGCGCGAGCGCGCCATCCTCGCCGGGGTTGAGCCGGAAGAGGGCGAGCGGCCGCCGGTGGCGGTGGATGCGGTGTTCGACAGCGTCTCGGTCGCCACCACCTTCAAGGATACGCTGGCCAAGGCCGGGGTGATTTTCTGCCCGATTTCCGAGGCGGTGCATTCGCATCCCGACCTGGTGAAGCAGTATCTCGGTAGCGTGGTGCCGGCTGGTGACAACTACTTCGCGGCGCTGAATTCGGCGGTTTTCTCCGATGGGTCCTTCGTGTTCATCCCCAAGGGGGTGCGCTGCCCGATGGAACTCAGCACCTATTTCCGCATCAACGCCCGCAACACCGGGCAGTTCGAGCGCACGCTGATCGTGGTGGAGGACGGCGGCTACGTATCCTACCTCGAAGGCTGCACGGCGCCGCAGCGTGACGAGAACCAGTTGCATGCCGCGGTGGTGGAACTCGTCGCGATGACGGATGCCACCATCAAGTATTCGACGGTGCAGAACTGGTACCCCGGCGATGCCGACGGCAAGGGTGGCATCTACAATTTCGTCACCAAGCGCGGCGCCTGCCGTGGCGCCCGGTCCAAGATCAGCTGGACCCAGGTGGAAACCGGGTCGGCGATCACCTGGAAGTATCCCTCCTGCATCCTGCAAGGCGATGACAGCGTGGGCGAGTTCTACTCGGTGGCGGTCACCACCAACCGCCAGCAGGCCGATACCGGCACCAAGATGATCCATATCGGGAAGAACACCCGCAGCACCATCGTGTCGAAGGGGATCAGCGCCGGGCGGTCCGACAACACGTATCGTGGTCTGGTTCGCATCATGAAGAACGCCGATGGGGCGCGGAATTTCACCCAGTGCGACTCGCTGCTGATCGGTGACCAGTGCGGCGCCCACACGGTGCCCTACATCGAAAGCCGCAACCCTACGGCAAAGACGGAACACGAGGCCACCACCTCGAAAATCGCCGACGACCAGTTGTTCTATTGCCGCCAGCGCGGCCTGTCGCAGGAAGATGCGGTAGGGCTGATCGTGAACGGTTTCTGCAAGGACGTATTGAAGGAATTGCCGATGGAGTTCGCGGTGGAGGCCCAGAAGCTTCTCGCCGTGAGCCTCGAAGGCTCTGTAGGCTAGGGACGATATTATGCTTGAAATCAAAGGATTGCGCGCCGGCATCGAAGACAAGGAGATCCTCAAGGGGATCGACCTCGTGGTGCCGACGGGCGAAGTGCACGCCATCATGGGGCCGAACGGCTCGGGCAAGTCGACGCTGTCCTACGTGCTGTCCGGGCGGGACGGCTACGAGGTGACCGGCGGGTCCGCAACGTTCGACGGCGCCGATTTGCTGGAGATGGAGCCCGAGGTGCGCGCCGCGGCCGGGCTGTTCCTGGCGTTCCAGTATCCAGTGGAACTGCCGGGCGTCGGCAACGCCAACTTCCTGCGCACCGCGCTCAACGCCCAGCGCCGCGCTCGTGGCGAGGCCGAACTTGATGCGGTGCAGTTCCTCAAGATGGCGCGCGCCGAAATCAAGCGCCTCTCGATGGCGGACGACATGCTGAAGCGCAACGTCAATGTCGGGTTCTCCGGCGGCGAGAAGAAGCGCAACGAGGTGCTGCAGATGGCGATCCTGCGGCCGAAGCTCGCCATTCTCGACGAGACCGATTCGGGCCTGGATATCGACGCGCTCAAGATCGTGGCCGATGGCGTGAATGCGCTGCGCAGCCCGACGTTCTCGGCACTGGTGATCACTCACTACCAGCGCCTGCTCGACTACATCGTGCCAGATCGTGTGCATGTGCTGGCCGGCGGGCGGATCATCCGCTCGGGTGGGCCGGAGTTGGCGCACGAGTTGGAAGCCAACGGCTATGCGGCCGTGGTGGCGGAGGCGGCGTGAACGCTGTGTCGCAGACAAGTTTGCAGGCATCCGCGCAGGGCTTCCTGGCGCGTTACGAGGGTTTGAAGGCGCGGCTGTCCGGCAACGTGGCGCTGCGGGCCGCAGGTGCTGCGGCGTTTGCGCAGCAGGGATTGCCGGGACCGCGCGAGGAAGCCTGGCGCTATACCGGGCTGCGCGTGCTGGCCGATGTGGCGTTCCACGAACCCGTGGTGCTGCTGGCCGATGGCGCGGCGCAATTGGCCGCGCTCGGGTTGATCGATGGGCCGCGCCTGGTGTTCGTCGATGGCCGGTTCCGCGATGACCTTTCGCAATTGCCCGAGGGGGTGTCGGTGCAGACCGGCGCCCCGGCGTTTGGCCGCATTGCCGACAACGCGGAAAAGATGGTCGCGCTCAACACCATGCTGGCCGAGGACGGTGCGGCCATCGATGTCGCCGCCGATGTCGATGCCGGCACCCTGCTGCTGGTCAGCCTGGGCAGCGATGCGCACGGCAAGCCGGTTTCGTTCCATCCACGCCATGCCGTGCGCCTGGGGAAGGGCGCGCGGTTGACGCTGGTGGAGGTGAATGCCGGGGTTGGCGTCTACTTCAACAATCCGGTGCTGACGGCCGAGATCGCCGAGGATGCCACGCTGGTGCATCTGCGTCAGCAGATGGAGGCGCCCGGGGCGTTCCACCTCTCCACCGTGTTCGCCGAGGTTGGCGCGCGCGGCACCTATGACAGCTTCTCCCTCGCCCTCGGCGGCAAGCTCGCGCGCGTGCAGGTGCATGCGCGGCTGGTCGGCGAGAAGGCGATGGCGCACCTGAATGCCGCGCAGCTTCTCGGCGGTTCGCAGCATTCGGACTTCACCACCGTGGTGCGCCATGCAGCGCCCGCCACCGCCAGCCGGCAGACGGTGAAGAACGTGCTGACCGGGCGCTCCAAGGGCGTGTTCCAGGGCAAAATCGAGGTTGATCGCATCGCCCAGAAGACCGACGGCTACCAGATGAACCAGACCCTGCTGCTCTCGCGCGATGCCGAGATCGACAGCAAGCCGCAGTTGGAAATCTACGCCGATGACGTGAAGTGCAGCCACGGCGCCACGGTGGGCGAGTTGGATGCCGACCAGTTGTTCTATCTGCGCAGCCGCGGCGTGCCCGTGGCCGAGGCGCGCAATATCCTGGTGCGCGCCTTCCTCGCCGAAGCGCTCGACCCGATTGCCCATGAAGCGGTGCGCGCCGGCATGGAAGCCGCCATCGCGGCACGCTGGGCCGCCGAACTGGGCACGGGAGACGCCGCATGAACGCCCCTTCGTTTGACGCACGGCTGGATATCGCCGCCATCCGGGCGCAGTTCCCCATCCTGGAGCAGAAAATCCGCGGCAAGGACCTGGTGTTCCTCGACAGCGCCGCCTCGGCGCAGAAGCCGCGCGCGGTGATCGACGCCATGGTGGGCGCGATGGAGACCCAGTACGCCAACATCCATCGCGGTCTGCACTGGATGAGCGAGCGCACCACGGAAGCCTACGAGGCCACACGCGATGCCGCCGCCCGCCTGCTGAACGCCGGGGACCGGCACGAGATCGTGTTCGTGCGCAATTCCACCGAGGGCATCAACCTCGTCGCGCACAGCTATGGCCGCGGCATCATGAAGCCTGGGCAGGCGGTGGTGATTTCGGCGATGGAGCATCACTCCAACATCGTGCCGTGGCAGATGCTGCGCGATGCGCATGGCACCGAACTACGGGTGGCGCCGATCAACGATGCCGGCGAACTCGACATGGCGGCCTACGAGGCGCTGTTCGCCGATGGCAAGGTGGGGCTGGTGGCGATCACCCACATGTCCAACGTGCTCGGCAGCTACACGCCGGCCGAGCGGATTATCCAGATTGCCCACGCCCATGGCGCCAAGGTGCTGCTCGATGGCTCGCAGGCGGTGGTGCATCGCCGGGTGGATGTGCGGGCGCTGGATGCTGATTTCTACGTGTTCACCGGGCACAAGCTGTACGGCCCGACCGGGATCGGCGTGCTCTACGGCAAGCGCGAACTGCTGGAGGCGATGCCGCCGTGGATGGGCGGCGGGGACATGATTTCGTCCGTCACCTACGAGCGCTCCACCTGGGCGCGGGTGCCGCACAAGTTCGAGGCCGGCACGCCGGCGATCATCGAGGGTATAGGCCTGAATGCGGCGATCGAGTGGGTGGAGGGGATCGGCTATCCCGCCATCGCGGCGCATGAGGCGGCGCTGACTGACCATGCATTGTCCCGTTTGTCGGCGATCGAGGGGCTCACCGTGATCGGCCGCGCGCAGGATCGCGGCGGAGTGGTGAGCTTCACGCTGGATCGGGCGCATGCGCATGACATCGCGACGCTGCTGGATCGCGCCGGGATCGCGGTGCGGGCGGGGCATCACTGCGCCGAGCCGCTGATGCATCGCCTGGGGCTGGAATCCACCGCGCGGGCCAGCTTCGGCATCTACACGACGCCCGGCGAAATCGACGTGCTGGCCGACACGCTGATCAAGGTGCGGGAGTTCTTCCAGTAATGTTCGAAGACCTCCGCGATCTCTACAACGCCACCATCATCGAGCGCGGCCGCCGGCCCCGGCATATGCGGCGGCTGGAGGATTTCGACGCCACCGCCAAGGGCGACAACCCGATGTGCGGCGATCGCGTGCAGGTGTGGGTGAAATACGCCGGGGACGGCACCATCGCCGCCACCGGATTCGATGCGCGGGGCTGCGAAATCAGCAAGGCGGCGGCCGACCTGATGGTGGAAGCGGTGGCCGGCCATAGCGCCACCAGCACGCGCCGGCTGTTCGCCGCCTTCCGCACCCTCGCGCAGACCGGCGAATGCGCGGAATGCGCCGAGGAATTGAAACCGATGCTGCCGCTGGCCGCGGTGCACGAGTACCCGTCCCGGGTGAAGTGCGCCACGCTGCCATGGCACGCGCTGATCGCCGCACTCGAGGGCGAGGGGGCAACCACCAGTGAGTGAGCGCAACATGAACGACGCCACGCCGAACGTGGGCACCTGGTCACCCGACGGGGCGCAGGAAGCCAAGCCGAGCGAGGACGCGCTGATCGCGGCCTGCGCCTCGGTGTACGATCCGGAAATCCCGGTGAATATCTACGAACTCGGCCTGATCTACGCCATCGACATCAACGACGCCGGCAACGTGAAGGTGGAGATGACCCTCACGGCGCCCGCCTGCCCATCGGCGCAGGAACTGCCCGAGCAGGTGCGCGATGCCATCCTCGCGCTGCCCGGCGTTGCCACCTGCGATGTCGAAGTCGTCTGGGACCCGCCTTGGGACCAGAGCCGGATGACCGAAGACGCGCGCCTCGCGCTCAATATGTTCTGAACGGAACAGGGGGAACCAGAATGTCGACCACCACGATGACCCCGGCGCGTCCACGGCGCGAACTGCCGCCGCTGATGTCGCTCACCGACGCGGCCGCCGAACGCCTGAAGGCGCTCTACGCCACCGGCCAAGCCGGCATGCTGCTGCGCATCTCGGTCAACACCAAGGGCTGCTCCGGCCTCGCCTATGACATGACCTGGACCGACGTGCCCGGGCCAGGCGACGAGCGGGTGACCGACAAGGGGATGACGGTTCTGGTGGATCGCAAGGCCAGCCTTTTCCTCATCGGCACAATCATGGATTATGAGGTCAAGGCGCTGTCGTCGGGGTTCACCTTCGTCAACCCCAACGAAAAGGGGCGCTGCGGCTGCGGCGAGAGTTTCCACGTCTAGCCAATCCAAGGGAGCCGGCGATGTCCGATCTTGATTGCGGCGTGCGTGCTGTCCATGTCCCCGAGGCCATCGAGGTGTGGCAGACCATCCTGCGCGAGGCCAGCCAGGCCGTGTTGCGCGATCGGTTGATGGGCCGGGTGGTCAATGTGCTGGTGATGCCGCATGGCGATCTCGCCGGCGCGATGGCCTGCATGCTGGCGCGCAAACTGCACGATGACGCCATCGATCGGCCGACCCTGGCCGGGCTGATCAGCGATGCCTACGAGGATATGCCGGATATTGTCGCCGCCACCGCGGCCGACCTGCTGGCCATCCGGGACCGTGACCCCTCCTGCGAGGACCTGCTGACGCCGTTCCTGTTCTTCAAGGGATTCCAGGCGTTGCAGGCCCATCGGGTGAGCCATTGGCTGTGGATGGGCGGGCGTATCCACCTCGCGCGGCACATGCAGAGCCGTATTTCCGAGGTGTTCGCCGCCGATTTCCACCCGGCCGCCACCGTGGGCCGCGGCATCATGATCGACCATGGCACCAGCCTCGTCATCGGCGAGACCGCCGTGGTGGAGGATGATGTCTCGATGCTGCAAGAGGTCACACTCGGCGGCACCGGCAAGGCGGGGGGCGATCGCCACCCGAAGGTGGGGCGCGGGGTGCTGATCGGGGCGGGGGCAAAAATCCTCGGCAATATCCGCATCGGCGAGGGCGCCAAGGTGGGCGCCGGCAGCATTGTGCTGGATGACGTGGCGGCATTCACCACCGTGGTGGGCGTTCCGGCGAAGCCGGTGGCGCGCAATGCGGCGATGGCGGCGCTGACGATGGACCAGACCTGGCCGCACGAGCACGATCGCACCGGCTGATGCGCGGCGCCCTGCTCGCGCTGGCGGTGATGCTTGCCGTGTCCGGCGTGGCGCGGGCGGATGGGCTGCCTGATGCCGACCAGGCCGAGATCGAGGCGGTCATCACCCGGCAGATGGAGGCCTTTGCCCGCGATGACGGGCCCGCGGCGTTTGATTTCGCCACGCCGGAGTTGCGCCGGATCTTCGGGTCCGCCGAGCGCTTCATGGCGATGGTGCGGGGGCAGTACCAGCCGGTCTATCGGCCGCGCAAAATGCAGTTCGGCGAGGCGCGGGAGGCGGACGGTACTATCGTGCAGGAGGTGGGCGTGATTGGGCCCGATGGGGTGCCGCGCACCGCGCTCTACACCATGGAGCGCCAGCCCGACGGCACCTGGCGCATCGCGGCGTGCGTATTGCTCGAGCGGGCGAGCGCGGATAGCTAGGGCGGGGGCGCTATCGCGGTGCAAGGGCACCGCTGTCGCTTTCGTCGCCGCTTCGCTTTGCTGCGCGTCTGGTCAGACGACTTTGTTACTGTCGTTATCGATGAGGTGCATGTTGGTCATGTCGGCGGCGAGTTTGAGGGTCTGGCCGGGGTTGGCGACGGTGAGGGGGTCGACGCGGGCGCAGACGGGTTCGCCTTTGACGAAGAAGTGGACCATGGTTTCCATGCCCATGGGTTCGGTGACGTCCACCAGGGCATCGAGGTAGGCGACGCCGGGTTTTTCGTTGGCGTGGGTTTCGGTGAGGTGTTCGGGGCGCAGGCCGAGGGTCATGGTCTTGCCGACATGGGGCTTGTAGCGGTCGACGCGGGCGGGGTTGACGGCGAGGCGGGTGCCGTCGAGCAGTTCGACGTAGAGGCCGTTGTCGCTGACGACCTTGGCGGTGAGGAAGTTCATCGCGGGGGAGCCGATGAAGCCGGCGACGAAGCGGGTGGCGGGGTTGTGGTAGAGTTCCTGCGGCGGGCCGACCTGCTCGATGATGCCGTGGTTCATCACGACGACGCGGTCGGCGAGGGTCATCGCCTCGACCTGGTCATGGGTGACGTAGACGGTGGTGGTGCGGACGCGCTGGTGGACCTTCTTGATTTCGGTGCGCATCTGGACGCGCAGCTTGGCATCGAGGTTGGAGAGCGGTTCGTCGAACAGGAAGACCTTGGGGTTGCGCACGATGGCGCGGCCCATGGCGACGCGCTGGCGCTGGCCGCCGGAGAGGGCCTTCGGCTTGCGCTCGAGCAGCATGTGGATGTCGAGGATTTCGGCGGCGCTGTCGACGCGGCGCTTGATCTCGTCCTTGGGGAATTTCCGCAGTTTCAGGCCGAAGGCCATGTTGTCGAAGACCGACATGTGCGGGTAGAGCGCGTAGTTCTGGAACACCATGGCGATGTCGCGGTCACGGGGCGGGACGTCATTCACCACGTCTCCGCCGATGGCGATGTCACCGGAGGTGATTTCCTCCAGGCCCGCGATCATGCGCAGGGTGGTGGACTTGCCGCAGCC
>CAIMWH010000007.1 GCA_903845065.1 uncultured Rhodospirillales bacterium | reverse complement strand
CGGCCAGCCCCGTCAGCTCGGCGCGCCAGTCAAAATGGTCTGCGGGCCGGGTATCGCTGGCTGGGGTTGGGGTTGGGGCTGGGGTGGCGGGCGGCGGGGTGAAACTCTCCTCCATCATGCCGCATTCCCGCCCGCGCCAGCGTTCAAGGGCCGCGCCTCGATCACCACAAAGGCCTGCGCCCAGGGGTGGTCGTCGGTGAGGGTGAGGTGGATCACCGCCTCATGGCCCGCAGGGGTGATCGCCGCCAGCCGCGCCGCCGCCCCGCCGGTGAGGGCGAGGGTAGGCGCGCCGGTTTTGGCATTCACCACGCCGATGTCGCGCATGAACACGCCCGCCTTGAAGCCGGTGCCGACGGCCTTGGAGAAAGCCTCCTTGGCGGCGAACCGCTTGGCGAGGGTTCCGGCGCGGGTGAAGGGGCGGCGCGCGGCCTTGGCCTGCTCGATGGGCGTGAAGACGCGGTTGAGGAACCGCTCGCCAAAGCGGTCGAGCGAGTTCTGGATCCGCTCGATGTTGCAGAGGTCTGAGCCGATGGCGAGGATCATCGGGAGGCCCCCCACGCGAGAAAAACACAGGCCGGGACGCTAATGAGCAAAATCGCCAAGGCAGTTGTCGTGCGACCGGCCACGAAAAACCGTCGCGACGAGATGAGGGAACTTATCGTAAGGGCCGCTACTGGTGCGGTGATATGGGCCAGAAGGCGGGTAAGTATCGGCCCCTCAATCGTTGGGGCCATCGCGGCGTAGACCAGCGGGTTGACCAAGGCGATCAACAGGTTGAGCACGGCTATGCCCCACCAACCCATACGAAAGACCGTGGAGTTCAGGGGAGGTGTGTCCCATGATGCGGGGGGGCGTGCGTCGTCCTTCACAGCGAGCCTCTCACCGCGCCGCATCCATCAGTTCGCGCATCCGCCGCACGGCGCTCTCCAGCCCCACGAACACCGCCTCGCCGATGAGGAAGTGCCCGATGTTCAGTTCCGCGAGGTGCGGGATGGCGGCGACGGGTTGCACATTGTCATAGGTGAGGCCGTGCCCCGCGTGCGGCTCGATGCCGTTCTTCGCCGCCAGCGCCGCCATATCGGTAAGGCGCTTTAGCTCTACGGTCACCTGTTCGCCTGCCGCATGGGCATATTCGCCGGTGTGCAGTTCCACCACCGGGGCGCCAAGTCGGATGGCCGCCTCGATCTGACGTGGCTCCGGCGCGATGAACAGCGAGACGCGGATGCCGGCATCATTCAGCCGGGCGATGACCGGGGCAAGCCGGTTATGCTGCCCGGCGGCGTCGAGCCCCCCTTCGGTGGTGCGCTCCTCGCGGCGTTCCGGCACGATGCAGGCGGCGTGGGGGCGGTGGCGCAGGGCGATTTCCACCATCTCTTCGGTGGCGGCCATTTCGAAATTCAGCGGCAGATTGGTCGCGGCCTGAATGCGGGCGATGTCCTCGTCGCGGATGTGCCGCCGGTCCTCGCGCAGATGCGCCGTGATGCCATCGCCGCCCACCGCCGCGACGATTTGCGCCGCGCGCACGGGGTCGGGATGCTCGCCGCCCCGCGCATTGCGGATGGTGGCGACGTGATCGATGTTCACGCCCAATCGCAGGCGCGGCGGGGTATGGCCGCTCACGGCGCCACTCGTCACAACGCCACCGTTCACGATTGGGCGCGGCTGCCGGGCTTCACCGCCGGGGTGCCGGCCAGTTCGGGGGGCAGTTCATCGGGGGCGAATGTGGGGAAGTTCAGCTCGATCAGCGGGAAGAAGGGCACGCCCAGCTCCACCGTGCCGGCCGAACGGTCCACCAGCGCGGCCCCGGCCACCACCTTGCCGCCCGCCGCCTCGATGGCGGCAATCGCCTCACGGCTGGAGAGCCCGGTGGTGACGACGTCCTCGACCATCAGCACCTTGTCGCCGGGGGAGAGGGCAAAGCCCCGACGCAGTTCGAATGTGCCGCCGGGGCGTTCGACGAACATCGCCTCCACCCCCAGCGCGCGGCCCATTTCATGGCCGATGATCACCCCGCCCATGGCAGGAGAGACCACCTTGGTGATCTCCCGACGCAGCTCGCGCGGGATTTTGGCGGCGAGGGCGGCGGCCAGACGGCTGGCGCGCATCGGATCCATCAGCACCCGGGCGCATTGCAGATAGCGGGCGCTGTGCCGTCCCGAGGACAGCAGGAAATGCCCTTCGAGCAGCGCATCGGCGGCGCGGAACTCAGCAAGCACTTCTTCATCAAGCATGGGGTCAACTTTCGATTTGAGGGCGTTTCACCGCCGCCAATCCCCATGATCGGGGGGATATGTTGGCGGGAGTGCATTGAGATGCGTCAAAAATACCCCTAGAGACGCTTGAGACTGCGGGCAAGCGCGCGTATAGCCCCGGCGAGGGGACGCGCCCGACCTTACGCAGGGCGCTCGTGGCGACTTGTCGCCGACGACTGGGGTATGAGAGACCGTTTGAGATGAAACCCGGGGATTTTGTGCAGACAATTAGCCGCTTTATGAAGGTGCTG
>CAIMWH010000006.1 GCA_903845065.1 uncultured Rhodospirillales bacterium | reverse complement strand
TTTTTGCTTCTTTTTTCAAAAAGAAGCGCTTGCTTCTATATCCGCCGAACATTGAAAAACGGCGAAGCCCCCCGCGTAATCCCGCCCAGTCCCCGGCTATACGCCGTCAACGGATAGAAACTCCCCAGCGGAATATACGGCGCATCCCGCCACACCAGCGTCTGGATCTCCCGCGCAATCGCCTGCCGCCCCGCCAGATCCGGCGCATCGAACCACCGATCCCGCAACGCCTCGATCTCCAGGATCTTCGGCCATCCCGCCCACGTGCTGGAAATCCCCAGATGCGCCGCCGGATCGTAGCGGTTGTAGCCGTTGAACAAATTGAGGAACACGCTCCACCCCCCCTGCGCCGGCGCCGTTCGATTGGCCCGCCGCTGGATCAGGGTGCCGAAATCCATCGTCTGCACCTCCACATTGAACCCGATCCGCTTCAGCAGATCAGCCGCCACCGTCCCCCCGGCAAACAGGCTCGGATAATCGGCGGCGACCATGATGTTGATGCGCTCCCCCTTGTATCCCGCCTCCCCCAACGCGCGACGCGCCTTCTCGACGTTCCCCTCCATCACCCCCACGCCCACATCCGTGCTCATCGGCTTGCCCACGCTGAACACGCCGACATGGTCGCGCCACAGCGCCCGATCCTCCCCCGCGATCGCCGTCATGAACTCCGCCTGGTCGATCGCCGGCAGAATGGCCCGCCGGATCGCCGGATTGTCGAACGGCGGATACAGCGCGTTGAATCGCATGATCATCTCGCCGCCGACGAAATCCTGCACCTGCACCGCCAGCTTCGCATCCCGCCGCAGCAGCGGCCCGAGGTCGGGCGGCACATCCCCCCACCAATCCACCTCCCCCTTCTGCAAACTCGCCGCCGCCGTCGAGGCATCGGGAATGATCCGCCATTCCACCCGCGGAAAATGCGCCACCTTGCCGCCCGCCAGCCAACTCGGCGCCTCCGGCCGTGGCACATACCCATCGAACCTGGCGTACACCACGCGGGACCCCACCACCCGCTCATCGGCCATATAGCGATACGGCCCGCTGCCGATCATCTCCTTGAGCTTGCCGGTGCCCGCCAGTTCCGCCATCCGGCGCGGGATCACGTACGGCACGTAGGTGGCCGGTTTCGCCAGCGCATTGGGCAGCAACGGAAACGGCCGCTTGAGCCGGAATTCCAGCGTCCGGTCATCCACCGCCGTCAACGCATCCGTCACGCTCATCAGCTTCATGCCGAACACATCGATGGTGCCCCACCGCCGCAGGCTCGCCACCGCATCGTCCGCCCGCACCGGCTCGCCATCATGAAACCGCAGCCCCGGCCGCAACGTCAGCCGCCACCGCTTGCCGTCATCCTCGACGCTGTGCCCCTCCAGCATCTGCAACCGCGGCATCGAATCGAGATCGGTCGCATACAGCGTGTCGAAAATCATCGCCGAGTGCTGCACCGTCACATCCGGCCCCGCCAGGAACGGATCAAGCACCGTCACATCCGCCACCGGCACAAAGCGCAGCGTATCCACCGCCTGCGCATTGGCAATCCGCGGCGCCGCCAGCGTGACGGCCGAAGCCAGCAATCCACGGCGCTGCATATGCGGTCTCCTACCCGAAAACGTGACGATCCAGGAACGCATTGCGGAACTTGCCCGCCGGATCGAACTGCATCGCCAGCGCCCGAAAATCCGCCATCCGCGGATACAGCGCCGCCAACTCGGCGGCCTCGCCGAACACCACCTTGCCCCAGTGCGGCCGCCCCCCCAGCGGGCGCAGCAGGTCCTCGATCTCCGCGCACAGCCCCAGCACCGCCGGAACGTCGAACGCCTCCCAACTGAAATGCAGCCCCACCGTGTCCGCCCCGAACGCCGGGCTGAGCCACAGCCGATCCGCCGCCATCGAGCGGATTTCGGTGATGCGCAACTGCGGATCGATCCGCCCCCCCAGGTTGCGCAACAACACCATCGCCGCCGTCGCCGCCGAGCGCGGCACCAAATATTCGCTCTGCAAATGCCGGGTCTGATGGAACTCCATCCGCATATGCACCAGCCGCTCGGACCACGGCCCCGCCACCCCGAACGGCGTCGAAAACCGCAGATGATCGGCACTCGCCAGATCGGGCGGATACGCCCCAGCGGTCCCCCCCGCGAACGCCGCCGGCGCCACATCCGCCCCCAACCGCGTCTTCACCCGCGCCCGATCCACCACCGGCCCGCCCCACATGGTGAACAGGCTCACCGAGGTGCCCGCCCCCATCACCGCATCGAAATCCTCCAGCACCGCCTGCCAGGACAACCCCTCATAGGCATCCTGCCGCATCCGGTAGCTCGGCTCGATATCCAGCGTCACGCGGGTAACGATCCCGAACGCGCCCAGCCCCACCACCATCCCATCGAACCCACGATCGCCACGCCGCACCGTCACCAGGTCCCCGCCCGCCGTCACCATCTCCAGCGCCGCCACCGCGGATGACAGCGTCCCCAGCCGATCGCCCGAGCCATGCGTCCCCGTCGCCACCGCCCCTACCAGCGAAATCTGCGGCAGGGACGCCATGTTGTGCAGCGCCCACCCCAACGCCTCCAGATGCGCCGCCAGCGCGCCATAACTCACCGCCGCCCCGGCCGTCACCGTGCGCCCGGCCGCATCCACCACGATATCGGCCGGCATATCCGCCAGGTCCACCAGCACCCCCGGCGAATCCGCCACCCCATTGAACGAATGCCGGCTGCCGATCGCATGAATATGCGGCGCCCGCGCCACCAGATGCCGCAACGCATCCGTCGAGACCGGCCGATAAATCGCCCCGGCGATAAAATGATGGTTCTGCGCCCAATTCTCGGGACGGGTCATGTGATCGTTCTTCCCTGCTCACGCCTAAAGGCGCCGCCAGGGACCGTAGCAGCAACGCGCGCGGGTTGGCACCGCCCCCCGCGCGCCAGGCCTCAGGCGGAAACTTCGACGATCCGCGCCCGGTCGAACCCGTTGAACCCGGTGCGCAGGCACGCCCCATAAGCACCAAGCTGCCCGATCTCGATCCAGTCGCCCTCGCCGATATCCTCCGGCAACCAGAACGGCCCCTGCATCACATCCGCGCTGTCGCAGGTCGGCCCGAAAAGCCGGAACGCTCGTGCATTGGCCGCCGCATCCGCCCGCAGGCAGCGCACCGGAAACCGGAACCCCAGCCCACCGGCATCCGCCAGGCTGCCATACACCCCGTCGTTGATGTAAAGCGCATCGCCCCGCCGCGCCTGCACCTGCACCACCACCGAACCGCCACCGGCCACCAGCGCCCGCCCCGGGTCCGCCCACAGCCGCGCGCCAGGCAGCCCGAGCGCCTCGGACCCCGCCTCGATCTCCGCCATGAACGCCCCCAGCGCCGGCACCTTCACATCCGGATACGCCACCGGGAACCCACCGCCCACATCCACCACATCGATCGCCACCCCCGCCGCGGCAATCACCGACCCGGCAATCCCCAGCGCCGCACGCCACGCCAACGGCTCCAGGCACTGCGAGCCGACATGGAACGCCACCCCCAGCCGCGCCACATGCGGCCGCGCCGCCCGCAACAGCGCAATCGCCTCCTCCGCCTCGGCGCCGAACTTGCCCGACAAATCGAGCACGGCCGCCCCCTTCGGCAACGCCAGCCGCACCACCAACCCGAGCGACCCCGCCACCCCGGTCGCCGCAACCTCCGCCAAAATCTTCGCCAGCTCCGCCGCGCTATCCAGCACGAAATCCCGCACCCCGTGCCGCGCCCACGCCTCGCGAATGGCCCCGCGCGCCTTCACCGGATGCATGAAATGGATCTCGGCCGCGGGAAACATCTGCCGCACCAGCCCGATCTCCGCCGGTGACGCGCAATCGAAATGCCGCACGCCCCCCTCCCACAGCGCCCGCAGCACCGCCGGGTCCGGATTGCACTTCACCGCGTACAGCGTATCCCCCGGAAACGCCGCCACGAATTCAGCCGCCGTCGCCGCCAGCACCGCCGGGCGAATGCAATGCACCGGCTCCTCCGGCCGCATCTCGGCCACCAGCCCATCCACCGTCGGCAGCACGGCAGGCACAAACGCCCCCTCGGCATCCAGCACGCGGCGGCGAAGGGGGGAAACGGCGGAACGAACACGCAGGTTGGACATCGCGGCAAACCTCTCAGCATCCCGCGCGACCGCCCATCAAGGCGCCACGGCGAGACCATGGGGAATGGAAAGAGTCAAACCACCAGCAGCGCGTATCGCGCGCCGGCGAAAGGCTCAGGCGATGTGCGGACTTCGCATCGCCACGATCATGGCAGCAAACATAGGACTATCCCTAACGACCCCGGCAAGCAGACCGGACGAACCGAAAAGGACGCTTACGTCGTTGCTGTGCCCCATCAGGGCTCGCGGCACGTGCGATGCGTCAGTGGACACCTGCCCCCGGGGGGGCGAAGCGGAGGGGGGTAATACGGCCTGCCACCCCCCCTGTGCATTGCGTTTTACGGACCCGTGGCAGACCCCCCTTGCATGGTCAGGAATTCACCAGCGCGAGGTACTCCCAAACCACCGTCGCCGCCGCCAAGGCGGTGATTTCCGCGCTGTCATAGGCGGGCGAAACCTCCACCACATCCATCCCGGCAAACCCGATCCCGCCCAGCCGCCGCAGGATCGCCTGCGCCTGCCAACTCGCCAGCCCGCCGATCTCGGGCGTCCCCGTCCCCGGCGCAAACGCCGGATCGAGCGCATCGATATCGAAACTCAAATACGCCGCCCCCGCCCCCACCACCTGGTGAACCCGCGCCGCCACCGCCTCTGGCCCCATCGCATGCACATCCAGCGCCGACAGGATCGTCACCCCCTGCCCCACCGTCCAATCCCACACCTCGCGCTGCACCGGCGAGCGGATGCCGATCTGGATCGTCCGCGCCGGATCAACCAACCCCTCGTTGATCGCATGGTACAAAAACGACCCATGCCCATACACCAGCCCGAAACTATCCGGCCAGGTGTCCACATGCGCATCGAAATGCACCAGCCCCAGCTTCCCCACCCGCCGCGCCAGGCTCCGCAGCAGCGGCAGCGTCACCCCATGCTCGCCGCCCAGGCACAGCAGATGCGCCAACCCCTCCGCCTGCGCCTCCACCAGCCGCAGCGTGCCCTCGATATCCCCCAGCGCAATGGTGAAATCCCCGATATCCGCGATATCCAGCGCCAGCGGATCAACCCAGTTCCCCGGATGCGCCCCATCCACCAACATCCGGCTCGCCCGCCGTATCGCCGCCGGCCCCTCCCGCGTGCCCGCCCGATTGGTGGTGCCGATATCGAACGGCACCCCCGCAACGGTGAACGCTGCCGCCCGGTCCGCCCGCGCAATGCCCAGAAACCCGGGAGCGGTCGCGAAAGTAGGGATACCGGCCATGGGATGCTCCAAGGTGTGCGCTGCCCAGCCTTCTAGAACGCCCCCCGCCCCGGGTCACGTAGTGCGCCGCCCGCGAACGATGTAAGCTGCCCCGAACATTTCGCTGGAGCTTCCATGGCCCGCCAGTTTCCCCGCCTCGCCGCCGCCCTCGGCCTGGCCCTCCTCGCCCCCGGCCTCGCAAGCGCCCGCACCGTCGAGGTCGACTCCACCACCGCCCTCATCTCCGCCATCAAGAACGCCGAACCAGGTGACGACATCGTCCTCGCCGACGGCACCTACCCCATCACCGGGCGCGGCAAAATCGCCGCCAACTCCCAGGGCACGCCCGACGCCCCCATCACCGTGCGCGCCGCCCACCGCTGGAAGGCCGAAATCCGCTCCTCCGCCATCGTCGCCTTCGATGTCACCGGCCCCAACTGGACCTTCAAGGACCTCGATATCCGCGGCACCTGCAGCAACGACACCGATTGCGAACACGCCTTCCACGTCGTCGGCGGCGCCAACAACTTCCGCATGATCGGCAACCGCATCGCCGACTTCAACGCCCACCTCAAGGTCAACGCGGTTGACCGCGTCATCCCCACCGGCGGCCTGGTCGAAGCCAACGAACTCTTCGACACCCACCCCCGCCAGACCGGCAACCCCGTCGTCCCCCTCGATATCGATCACGGCGGCGAATGGGTGGTGCGCGGGAACTACATCTACGATTTCCACAAAGGCGCCGGCAACGAAGTCAGCTACGGCGCCTTCGTCAAAGGCGGCGGCGACCGCCCCATCTTCGAACGCAACGTCGTCGTCTGCCGCCGGCATGACGAAACCGGCGGCACCCGCGTTGGCCTGTCCTTCGGCGGCGGTGGCATGGAACCGGCCAACTGCGCCCCCAACTTCAACGCCAACGCCCCCTGCGAACAAACCCGCGGCGGCATCATGCGCAACAACATCATCGCCAACTGCGGGGACGTCGGCATCTACGTCAACGATGCCCCCAACTCCCTCATCCTCTTCAACACCCTCATCCGCACCCGCGGCATCGATTTCCGCTTCGCCGGCGCCACCGGCGAAGCGCGCGGCAACCTCATGGCCTCCGACATCCGCACCCGTGACGGCGGCACCTTCAAGGACGGCGGCAACATGACCCGCATGCGCTCCGGTGACCTCGAAGCCATGTACCGTGACCCCGACCTGGCGGACCTCCGCCTCAAAGGCCCCGTCACCGCCATCGCCGGCAAAGGCGGCAGCGAGCCCCGCGTCACCAACGATTTCTGCGGCCGCAAACGCACCGGCGCCGCCGACATGGGCGCCCTGCAATCCTCCCTCGGCGACTGCCCAACCCTACCTTAGGAAGGGGAGGCCTAACCCCCGCTGACCACCCCGGCCTCACGGAGCGCCGCAATCTCGGCCTCCGTGTAGCCCGCATCGCGCAGCACCGCCCCGGTATGCTCGCCATGATCGGGCGCCCGCGTGATCGGCACCTTGTCGATCCCCGTCACCGTGAACGGGCTATCGATCGTCATCAGATCCGTCCCCTCGATCGGCCGCAAAATCCCCGCCGCCAGCGCCTGCGGGTCCGCCGCCACCTCCTCCACCGTTCCCACAATCCCGAACGTCAGCCCCGCCGCATCCAGCACCGGCCGCCAATCCGCCAGCGTCCGCTCCGCAAACGCCACATCCAGGATCGCCATCAAGGACTGCGCATTGGCCCGCCGCTCCGCCACCCCAATAAACCGCGGATCATCCGGCAAATCCGCCCGCCCCACCGCCGCCGCCAGCGCCGGCCACTGCCGAACCTCGCTCGTCAACGCCAGCATCAACCACCGCCCATCCGACGTCACATACGTTCCCCCCAGCGCATGCGTCGACTGGCTGCGCGGCGGCCGCGCCGGAATACTCGCCCCGCACAACGCCGCCTGCACCAGGAATGCGTTCGCCCACATCCCGCTTCCCAGCAACGATGCCCGAACCTCGCCCCCCTGCCCCGTCTTCTCCCGCCGATACAGCGCCGTCAGAATCCCGCTGTACAACGCCATCGCCGTCGGATGATCCCCCTGCCCCGCCACCGACCGCGCCGGCGGCACCGACCCATCCGCCCGAACCTGGTCCATCAACCCGCTGCGGCCCCAATACGCCGTGATATCAAACCCCGTCTTGCCCGACTCCGGCCCATCCTCCCCATACGCCGTCATCGAGCCATAAATCAGCCGCGGATACTTCGCCGCGAAATCAACCCACCGAACCCCCAAACGCTCCCGCGCCGGCAACGGCAAATTCGTAATGAAAACATCGCACTGCGAAACCAGCCGCTCCAGCACCGCCCGCCCGGCCGGCGCCTTCAAATCCACCGCCAACCCGCGCTTGTTCCGATTATCCACCAGCCACGGATAATTATGCGGCGAAACCGGCAACCCAGGCCGGTTCCACAAATTGTGCCAGGGATCGCCCTCCCCCAACGCCTCGATCTTGATCACCTCGGCGCCAAAATCCGCCAAAACCGTCGCCGCCGTCGGCGCGGCAATGTAGGTGGCACAATCAATAACCCGAAGCCCGGCAAACAACGGCACGTCCGTCATGGAACCCTCCACAGAGTCGGGAACGGCGGAAGCGAGCAAGGGCGGGGCGTTGCCCCGGACCCCACCAGGGGCCGAGCCCCTGGACCTCAACCCTTAAGGCAAGGAAACCTCGAAGACGAAGAGAGGGGACCAACAGCGTGGTTGCAACCGCACCGTTGGCCCCCTCTCTTCGTCTTCGAGGCTCTTACTTCAACGGATGGGGTCTGGGGGATCATCCCCCAGCGGGTCCAGGGCAGAGCCCTGGCCTTGCTTCCTTCTACCGCACCTCGCCTCAGTCGAGGTCCATGCCGTTCATGCCGGCGTTTTTCCGGGCGCGGGCTTGGAGGTCCATCATGGTCGGGCCGAGCAGGCTCGGGTCTTCGATCGGTTCGGCGGTCGGGCCGCGGTGCCAGCCTTCCGAGAGGGCGAGGAGTCCGGCGCCGGCTTCCACGATACGGCCGGTAAAGTCCTTGGATTCCGCGCTGGCCATCCACACGATGGCGGGCGACACGCGGCGGGGATGCCCGGCTTCGATCTGTTCGGCGGTGCGCTCGCGCAGCCCGAGCGTCATGCGGGTCATGGCTTGCGGGGCCACTGCGTTGACGGTGATGCCATAGCGCTTGAGTTCGCGCGCCGCGATCACCGTGAAGGCCGCGATACCGGCCTTGGCCGCGCCATAGTTGGTCTGCCCGGTGTTGCCATAGATGCCCGAGACCGACGACGTATTGATGATGCGCGCATTCACCGGCCCATCGATTTCCTTGGACAGATTACGCCAGTAGGCGGCGGCATGGCGCGAGGGGGCGAAGGTGCCTTTGAGATGCACGTTGATCACGGCATCCCATTCCTCTTCCATCATGTTGACCAGCACGCGATCGCGCAGGATGCCGGCGTTGTTGACCAGCACATCAAGCCGCCCGAAGGTTTCGATCGCCTGGTCGATCATCCGCTTGGCGGCCTTGAAATCGGCCACGTTATCGGTGTTCACCACCGCCTCGCCGCCGGCTTCCTTGATGGTGCGCACCACTTCCTGCGCCGGCGTTTCGTCGGACCCGGTGCCATCGGCCGAACCGCCAAGATCGTTGACGACAACTTTGGCGCCATGCTTGGCCAGCAGAATGGCGTGTTCACGCCCGATACCGCGCCCGGCGCCGGTGACGATGGCGACGCGTCCTTCGCAGAGAAGAGCCATTTGTTCGTTTCCTCGTGATCGTTCAGCGATTGATGGGCCGAGGTTCCGCCGCGCACCGTCGATTGTCAACCAACGACAATCCCGCTCGCCGCCCCGGTTGACCCGCGTCGAACAGCGCGGGAAAGTCCCCGCCACAAGGTGCCTGCACCCTTCGAGGAAGCGAAACAAACCATGATGCGTATTCTGTGGCCCGCCCTGCCGGCCGAATTCCACGACATCGCGCGCGCCGCGGCCGGCGACGATTTCCAGGCCGAATTCTGCACCGATTTCAAGCAGGTCACCGAGGAACAATGGGCCAATGCGGACGGCATCGTCGGCTCCTCCCCCCCGCCCGAATACCTGGACAAGCTGAAGAAGTGCCGCATCTTCGTCAAAGCCGCCGTCGGCTATGACGAGGTGGACATCGCAGCCTACGGCGCCAAGGGCATCGCGGTCTGCAACACCCCGGACTACGGCACCCGCGAAGTAGCCGACCACGCCATCGCCCTGATGCTGACCCTGACCAAATCGATCGCCTACCACGACGAGGAACTGCGCGCCGATCCCCGCGCCAACTGGCGCCCTGCCCACAACCCCTACGGCCGCCGCCTCTCCGCCTGCACCTTCGGCGTCGTCGGCATCGGCCGCATCGGCACCGCCGCGGCCCGGCGCGCCAAGGCATTCGACATGGACGTGGTTTTCCACGACCCCTACCAGCCCAACGGCTACGAACTCGCCCTCGGCATCCGCCGCGCCGACACGCTGGCCGAACTGATGGGCCAGTGCGACATTGTCTCCATCCACGTGCCGCTAAACGCCGACACCCGCAAGCTGATCGGCCGCGACGCCTTCGCCGCGGCAAAAAAGGGCATGGTCCTGGTCAACACCGCCCGCGGCCCGCTCATCGATCTCGCGGCCCTGCATGACGCCATGCAGGACGGCACCGTCCTCGCCGCCGGCCTCGATGTGCTGCCCGACGAGCCCGCCAATCTCCAGGAACCCCTGCTCGCCGCCTGGCATCGCGGCGACGCCTGGCTCAAGCACCGCCTGGTGCTCACGCCGCATTCCGCCTTCTACACCCCGGAATCGATGCGCGACATCCGCGCCTTCTCCGCCCGCACCGCCGCGCGCTATTTGCGCGAGGGCCGGCTGGAGAACTGCGTCAACAAGCAGTTCCTCAAATAGGCCGCATCATGAAAGACAAGGTCGACGTCCTCATTATCGGCTCCGGAGCCTCCGGCGCCGCCGTGGCGTGGAGCCTCGCCGAAACCAAGATGCGCATCCTGTGCCTCGAACAGGGCGACTGGATGAAACCCAGCGAATACCCCTCCACCCGGAAGGACTACGAAGCCCGCCTCTACAGTGACTTCGCCACCTCGCCCAATATCCGCAAACGCCCCTCCGACTACCCCATCAACGACGACAACTCGCCCATCAAGGTGGTGAACTTCAACGCCGTCGGCGGCTCCACCGTGATGTACACCGCCCACTTCCCCCGCCTCCACCCGTCGGACTTCAAAGTCCGCACCCTGGACGGCGTCGCCGATGACTGGCCGGTCGACTACAAAACCCTCGAACCCTTCTTCGCCGAAAATGACCGCATGATGGGCGTCTCCGGCCTGACCGGAGACCCCGCCTACCCCGCCCACCAACCCCCCATGCCGCCTTTGCCCCTCGGCAAATCCGGCACCCGCATCGGCCAGGCGATGAACAAGCTCGGCTGGCACTGGTGGCCGTCCGATACCTCGCTCGCCACCCAGGAATATGACGGCCGCGCCCCCTGCATCAATCTCGGCCACTGCACCCCCGCCTGCTCCCAAGGCGCCAAGGCCAGCACCGACATCACCTACTGGCCCCACGCCGTCCGCGCCGGCGTCGAACTGCGGACGAACTGCCGGGTGAAGGAAATCCTCACCGACGAAAACGACATGGCCACCGGCGTGGTCTACTTCGATGCCGATGGCGTCGAGCAGTTCCAGCCCGCCGAAGTCGTCATCGTCGCCTGCAACGGCGTCGGCACCCCCCGCCTGCTGCTCAACTCCAAATCCGCCCGCTTCCCCAACGGCCTCGCCAATTCCAGCGGTCTCGTCGGCAAGAACCTGATGTTCCACCCCTGGGCCACCATCTACGGCTACCTCGACGAACCGATGGACGGCCATCGCGGCCCGCCCCTCTGCGTCTGGAGCCAGGAGTTCTACGAAACCGACCTCTCGCGCGGCTTCGTGCGCGGCTACAACCTGCAATTCAACCGCGGCATCGGCGTCGCCACCGAAGCCGTCGCCACCGAAGCCGCCGGCATCCTGCCCTGGGGCGAGCGCCACCACGAAACATTCCGCGGCCTGGTCGGCCGCCGCATGTCCGTCGGCGTCTGCACCGAGGATCTCCCCGAGGAACACAACCGCGTCACCCTCGATCCGGTCCTGAAGGACGGCCACGGCATCCCGGCGCCCAAGATCGACTACGCCATCGGCGCCAACACCAGCCTGATGCTCGATCACGCCATCGCCCGCGCCAAGGAAATCCTCGCCGCCGCCGGCGCCCGCGAGGTCCACACCATGGCCCCGCTGATGTACGCCGGCTGGCACCTCCTCGGCACCGCCCGCATGGGCACCGACCCCGCCCGTTCCGTGGTCAACGAATGGGGCCGCAGCCATGATGTGAAAAACCTCTTCATCGTCGACGGCAGCATCTTCGTCACCTCCGGCGGCGTGAACCCCACCTCCACCATCCAAGCCCTGGCCCTCTACATCGCCGACCAGATGAAGCAGCGCCTCGCAACCCTGTTCGATTGAGGCACCCATGCCGACCGAAACCCTCTCCCCCGCCGAAGCCCGTGACCTCAAATGCCTCGCCGGCATGATCATCCCCGCCAGCACCGCCTACAGCGTGCCCGGCGCCGATGACGACCTCATCATGGCCGACATGCTGCAGAGCCTCGGCCGCGATTTCGCCGATGTGCGAACCGCCCTCGCCAACCTCGCCCGCCTCGCGGGCGGCAGCTTCGCCAGCCTCGACCCCGATCGTCGCGGCGCCGTGGTCGGCGATTTCCGCGCCGAAGGCGGCCAACCCCTCGCCATCCTCACCCGCCTCGTCCTGCTCTGCTACTACCGTGATGACCGGGTGATGCGCTCGCTCAACCTCGAACCCCGCCCGCCCTTCCCCAAGGGCCACGTGGTCGAACAGGGCGACTGGTCGCTGCTCGACCAGGTCCGCACCCGCCCCCGCTTCTGGCGCGACGCGCCCTGAAGGAACGCGAACCATGCAAGAAAAAGTCGATGTCCTGATCATCGGATCAGGCGCGTCCGGCGCCGCGGTGGCGTGGAGCCTGGCCGAAACCAAGATGCGCATCCTCTGCCTCGAACAGGGCGACTGGGTGAAGCCCACCGAATACCCCACCAACGGGCGCGACTGGGAAGCCCGCCAGTTCACCGATTTCAACGCCAGCCCCAACCGCCGCGCCCGCCCCACCGATTACCCGGTGAATGACGACAACTCGCCGATCAAGGTGCTCAACTTCAACGGCGTCGGCGGCAGCACCATCCTCTACGCCGCCCACTTCCCCCGTCTGCACCCCTCCGATTTCCGCGTCCGCACCCTCGATGGCGTCGCCGACGACTGGCCGGTCGACTACAAAACCCTCGAACCCTTCTTCGCCGAAAATGACCGCATGATGGGCGTCTCCGGCCTCGCCGGCGATCCCGCCTACCCCGCCCACCAGCCCCCCATGGCGCCGCTGCCCCTCGGCAAATCCGGCACCCGCTTCGCCCAGGCGCTCAACAAGCTCGGCTGGCACTGGTGGCCGTCCGACACCACGCTCGCCACCACCGACTATGACGGCCGCGCCCGCTGCATCAACCTGGCCCACTGCATGTACGGCTGCGCCCAGGGCGCCAAGGCCAGCACCGATATCACCTACTGGCCCGCAGCCATCCGCGCCGGCGTAGAACTGCGCACCCGCTGCCGCGTCCGCGAAATCACCACCGGCGAAAACGGCATGGCCACCGGCGCCATCTATTACGACGCCGACGGCGCCGAACACTTCCAGCCCGCCGAAGTCGTCATCGTCGCCTGCAACGGCGTCGGCACTCCGCGCCTGCTGCTCAATTCCAAATCCGAGCGCTTCCCCAACGGCCTCGCCAACTCCAGCGGCCTGGTCGGCAAGAACCTGATGTTCCACCCCTACGCGCAAATCTACGGCTACGCGGAGGAACCGCTCGACGGCAACCACGGCCCGCCGCTCTGCCTGTGGAGCCACGAGTTCTACGAAACCGACAAATCGCGCGGCTTCGTCCGCGGCTACTCCTACCAACTCGGCCGCGGCATCGGCACCATCACCGAAGCCATCTCCAGCACCGCCGCCGGCCGCCTCCCCTGGGGCGACGACCACCACGCCGCCTATCGCCGCCTGATGAACCACCGCATCGGCATGTCCGCCATCTGCGAAGACCTCCCCGAGGAACACAACCGCGTCACCCTCGATCCCGTCCTCAAGGACAGCAACGGCATCCCGTCACCTAAAATCGACTACACCATCTCCGAAAACAGCCACCGCATGCTCGATCACGGCATCGCCCGCGCCCGCGAAATCCTCGCCGCCGCCGGCGCCACCGATATCGGCGTCGAACGCCCCATCCTGTTTGGCGGCTGGCACCTCCTCGGCACCGCCCGCATGGGCGACGACCCCACCCGCTCCGTGGTGAACGGCTGGGGCCGCAGCCACGACGTGAAAAACCTCTTCATCGTCGACGGCAGCATCTTCGTCACCTCCGGCGGCGTGAACCCCACCTCCACCATCCAGGCGCTGGCCCTCTACATCGCCGACAGCATCAAGCAGCGCCTGGCGACTTTGTTCGACTAGACACCAGGGTCCTGACGCCCAGGCGTCAGGACCCCGCCCCGTTCAGGTCGCCGAGATCAAGCCCCCGAACAACTCCCACGTCGTCCCGGTCCAGCGCTGCAACTGCAACTGCGTCATCGGGTTATGCTGCGTCGGCGCCGTGTTGATCTTGATCCCCGGCAGCCACACCGGCACCTCCAGGTCCTTGATCGCCGCTGCCTGCCGCATCAGGTTCTCCCGCGACAAATCATCGCCGCACTGCTTCAGCGTCTGCAACATCATCGAGGCCCAGCCGAACCCGGTCAGATACGCCGCATCCCCCGGATCGCCCGCCGGCAGATACTTCGCCATGAACGCCCGGAACGTCGCCATCCCCGCGTCGTTCTTCCACGTCGGGTCGTTCGGGTCCTTGAAATACGCCGCACTCATGATCCCGATCGCGTTCTCCACCCCCGCCGGCCGCAGCACCGAGGACACCGAGATCGCGACGTTGGAGAGGAAATGCATCGGCTTCCAGTCCAGGTCATGGATCTTGCGAATGAACTGCGCCGCGAACTTTGGCGTCGCCGCCGTCAACACCACATTGGCGCCCGAGTTCTTCAACGTGATCGCCTGACTGTCGATCGTCGCATCCGTCACCTCGTAGGACGCGCTCACCACCATCCGGTCATACTTGTCGCCCAGCGCATCCTTCAGCCCCGCCAGGTAATCCTTGCCGAGATCGTCGTTCTGCCACAGCACCGCGATCTTCGCGTCCGGCTTCTGCGCCAGGATATACTTGGCATAGATATGCCCCTCCACCCGATAACTCGGCGGCCCCGCGATGCACAGCGGCAACTCCACATGGTTCCCCCACCGGCTCGCCCCCGAAGAAACGAACAGGTTCGGCACCCCCTTCTGCTGTAAATACTTCACGATCGCCGTATTTGGCGCAGTCCCCAGCGAGGCGAAAATGCACGCCACCTGGTCCTCCTCCACCAGCCGACGCGTCAATTCCACCGTTTTCGCCGGCGAATACCCGTCATCGAGCGACAACAGGTTGATCTTGCGCCCGTTCACGCCCCCCTGATCGTTCACCATCTGGAAAAACGCCGCCTCGGCCCGCCCCACCGCGCCAAACGCCGAAGCCGGCCCGCTATACGGCTGCGTCTGCCCGAGCTTGATTTCCGTGGCGGTAATGCCCCGGGTCTGCGCCCGCGCAATCGCCGGCATCCCGAGTGCGGCCACGCCGCCAAGCGCCACTGCGCGCCGTGTCATATGGTTCATGGAAGTTTTCCCCCGTTTATTTGAAGCGCCACGCACGACACCATTCTTGGACGATCATTGCCGTCACCACCGAGCATCGCACCCGCCCCCTCGCGCGCAACCCCCACGCACCGCCACGCCGAATTTCACACATGTGATTTTGCGCGCCGCCCCACCGCAAATCACAACGGTGATAACAACCACCCCCGCCGAACGCCGTTTGACAACCCGCCACCCCCTGCCCGCACCCTGTCCGAAAGCTGCAATCGGGGGAAAACCATGCGGGACGTTTCAGGCAGAACCGCCTTCATCACCGGCGCCGCCGGCGGCATCGGCCTCGGCATGGCCCGCGCCTTCATCGCCGCCGGCATGCGCGTCGCCATCGCCGACATCAACGCCGACAAACTCGCCGCCGCGGCCGAATCCCTCCGCGCCACGGGCGCCGAAGTCTGTCCCGTCGTCCTCGATATCACCAGCCCCGCCGCCTGGGCCCACGCCCTGGAAGCCGCCGAAGCCGCCCTCGGCCCCATCAGCGTGCTGTGCAACAACGCCGGCATCGGCCAGGGCCGCTTCCCCGATGGCCGCCCCATCGAACTCGCCGAAATGCCCGAAGCCCTCTGGCACCTGGTCATCGACATCAACGTCCACGGCACCTTCAACGGCATCCGCGCCGCGGCCCCCCGCATGAAAGCCCAGGGCGGCGGCCACATCGTCAACACCGCCTCCATGGCCGGCCTGGTCTCCCCCGGCGGCCTTGGCGCCTACTGCGCCTCCAAATACGCCGTCGTCGGCCTCTCCGAAGCCCTCCGCGCCGAACTCGCCCCCCACAACATCGGCGTCAGCGTGCTCTGCCCCGGCGGCGTCCGCACCGATTTCGTCGCCTCCTCCGCGGAACGCCGCGCCGCCACCCCCGGCGCCGAGGAAGGCATGGCCCAACCGCTGGCCACCCGCGCCGACCCCGCCCCCCGCATGGACCCGCTCAACGTCGGCCACCGCGTCCTCGCCGCCATCCGCAACGACGATTTCTACATCATCACCCACCCCGAATACCGCGGGCTGGTGGACGAACGCATCGCCGCCATCACCGCCGCCTTCGGCCCCTCCGCCCAGCCCGGCTACATCGACCCGCCGATCGTCACCGACCGTTCGCGCAACCCCGAATACGCCCGCGCCGCCGCGCGCGGCCAGGAGCCGTCACATGGATGACCTCACCCGCCTCCTCATCGAGCGCGAATGCCTCCGCCTGATGACCGCCTACTGCACCCATCTCGACCGCTTCGACGTCGATACCTTCCTCGACCTCTTCACCCCCGAAGCCACCTGGCGCCGCATCGCCCCCCTCCCCGTCATCAACCAGCCCGGCCGCGAATCCATCCGCAGCTTCTTCAACCGCCGCCCCACCCACTCCGAATCCCGCCACCTCGTCATCAACCCCGTCATCGACGTCATCGACGCCGACCACGCCAAAGGCGTCTCCTTCGGCCTCGTCGTCCGCGGCCCCAAAGGCGACGGCACCCTGCCCGTCCCCATGCGCGGCCTCGAACTCCTGGTCGAATACCGCGACGAGTTCGTCCGCACCCCCGAAGGCTGGCGCTTCGCCAAACGCGAAATGCTCCGCCTCATCGATGTGGAAGCCAAGCCCGCGGACGCCAAGCCATGAAACCCCTCATCCTCGCTTTCGCCGCCGCCCTCCTCGCCCTCCCCGCCCAAGCCCAAAAATCCGCCGACAACCTCCGCGTCTCCTGGCGAGACGCCGTCCCCAACGTCGACCCCTACTACAACACCCAACGCAACGGCATCGTCCTCGCCGACCTCGCCTGGGACGGCCTGCTCTACCGGGACCCCGACACCAACATCATCGGCCCCGCCCTCGCCACCGCCTGGCGCCAGGTCGACGAAACCACCCTCGAATTCACCCTGCGTGACGGCGTCACCTTCCACAACGGCGATCCCTTCACCGCCGATGACGTCGTCTACACCTTCAACGCCCTGCCCACCGACAAGCGCGTCGCCAGCCCCTCCAACTACGCCTTCCTCGCCGGCGCCGAGAAAATCGACGCGCTCCACGTCCGGGTAAAGCTGAAGAAACCCTTCCCCCCCGCCATCAACGTCATCGCCGCCGTCATGCCCATCTGGCCCGCCGCCTACCGCGAACGCATCGGCGCCGACGCCTTCGCCAAAGCCCCCGTCGGCACCGGCCCCTACCGCATCCTGCCCATCACCGGCCCCGGCGAAATCGCCCTCGAACGCTTCGATGCCCACTACGCCGGCAGCCCCAAACCCCACCCCGCCATCCGCCGCCTCACCATCCACCAGGTCACCGATACCGCCACCGAAATGGCCGAACTCCTCGGCAACCGCGCCGACTGGATCTCCGATTTCCCCGGCGACCAGTTCGACAACATCAGCAAAATCCCCACCCTCCAGGCCGTCCGCGCCGAAGTCCAACGCGTCACCTACCTCAACATGGACGCCTCCGGCCGCTCCGGCGCCGATCTCCCGCTGACCAAACTCAAAGTCCGCCAGGCCGTCGCCCACGCCATCGACCGCAAAACCCTCGCCGCCCAGTTCATGCCCGGCGGCTCGCAAGTCCTCGATATCGCCTGCTTCCGCACCGAATTCGGCTGCGACCAGAAAGCCGGCGTGCACTATGACTACAACCCCGCCCTCGCCCGCCAACTCCTCGCCGAAGCCGGCTACCCCAACGGCGTCGAAATCGAAATCCACACCTATTTGCCCTCGATCTGGATCGGCGCCATCCAGAACCAGCTCAAGGAAGTCGGCATCACCGCCAACACCCGCGTCATGCAGGCCGGCGCCGTCATCCAACTCGCCATGGCCGGCAAACTCCAATCCGCCATGGCCGGCTGGGGCGGCTTCGCCGTCAACGATGTCTCCGCCCTGCTCGGATACTTCTACACCGGCAGCCCCTACGACATGAGCCACGACCCCGAAGTCGCCGCCCTCGTCACCAAAGCCGCCAACCTCCCCGACCCCGACCAACGCCGGGCCCTCTACGCCCAAGCCTTCCACCTCGTCAGCGACCGCGCCTACATGCTGCCGCTGTTCACCTACGTGAAAACCTACGCCTTCTCGAAGCAACTGGATTTCACGCCGTTCTATGACGACAATCCGCGCTTCTATCGGGCGCGCTGGAAGAACTGAGCGCGCCAAGCAAGGCTCCGCCGGCAAAGGGCCGCAGGCCCTTTGATCCCGTTACCGCTCGCGGCTGGATCACCAACCTTCAGCCGCGGGCCGATGACAGGGAGACCGGCGAAGCCATCAAATCCCTCTCCACCAGCACCATCCCGCCGCCCGCGGACAACCGAAGGCCTGCGGCGCAAGCAAGGGGCAATCGCCCTCAACTGAAGGCCATCGCCCCAACCGCCAGCAGTGATGGGATCAAAGGGCCTGCGGCCCTTTGCCGGCGGAGCCTTGCTAATCCCCTACTGGTTCAGCGCACACCCACTCTCCGCCGGCGTCCGCCACACATTCTCGGGCGCCACCGTCGCAAGGATCTTATAGACGTCATACGGTTCTTTCGATTCCGAAGGCTTCTTCACCTCCACCAGGTACATCGGCCGCAGCGTCGTCCCATCCGCCCGGATCTTCACGTTCTTCATCTCGAAGCTGTTCACCGGCGTGGCCTTCATCGCCGCCATCACCTTCTCGCCATCCGCCGACCCGCTCGCCTGCACCGCCTTGAGATAGTGCATCACCGCCGAGTACGCGCCCGACTGCAGATACGTCGGCGCCCGCTTGTTGAACCGCGCCATGAACCGCTCCGACCACGCCCGCGCTTCCGCGTTCTGATCCCAGTAGAACGGCACGGTGAACTGCATCCCCTGCGCGGCCGGCAGCCCCACCGCCACGATGGTATTGATCGTGGTCCCGGTCGAGGCCAGCACCTGGCCATGCGCGGTGATGTTGAACTCGGCTGCCTGCTTCACCGCATTGGTGAAATCCGCCCCCGCATTGGCGATGGCGATCACCTTGGCGCCGCTCGCCTGCGCCTGGAGCAGTTGCGCCGAGAAATCCGTGGTCCCCAGCGGATGCTTCACGCTGCCCAGCACCTTGCCGCCGGCGGCCTTGATGAACTGCGTCGCCCCGGCTTCCATCGCCGCGCCGAACGCGTAGTCCACCGTGATGAAGAACCAGGTATCCTTGCCCGAGGCCACCAGCGCCTGCGTCACCGCCTTGGGCGTGGCGTAGGTGTCATAGATGAAGTTGATCGCCATCGGCGAGCACGCCTTGCCCGTCAGGTCCGCCGAGCCGGAGCCCGCGATCAGATGCGGCTTCTTGTATTCCGTCATCAACGGCTGCACCGACAGCGCGATCGGCGAGATGGTGTAGGTAAGGATGGCATCCACCTTGTCTTCCACCAACCATTTGCGCGCCATCGCCACGCCCACATCCGGCTTGTTGGTATCGTCCCCAATCAGCAGCTCAATCGGCCGCCCGAGCACCTTGCCGCCGAAATCCTCCACCGCCATCCGCGCGGCCACCACCGAGCCTGGCCCGCCGTTATCGGCATACGGCCCGGTCTGGTCGCCCATGATGGCGATCTTGAGCGGCTGCTGGGCCGCGGCGATATGCACCTGAACGGTGGCAATGGCGGCGGCGGCGAGCAAAACGGCGGTGCGGCGCTGCATGATGTGGCGTTTCCCTTGGCGGCTGATTGGTTTCCCTGGGCCGGCACAATCCCATCGCCGCCCGCCGCACCCCAGCGCAACCCCACCAAGACAGCGCATTTCACAGGTGTGATTTTTGCGCCTCGATCACTACCGGCTCCACCGGCACCACCGAGGCCACCGCCGCCCGATACGCATCCACCGCCGCCCGCATCACCGCCACAATCCGAGACCGGTTGCGGATGATCCGCGCATTGCCACCCCCCACCCCGATCGCCATCGGAATCCCATGCGGCACCTCGGGCAACGGCAGCGAAATCGTCGCCGCCTCCGGCTCCGGAATCCCCGCCAGGAAGCAGTACCCCTCCGCCCGGATCCAGGTGAGCTGCTCCATCAACTGCGCCACATCCACCCGCTTGCCGAAGCCCCGCTCATGGATATCGATATGCCGCACCATCCGCGTCACAATCCGGTCCGGCATCCGGCTCAACAGCACCAGCCCGGCGCTTGACTGCGTGAGCAGCCGCATCGTCCCCTCGGAAGGCGGAAACTTGTGCGGATGATCCGGCGTGATCACCCGCAGATACTGGATGAACAGGTCGTTCTGGGACACCAGCGCCACCGTCTCCTGCGTCTCCTCCGCGATGCGCCGCATCATCGCCAGCAGCTCGCCCGAGCCGTACATGAAGTGGTTGATCCAATCCCCCAGCGCCGCCACCCGCGTGGTGGGAAAGTACGTCCGCGTCGCCCGGTGATAATTGAGATACCCCAGCACCACGAGGCTCTTGAGCAACCCGGTGGTGCTCGATTGCGGCCAGGACATCCGCTCCACAATCGTCTTCTGCCGCAGCGGCGCCCGCAATTCGGCGAACAACTCCAGCACTTCCAGCGCGCGCGAGGCGGATTTGATCGGGCTGCGGCGCATGCGCTCTCCTGTTCGGACGCCTCAACCTAGCACCCGCCGCCCGCGGAGAAAATCGCAGGCGTGATATTCCCCCGCCCGGCACGCACCCTTTGACACCGCAGCCGCCCCTCCGCACCGTCCCCTCCGGTCGAAGCAATGGAGACCCACGGCCCATGAACCTCGACTACACCCCGGACGAAATCGCCTTCCAGCAACGGATGCGCGCCTTCTTCGCCGCCAACATCGACGAGCGCCTGCGCGCCCTGGTGCGCACCGGCACCCGCCTGGAACCGCGCGAATACGTCGCCTACCAGCAACTCCTCGCCGCCCAGGGCTGGGGCGCCCCCACCTGGCCCACCGAATACGGCGGCACCGGCTGGACCCCCACCCAGTACTACATCTTCGAAGCCGAATCCGCCCGCGCCGACGCCCCCCAGCAGTTCCACCAGGGCCTCGAACTCATCGGCCCCGTCCTCTTCACCTACGGCTCCGATGCCCAGAAACAGAAGTACCTCCCCCGCATTATCTCGGGCGAGGACTGGTGGTGCCAGGGCTACTCCGAACCCGGCGCCGGCTCGGACCTCGCCTCCCTCAAAACCCGCGCCGTGCGCGACGGCGACCATTACGTCGTCACCGGCCAGAAAATCTGGACCAGCTACGCCCACGCCGCCAGCCACATGTTCTGCCTGGTCCGCACCGAAATCCGCCCCCGCCGCCAGGAGGGCATTTCCCTCCTGCTGATCGACATGAAATCCCCCGGCATCCGCGTCCGCCCCATCCTCACTCTCGATGAACGCCACCACGTCAACGAGGTCTTCCTCGACGAAGTCCGCGTCCCCGCCGAAGATCTCGTCGGCGAGGAAGGCAAGGGCTGGAACTACGGCAAGGTCCTGCTCGACCGCGAACGCGGCCTCTCCGCCGCCCTCGGCCTGCGCCTCGGCCAGTACGTCCGCGTGGTGAAATCCCGCGCCGCCGCCGTCCGCCTCGGCGCCACCACCCTCCTCGCCGACCCCGGCTTCCGCGACAAACTGGCGCAGATCGAAATCGAAATGCTCGCCCTCGAATACATGGGCCTGCGCACCCTGGCCGACGCCGTCGCCGGCCTCGATTCCGGCCCCCGCGCCTCCATGCTCAAAATCCGCTGGTCCGAACTCATCCAGCGCATCACCGAACTCTGGGTCGAAGCCCTCGGCTATGACGCCGCCTGCTTCGCCCCGCTCGATGACGCCACCGACCTCCCCGCCGACATGCCCTCCCCCATGGCGAGCTACCTGCACGCCCGCGTCACCACCATCTACGGCGGCGCCAACGAGGTCCAACGCAACATCATCGCCCGCCGATCGCTCGGGCTCTAGGCAGGCAGCCATGGATTTCCTCCTCACCGCCGAACAGGACCTCCTGCGCGACAGCATCACCCGCTTCGCCCTCGAACACGGCGATTTCGCCAAATGGCGCCGCGCCCTCCCCGCCGGCCCCCACAACCAGGCCGCCTGGTCCCAGATGGCCGAACTGGGCTGGCTCGCCATCGCCGTCCCCGAAGCCGCCGGCGGCCTCGGCGGCTCCGCGGTCGAAACCATGCTGGTCATGGAGGGCCTCGGCCGCGCCCTCTCCCGCGAACCCTATGTCGGCACCGCCGTCATCGCCCCCGCCCTCATCGATGACCCCGCCATCCTCGCCGCCATCATCGCCGGCGAAACCCGCATCGCCCTCGCCGTCGCCGAAACCGGCAACCGCTTCAACCTCGCCGCCGCCGAAACCACCGCCACCGGCGGCACGCTCACCGGCACCAAATCCTTCGTCCATGACGGCGCCACCGCCGACTGGTTCATCGTCTCCGCCCAGACCGGCCCCGCCCTCACCCTCCACCTCGTCCCGCGCGATGCCCCGGGCCTCACCATCACCCCCATCCGCGGCCCCGATCACCGCCACCACGCCCGCCTCACCCTCGCCAACACTCCCACCCGCCCCCTCCAAGGCGGCCTTGATGCCCTCGAATCCGCCGTCGACCGCGCCATCGCCGCCCACCTCGCCGAAGCCGTCGGCAGCATGGAGGCCCTGCGCGACATGACCCTGGCCTACCTCAAAACCCGCGAACAATTCGGCGCCACCATCGGCAGCTTCCAGGCCCTGCAACACCGCATGGTCGATATCGCACTCGCCTGCGAGGAAGCCCGCTCCATGCTCTACTTCGCCACCCTGCGCCTTGACGCCCCCGCGCCCGACCGCCGCATCGCCGTCTCCGCCGCCAAAACCCGCATCGGCCAGACCGCCCGCTTCGTCGCCCACCAGTCCGTCCAGCTCCACGGCGGCATCGGCACGTCGGACGAACTGCCGGTCAGCCACCACCTCAAGCGCCTCATGATCATCGAGACTCTCTACGGCAATTCAGACCATCATCGCGCCCGCTTC
This sequence comes from uncultured Rhodospirillales bacterium, assembly GCA_903845065.1. Taxonomy (GTDB): domain Bacteria; phylum Pseudomonadota; class Alphaproteobacteria; order Acetobacterales; family Acetobacteraceae; genus CAIYPH01. Next base: position 24,682 of record CAIMWH010000006.1, on the reverse strand, counting down.
GCCGCCGCGACGGACGCCGCCTGACAGGAGACCGCCCATGCCCGATACCCTGCGCTCCCGCCCGCTCTTCGTCCTCGGCCTGAAAATCGCCTACGACCGCATCGAGGACATCGGCCCCATCCCCGCCGGCCTGCGCAAGGTCTTCGCCGTCGAAGGCGGCACCTTCGAGGGGGACCGCCTGCGCGGCATCGCCCTCCCCGGCGGTGCCGACTGGGTGCTCTGGCGGTCAGACGGCGCCATGATGATCGACGTCCGCGTCACCCTGCGCACCGATGACGGCGCCCTCATCGGCATGCACTACACCGGCATCGCCACCGCCCCGCCCGACGTGATGGAACGCTTCAACCGCCGCGAAAACGTCCCCTTCGCCGACTACTACGCCCGCACAATCCCCCGCTTCGAAACCTCGGCGCCGAAATACGCCTGGCTCAACAGCATCGTCGCCGTCGCCAACGGCCTGCGCACCCCCACCGGCCCGATCTACCACGTCTTCGAAATCACCTGATCAGCCGAGCGCCAGCAACCGATCCCCCGGCGCCGGCACCACCCCGCGCGCCGCATGCAAAGCGGCCAGCCGCGCCACATGCGGCGCGAACCCGCTCTCGGCCAGAAAGTACCACAGCCCGCCCCGCCAGCGCGGAAACCCCACCGCCGCCACCGACAGTGCATCCACCGCCCGCCCATCGGCCACCGACCCGTCCGCCAGCATCTCGTCCGCCACCGCGAGCAACGCCGCCAGGCACTCCGCCACGATATCCGCGCTTGCGATCTCCCGCCGCCGCTGCTGCCGCGCCCGCGCGCTCTCATCGAGCAGCCGGTCAAGCTCCGGATCATGCTGCGGCTGCCGCGCCGGCACGCCATAGCGATACCAGCCCCGCCCCGCCGCCAGCCCGGTCCGCCCGGCATCCACCAGCAGATCCAGCGTCGGCGAATAGAGGTGCCACGGCCGCGCGCACGGATCGACACACGCCGCGATCACCGCCGGCAACCCCTCCCGATCGGCCGTCGCGAACGGCGGCACGGTAAAGCCGAACCCCAGCAAGGCCCGATCCACCGCCAACGGGCTGGCCCCGGCATCGAGCAGATGGATGCCCGCCCGCAGCAACCCCCAGCGCAGCCGCGCCGCACCCTCGGCGCTACCCCGATTGCCCGCCGCATACCGCAACGCCCGCGCTTCGGGTGACCCCGCCAGCGCCTGCGCCAGCCGTCTGGTCTGCGCCAGCGACCGATACAACGGCGGCCGCCGCGCCTGATCGAGCGCATGCACCGCCGCCAGCGGCGCCGCCTGCCCCGGCGCCCGCCGCAGCACCGCGGCCCGCAATTCCACGAACCCCTCGATCTTGCGCTCGGCCCGCGCTCCCAACGCCAGCCCCGCCGCCGCCCGCTCCAACCCGCCCGGCTCGGCAATCGCATCCACCAGCCCCACCCGCAGCGCCGTCGCCGCCGGCAACGCGGTGCCGAACGCGATCATCTCCACCGCCGGCGCCAGCCCGATCAGCCCCGGCAACCGCTCCACCGCCCCGTTCACCGGCAACTGCCCCCGCGTCACCTCCGGCAACGCGAACCGCCCCCCCGCCGTCGCCACCCGCGCCGCGCACGCCAGCGCCACCTCCAGCCCGATCCCCGTCGCCAACCCCGGGATCGCCGCCACCACCGGCGCCCCCGGCCCGCCCAGCGCCGTCACCAGCGCCCCGATATCCGGCCACTCCCCCGCCGCCTCGTCCCGCCCGACGAACAGTCGCGGCCCGGTCAGAACCACCCGCCCGTCCACCGCCTCCTCCCGGCAGGTCCGCACCAGGCGCACCACCGCTTCCTGGAACGCCGCGCTCCAACACCCCGGATGCGGCGTGTTGAACCGCAGCACCACCGCCTCGCCACAGCGCCCAAGCTCCACCCCCGGCGGCGTCACCGGATGATACAGGGCAGCCGGCAGCGGCGCGGCGCGCACCGGAACAGCGACGGAGAGGGAAGCCATGAGCTGCGTTTCCTCAGGGCATTGACTGCCCATGCCGTGTTTGAAGGCGGGTCGTATTATAGATTGGACACCCAATCTATAAACCCCCTACACTCCCGTCAATGCGCTACAGCCGCGAACACAAAGAACAAACCCGCCAGCGCCTGCTCGATGCCGCCGTCGCGGTGCTGCGCAGTGCCGGCCTCGCCGGCGCCAGCATCGAGCGCATCGCGGACGCCGCCGGCCTCACCCACGGCGCCGTCTACAAGCACTTCCCCAACAAGGACGCCCTGCTCCAGGCCGCCCTGCCCATGGCCGAAGCCAGCTTCCGCGCCGACGCCACCCCCGAAACCCTCATCGCCCGCTACATGGCGCCCGACTCTCCCTCCCTCCTATCCGCCCTCGCCGGCGAAATGCCCCGCGCCTCCCCCCTCGCGCGCGACGCCTTCGAGGCCGAACTCCGCCACCTCGTCGCCGCCCTCGAAGCCCCCTCCGGCGGTGACACCGGCTTCGTCCGCCTCGCCCTCCTCGTCGGCGGTCTCGTCCTCGCCCGCGGCGTGAATGACCCCGCCCTCGCCGAACGCGCCCTCGCCGCCTGCCGCACCGCCGCCCTCCGCCTCCCCGCCGACCACCCGCACACCCCTCCGCTCTCCCTCACCCGCTTCGCCGCCGCCCGCGATTTCGGCCCCGCCGACCCCCTGCCCCGCCGCCGCATCGCCGCCGCCAACACCGAAGTCTCCTACCTCGACCACGGCACCGGCCGCCCCGTGGTGTTCCTCAACTCCATCGCCTTCACCGCCTATTGCTGGCGCAACGTCGCCGCCCATCTCGGCCGCCACGCCCGCTGCCTCGCGCCCGACCTCCCCGGCAGCGGCGCCTCCGGCCCTTCCCCCGCCGGCTACCGCGTGTTCGACCAGGTCGCCAACCTCGAAGCCTGGCTCGACGCCCTCGCGCTTGACGAACCGGCCGTCCTCGTCGGCCACGAGTGGGGCGCCACCATGGCCTTCGAACTCGCCCGCCGCCGCCCCGCCCGCGTCGCCGCCATCGTTCACCTCGGCGCCACCCTGCACGGCACCGCCGAAATGTACCCCTCCCTCTGGGCCGGCTGGCACCACCGCCTGCGCCAGCCCGGCGGCGAAACCCTCCTCCTCGACGATGACCGCATGCTGGATCGCCAACTCACCCGCGGCACCCTGCGCCGCCTCGATCCCGCCGTGATGGACGCCTACCGCGCCATGTGGCCCCACTACGGCCGCGCCCGCCTCCCCCTCCTCCGCCTCGTCCAGGACATGCCGATCGACGGCGCCCCCACCGACGTCGCCGCCTTCGTCGAAACCGCCATGCAGTTCATGGCCACCACCGCCATCCCCAAACTGCACATCCGCGTCCTCCCCGGCTGGCGCCGCACCGAGCCCGACCTCGGCCGCGTCACCACCTGGCCGAACCAGACCGAGGCCGAACTCCCCGGCGTCCTCCTCCCCATGGAAGACGTCCCGGACCAGCTCGCCTCGCTCCTCCTCAGCTTCCTGGAAGCCAACGCCCTCAGCTGAACGCGTGGGTAATCCCGCCATCCACCAGCATCACGCTGCCGCTGACAAAGCTGCTCCGATCCGACGCCAGATACAGCGCCGCCTCGGCGATATCATCCACCCGCCCCATCCGCCGCAGCGGCGTCCGCGCCACCCGCATGGCGATCTTCTCCTCGTCCAGCATCGCCATCACCGCCTCGGTCTGCGTCGAACCCGGCGCGATCGCGTTCACCCGTATCCCCTGCGGCCCCAACTCCGCCGCCGCCGACCGCGTCAACCCGGTCACCCCCGCCTTGATCCCGCAATACGTCAACGCATTCGGCATCCCGAGAAACGCGGCGGACGACGCGATATTGATGATCGACCCACCCGTCTCCGCCATCGCCTCCGCCGCCGCCTGGATGCCCCACACCACGCCGGCAAACCCGATCGCCACCATCCGGTCCAGCGTCTTCTCGGTGATCGAGGCGATCGACCCATACCGCACCCACGCCGCGTTATTCACGATCACATCGAACCGCCCATGCCGCGCCGCCATCTCCAGCACCAGCCCGCGCACGCTGTCGCGCTTCGAGGCATCCCCCGGCAGCGCCTCCGCCATCCCGCCCGCCGCCCGGATCATCTCCACCGTGCGCGTGGTGAACTCGGGCTTGAGGTCATTCACCCCCACAATCGCCCCCTCGCCCGCCAGCTTGCACGCAATCGCCTGGCCGATCCCGTTGCCCGCCCCGCTCACCAGCGCCACGCGCCCCGCCAAACATCCCGTCATCGTCACGTCTCCTGAAATATGCCCGCTCACTGCCGGCGCGATTCAACCATCCGCATGCTGCGCGCCGCATCCAGCAGCAGCGTCTGCCCGGTCAGCATGTGCATGTCCGCCCGCGCCAGAAACACCACCGCCTCCGCCACCTCCGCCCGCGCCGCCGGCGTATCCCAGCGCTGCCCGACGAAATCCGGCGCCAACGCATTCACCCGAATGCCCCGCTCGGAAAACTCCAGCGCCATCGAGCGCATCAGCCCGATCAACGCCGCGTTGCCCGCCATCAGATGCGCCCCGCCCCAGGCCCCGAGATGCCCGCGCGCCGCCACCACCACAATCCGCCCCCCCGCCGCCATCCGCGGCAACGCCGCCTGCACCGCCTCCACCACCCCGAACACCATCGTCTCCAACGTATCCGCCAGGTCCGCATCGCTCACGTCCGCGAACCGCACGGCCCCAACCACCACCGGCACATTCACCACCAACACATCGAGCGCCCCGTCACCCGCCGCATACCCCGCCGCCGCCAACGCCGCCGCGATCTCCGCCCCGAACGCCCGCTCCGCGCCCACCAGCACCATGTTCGTCATAGCGGCGGCATCCCCACACACTTGCCGCCATCCGTCAGCAGCACCTGGCCATTCACAAACCCCGCCCCCGCCGAGGCCAAAAACGACACCGAAGCCGCAATCGCCGCCGGATCGGCCGCCGCCCCGCTCGGCTCCCGCGCCTCCAGCGCCCCCCGCATCGCCGGGGTGAAATCATCCAGCATCCGCGTCGCCACCATCCCCGGCGCCACCGCGTTCACCGTGATCCCCTGCCAGCGCAGCTCCACCGCCATCGCCCGCGTCAGCCCCACCACGGCGGCCTTGCTCGCCACGTAGTGCGCCGCCCCGGCCCCCCCGAGATACCCGCGCGAGGCAATATTGATCACCCGCCCGCCCTGCCCCATCCGCCGCACCGCCTCCTGCGCCACAATGAACGTGCCCTGCAAATTCACCGCGAACACCCGGCGCAAAGCCTCCTGCGTCAACTCCGCCAACCCCACCAGCGCCGCCGCGATCCCCGCATTGTTCACCACCACATCCACCCGCCCGAGCCGCTCGAACAACGCCGACACCGCGGCCCGGTCCCGCACATCCAGCCCCACCCCCTCAACCGACAGCCCCGCCGCCCGCCACCCCGCAGCCGCCGCCTCCACCAGCCCGCCATCGATATCCGCCGCCACCACGCTGAACCCGTCCGCCGCCAACCGCCCGGCAATGGCATGCCCGATCCCCCGGGCCGCCCCCGTCACCACCGCCGTCGCCATCCGCGCCTCCCTCATCCAGGCCCCAACACTCACGACCCACCCTGGCGCCGGTCAAGCACGCCCGACATTATCAGGGACGTGAATTTCAGCCGTCCGCCCCACCCCCCCCTGGCCCAACCCCGCTTATCCATCGCAGCATGCGCCAATGGCCCCAAAGGCCGCCCAACAGGAGAGACGCCCATGGATTTGATCCGCACCGAAATCGCCGACCACATCGCCGTCGTCACCATGGATGCGCCGCCGGTCAACGCCGTGGGCCTGCAATTCATGGAGGAGATGATCGCCAGCTTCGATCGCCTCAACGATCTCCCCGATGTCCGCGTCGTCGTCCTCACCGGCGCCGGCAAATGCTTCTCCGCCGGCGCGGACATCAAGGACCGCCTCTCCCGCAAGGAAGAACCCGGCACCTACTGGGCCCACGCGCGGCGCGCCCGCGAACTCAGCTACTCCATCGTCGAAAACAAGAAGCCCATCATCGCCGCCGTCAACGGCCCCGCCCTCGGCGCCGGCCTCGGCATCGCGGTCTCCTGCGATATCCTGATGTGCTCCGAAAACGCCTCCCTCGGCCTGCCCGAAGTCGATGTCGGCCTGATGGGCGGCGGCCGCCACACCATGCGCCTGTTCGGCCACTCCCTCACCCGCCGCATGATGCTCACCGGCTACCGCGTCCCCGGCCCCGAACTCTACCGCCTCGGCATCGTCGAATGCTGCGTGCCCCGCGAGCAACTCATGGAGGAAGCCATGAAAATGGCCGCCACCATCGCCGCCAAAAGCCCCATCGCCACCAAAATGGCCAAACAAGCCGCCCAGACCATCGAATTCATGACCCTGCGCGACGGCTACCGCTTCGAACAAAACCTCACCCGCGAACTCAGCCAAACCGACGACGCCAAGGAAGCCATGCGCGCCTTCGCCGAAAAGCGCCCCCCGGTCTTCCAGGGCCGCTGACCTACCCCGCCTTGGCTTTGCCCCGCCGCACCGGCTTCGGTGCGGCGGGCGCCTCCGCCCGCAACAGCGCGGCGATCCGCCCGGCCGCGTCCGGATCGGCAAACCCCGCCGGGCTCCCGCGCACCAGCGCCGGATCGGCCAGCACATCGAGCACCACCGCCGGGTCGATCGGGAACGGGAACACCGCCCCGAACCCCGCCGCCCGCACCCGTTCCGCCGGCGCCCCGAGGTCCGGCACCACCGGGAACAACCCGTGCGCCACCGCCTCGCTCAGCGTGTAGGAGAACGTCTCCGGCCAAACGTGCAGGAACAGCGCCACCCGCGCCCCGCTCGCCGCGATCAGCCCCGGCAACGCGTCTTCCGCATACTTCCCGCTCACCGTCACATTGCCGATCTCCAGCAACGCCGCGTCGCAGTCGGTATACCCGATCACATGGAACCGCAGGCCCGGATGCGTCAGCATCGCCCGCCGCGCCAGGCGCAGCAGTTCCGCCGAACCCTTGTGCGGCCCGATCGCCCCCAGCAGCGCGATATCCACCGCCGACCCCGCCCGCACCGCCGCCGGAAACGCCCCGCCGAAATGCGCATGCGGCACCACCACCGGCACAATCCCCGGCAGCAACGCCGCCACCCGGTCCGCCGTATCGCGTGACGGCGCCACCACCACCTCCGCCGCCGCCAGCAACGCCCGCATCACCGCCCGATGCTCCGCCACCGACAAATCCTCCATCCGCGACGCCTCGTGCCCACCCCCCAGCGCCACGCACCGCGCGCACCGCTCCACCGGCGCCCCGCCGCAGAACCCATCGAGCGCATCAATCATCGTCACTCGCGGGCACACCGCCAGGAAATCATGCGCCCACGCGATGGTCCGATGCCGCCCTGCAAACCCCGCCAGCCCGCGCACGAACCCCGCATCGAACCCCAGCACATGATGGATCAGCACCAGTTCGATCCCCAGGCTCTCCAGCAGCACGAATATCCCCGCCGCGTCATCCGCCACAGAGGACACCACCACCCCGCCCGCCGCCAGTTCGAGCCCACCCTCCTGCGTGCAGGAGAGCCGCAGCACCATCGCCCCGCGATACCCGATATGGCGCCCGATCTCCTCCTCCGCCCGCCGCGTCCCCCCGCCCAGCTGGTTGCCCACCACCAGCACCGCCGAGGGATACGCCGCCCGCGCCTTGCGCACCCGATGCGCATGCAGCGGCCAGCGCGCCACGCCCAGCGGATCATCGGCCAGGAAATTGCGAATGTTGTCGTTATACTCCGGAAACATCGCGCTCAGCCGCGCCAGGTTCGTCGCCAGCAGCCCATCCCGCTCCGCCCCGAACGAGATCCGCTCGCGATGCTCCACCAGCACCCCCGCCGCCGCAACATGGCGAAACCCCAGGTCCGCCGCCCGCTGGCAGAACTCGTTCTCCTCGGCATAGCCCCGCCCGAACACCTCGTTCAGCCGCCCCACCCGCACCAGCGCATCGCGCCGGATCAGCATGCAGAACCCATGCGCCGTCGGCACCTCGATCGCCACCCCGCGATTGGCCGCCAGCGCCACCCCCGCCAACTCCTCCCAGCTCACATCCTCCAGCCGCTCGGCCGGCGTTTCCACCTCGGGAAAACTGAAAATCGTCGCGTTGTTGGACATCGCGGTCACCGTGCCGATATCCGGCCCTCCGTGCGCCACCGCATGCATCTCGTCCAGCGCCCCGGCGAACAGCCGCGTATCCGAATTCAGCAGCAGCACATCCCCGCCCAGGCAATTGTCCAGCCCACGGTTCACGCTGCGCACAAACCCGATATTGGCCGGATTGTGCAGCACCGTCACATTCGGCAGCGCCGCGAACCCGTCCAGCAGCCCCGCCATGCCCGGCTCCGGCGAGGCATCGTTGACCAGCACCAGCGCATCCCGCGCCGCATCCCGCTGCGCCAGCACGCTCTCGATACAGGTCCGCGTCACCTCCACATCCCGATACACCGGGATCAGCACGATCAGCCGCAGCGTCGCGTCCCCATCCGCCACCGGCGCCGGCACCACCTGCTGCATCGGTCCGAACCGATGGAACCGCGCATATTCCGCCAACGCCTGCTGCACCAACGCCCGCTCCGCCGCCCCCAGCCCCGGCAGCCCCTCATGCACCACCCGCGCCGCCCGCCGCGCCAGCCCGATGAACCCGCCGCGCGGCCCCACCAGGAACGGCCCGCCAAACAAATCCGTCGTGCCGCCCTTGAACCGCACCGAAACCGAATGAACCGCCGTCTCATCCGCCGGCGCCGGCAACGCCAGGTCGAACCCCACCTCCCAGGCACCGCCCGCCGCCGCCCCCTCCGGCACCACCCCCGCCAGCACCACCGGCTGATCGGCCCGCACGCTCGCCACCACCACCCCGTCGCGCAGCACATCCACCACGAACCGCCGCGCCGGCGCCGCATCCGCCCCCACCCATCCCGCGCAGCGCTCCGGCAGCAACAGCGTGATCCCCCCCCGTACCGCCAGGCTCACCGCCCGCTCCGGCCCGAACCGCACCCCGTTGGCCCGCAGATGCACCGCCACCGCCGGCCGCCCGATGCATGCCTCGGGCAACGGGATATAGAACCGCGCCGGCGCGAACGCCCCGTCCGGCGCATCCACCGCCGCCACCGCCACCGCCCGCGCCAGCACCACGCCCCGCCCATCCACCACCGAAATCTCCGGCGCCGCCTGCCCCGCCGCCCGCTCCGTCACCCAGCCATCGAGGTGCCCGTTCGCCACCTCGAAAAACCCGTCAAAATTCCCCGGCCCCGCCCGCACCGGCGAACCAGGCAGCGCCACCCCATCCGCCGTCACCGCGAACAGCCCGTCCTCGACAATCCCGTCCACCGGCACCCGGAACGCGAAATCCGTCCGCCCATACCCCAGCACCGCCAGATCCGGCCGCGCCCGCGTCGCCGCCCCCGATGCCACAACCCGCCCGCCCGCATCCCGCACCTCGATCAGGCACGGCCCAACCTTGGCCCCATCCACCGCCCACCCGGTCAGATACAGCCCCTCGAACCCGTCGATCGAACCCCGCACCTCGCCCATCACTGCACCACCGCCCGCAACACCGTCTCGAACACCTGCTCCGCGCTATACGCCACCGCCGTCGCCCCGCCCTGCGCCTCCGGCCGCCCGGCGGTGAACAGCACCCCATCACCCCGCCCCATGAACTCCGAGGCGATCATCGGATACATCCACTCATACCGCCGCACGATCGCCTCCCGCTCAACCGGCGTCAGGAACCGATCCCCCTCCCGCTCCCGACCGGCCCGCTGGATCAACCGCCCCACCACCTTGCGCTTCAACCCATCCTCCAGCCCGCCGCGCCGCACCATCCGGATCGCCGCCGCCACAAGCGGCCCGATCGACCGGTTGGCCGAAGGCGGCCGCACGAAATCCGGCCCATCCTCCACCCCGATCGCCCGCAGGAAATCCCCCGGCAAATCCGGCACGTTCTGCGCCGCCTCATACGGCCGCACGATGATATTGCCGGCGCCAAACACCCCGGCCCACTGCCGCAAAACGCCGAGATACTCGTAGGACACCGTCCCCAGCCCCGCGTTATGCAGCAGAAACCCCTGGATCGAGTCATGCCACGGCGGGTCCACCACCGTCTTCACCGCCTGCGCATAGGCCGATTCCAGCGCATCGTCGTGCCGCCGCAAATAGCAGACGATCCGCACTTCGAAATCCGCGAAAAACTCCCGCACCCGGCGGATCGCAGCCGGCTTGGCGGTGATGAAATACTCCGAACTGAGCACCACCGTATCCACGCCCGACGCATCCGCCTCGGCTGCGATATCGGCCGGAATAGTGCCCGAAACCTGAAAGCCCTCCGGCCGGTCATGCAGCGCGAGCCCCAGCGCGAAATTGACGCCGTAATGCGCCTCATGCACCAGCCCCGCACTCGGATAAATCACCCCGCGCGCCGTCAGCGCCGCCCCGTTGCGCGCCAGGAACGCCTGTAACGTCGTCGTCCCGGTCTTGGGATACCCGATATGAAGGATCAGCTTCCGCATAGGGCCGCAATGCGCGTGGCGGGCGCCCCCCGCCCCGTCAGACCTTGCCGCCGGCCTGCGCCACCAGCGCCTTCATCTCATCCATCGCCTCGGTGAAACGCTGGTTCAACTGCCCGAGCGCCTCCCCGTTGGCCTGCTGGATCAGGTCCGACAATTCCTTGGTATTGGCCACCGCCCGCTCATACGCCCGCTTCAGCAGTTCCGCCTGCGCCGCCGCCTTGTCCTGCGGCGCCTCGGCGGCCGACAGGGCACGGATCGAATCCCCCATCTCCGTCATCGTCTGCTGCATGATCTCGCTCTGCCGCCGCGCCACCGCCTGCGCCCCCTCGATGGCAATCCGGCTCGCCGCCGACATCGCCTCCCTGTTGCGCTTCTGCGCCGCCAGCAGCGCGTCCATATTGGGCGCCGCGGGCAGCTTCATGGCGGAGAACATCTTGGTGAATTCCTCGCCGGCCTGGCGCGCCTGATCCATCGCCGCGGCGAAAGGTTTGCTGGGATCACTGGGCATGACGGCCTCCTTGTGCGAGGCCCCCACCCTACGCCACCGCCCCACCACGAGCAACGATCATCAAGCCCCCGCTTCGGGTTCCTCAGCCGGCGCCACGTCATCCACCACCGGCTCGTCGCGCCGCCCCTGCAACCACCGCGCCGCCTGCTCGGCCCGCACCAGCGCCTGATCCAGCGCCGCCATCGTCGCCGACAAATCCCCGCTCTCGTCGCGCTGCCACGCCCGAACCGTCCACAGCCAAACCGCCAGCAGCCCCTTGCGCCGCACCTGTCCCAGCGGCCCGCTCGCATCGATCCCCGCCGCCGCCAGCATCCACCCCATGCTCGAAAGACTCGCCGTGCCCAGCAGCAACGCCGCCGCCGGATCGAACGGCACCGCCTTCAGCAGCGCAATCACCCCGGCCCGATGCGCCTGCAACGCGTCGATCCGCCGCATCAGCAGGTCGAACAACCGGTCGCGCGGCGTGCCCTCCTCGTTGGCCCCCTCCAGCGCCGCCGCATCCGCCATCCGCCCGAACGCCAGCAGAAACCGCGCCCGACACCCCAGCGCCCGCGCCCGATCGAGCGCAATCCCGGCATCCCGCGCCGCCTCCGCCACGCTGAACCGATGCCACCCGCGCGCGGCAATCCGCTCGAAACAGGCCGCGATCAGCTCCCGATCAACCTCGCTCATCCCGCCAACTCGCGAGACCGCGCCGTCGCCGCCGCAATCGCCCGCGAAATCGCGTCCGGCCACGCCGACTTCTCCATCAGCACCGCCAGCGCCCGCTCCGTCGTCCCCTTCGGGCTCGTCACATTCACCCGAAGCTGCGCCGCATCCTCGGTGCTCGCCGCCAGCAGCGCGCCCGAGCCCGAAACCGTCTGCCGCGCCATCAACCGCGCCAGCCCCGGCGGAATCCCCTGCTCGATCGCCGCCGCCTCCAGCAATTCCGCGAGCAGGAACACGTAAGCCGGCCCCCCGCCCGAAACCGCCGTCACCGGGTCGATCAACCCCTCATCCTCCACCCACGCCACCTCCCCGATGGCCCGCAGCAACGTGTCGCACAAGTCCCGCTGCGCCGCCGTCACCCCCGGCCCCGGACAGGCCACGGTAATCCCCTGCCGCACCGCCGCCGGCGTATTCGGCATCGCCCGCACGATCTGCGCCGCCGGCCCCAGGAGCCCGGCGATCCCGGCAATCGTCTTGCCCGCCATGATCGACAGCATCACCGCCGACCCGCCAAACCGCGCATACAGCGGCAACGTCTCCGCCGCGCTCTGCGGCTTCACCGCCAGCACCACCGCCGCCGGCGCGAAACCGGCCGGAATCTCCGCCGCCGACCCCACCACCAGCACCTCCGGCCCCGGCGAAGCCGGCGCCATCGGGTCCACCGCCACCGCGGCCGACAACCCCTGCTCGCGCCACCCGGCCAGCATCGCGCCGCCCATCTTGCCAAAGCCGACCAGCAGGATCGGCGGAATCTTGCTGGCTTTGTCGCCAGAAATCGCTGCGCTCATGCCTCCCCCACACATTCCAGCATGGCCGCGGCCAGCGCATCGGCCGGCGTCTTGCCGCCCCACAGCACAAACTGGAACGCCGGGAAAAAGCGCTCGCACTCGGTAATGGCGATATCGATCATGTCCTCAAGACTTTCAGCCGACGCGCCAGGCGCGCCGCGCAACAACACCGCATGGCGGAACACCGGCATGCCGTCATCGGCATCCATGCCGAAATGGCCGATCCACAGCCGCTCATTGGCCAGGGCCAGCAATTCATACAACGCCGCCCGCCGCTTCTCCGGCACCTTCAGGTCGATCGCGCAGGTGAAATGCATCGCGCTGATCTCGCTCGACCACGAGAAATACAGCCCATAGTCGCACCACTTGCCCGGCGCCTGCGCCGCCATCTCGGCATCATTGCGGCGGTCGAACTCCCAGTCATTGGCCGCGACAATCTGCTCCATCACGTCGAGCGGGTTGGCGGCGTGTTCCTGGTGGCTGCTCATGTGAGCTGACATGCGAGGTCTCCCGGGGGCGAGGAAGGCCGATGAAGGACACGGCCGAATCGGCCATGGTCAGCGAGGCTTACCCGGACCAGCCTACAGAGCGATGAATCCGCGCCGCAAGGGGGCAACGCATTATAAGCAAGAGTTCACACGTCATTTCATGCTGCAACGCAGCAGAACCTCAGCTCTCCGGCACATCCAACGCGGCCGACTCCATCTCGCCCGCCTCCAGCGCCGCCAACCGCGCCTCGATCGCCGCCAGCCGCGCCTCCGCCGCCTCCTGCCCCGCCCGCGCCCGCGCCGCCATCGCCATAGCCGCGTCCATCTCCTCGCGCGTCACCAGGTCCAGCCGGCGGATCACCGCCTCCACCCGCGACCGCATCAGCGCCTCCGCCTCGTCGCGAATGCCCGACAGCACCGACAGCGCCCCGCCGGCAACACCCGCCATATCCTCGATAATCCGCGGCCGATCGCTCATCCTGCTCTCCTGTCTGCTGCGCGCCTTTGCGGGACGCCTCGCGCCCACTATACGCTCCCCCGATGCAATTGGTCACCCGATCATGATCCTCGTCACCGGCGGCGCCGGCTTCATCGGCTCGAACCTCCACGCCGCCCTCGTCGCGCGCGGCCACGAAACCGTGGTGGTCGATCGCCTGCGCGCCAACAACAAATGGCGCAACCTCGGCCACCACCCCCCCGCCCACCTCATCAACCCGGATGCGCTGGACGATTTCCTCGCCACCCACCCGCCCATCGAGATGGTCTTCCACCTCGGCGCCATCAGCAGCACCACCGCCACCGATGGCGATCTGGTGTGGCAATCCAACGTCGCCCTCTCCCTCCGGCTCTGGGAATGGTGCGCCCGCCGCGCCGTCCCCTTCGTCTACGCCTCCTCCGCCGCCACCTACGGCGCCGGCACCGCCGGCTTCACCGACGGGCTCGACAGCCTGGACGCCCTGCAACCGATGAACCTCTACGGCTGGTCGAAACACGCCTTCGATCTCCAGGTCCGCCGCCTGCTCGCCCAGGGCGCGCCCCGCCCACCGCAATGGGCCGGCCTCAAGTTCTTCAACGTCTACGGCCCCAACGAGTACCACAAAGGCCACATGATCTCGGTCGTGAAGGTCAAGCATGACGACATCCTCGCCGGCCATCCCCCCCGCCTCTTCCGCTCCGACCAGCCCGGCACGCCCGACGGTGGCCAGCGCCGCGATTTCATCTGGGTCGGCGATATCGTCGATGTGATGCTCTGGCTGCGCGACAATCCCGCCGTCAACGGCCTGTTCAATCTGGGCACCGGCCAGGCCCGCACCTATCTCGATCTGGCCCACGCCGTCTGCGCCGCCGCCGGCGTCCCCGAACAGGTGGAATTCATCGACATGCCGACAGCCCTGCGCGGCCAGTACCAATCCTACACCGAAGCTGACATGACGGCGCTGCGCACCGCGGGCTACGCCGGCCAGTTCACCCCCCTCGAAACCGGCATCGCCCGCTACGTGCGGGACTATCTGCGCACCGCGGACCCCTACCGCTGATGTTCGGCATCCATCTCTTCCCCGATCCGGCCATCATCATCCAGATCGGCCCCTTCGCCCTGCGCTGGTATGCGCTCGCCTATATCGGCGGCCTGCTGATCGGCTGGCGCCTGCTGCGCCATCTCACCCAGCGCCCCCCCGTGGTGGCCAACGAACGCCAGGTCGATGACTTCCTCACCTGGGCCGTCCTCGGCGTCGTCCTCGGCGGCCGCCTCGGCTACGTCTTCTTCTACCAGCCCTCCCGCTTCCTCGCCGAGCCCTGGCAGATCCCCATGGTCTGGCAGGGCGGCATGGCTTTCCACGGCGGCATGCTCGGCGTCATCATCGCCACCGCCATCTACTGCTACCGCGAAAAAATCCCCCTCCTCGGCTTCGGCGACCGCGTCGCCATCGTCACCCCGGTCGGCCTCGGCCTCGGCCGCATCGCCAACTTCGTCAACGGCGAACTCTGGGGCCGCCAGGCGCCGGACTGGGTGCCCTGGCCGCTGGCCATGCGCTTCGAAGCCACCGGCGGCGGCGATATCTGGCGCTTCACCAGCCAACTCTACCAGGCCACCCTCGAAGGGCTCGTCCTGTTCGCCATCATGTGGCTCGCCGGCCGCAGCGAGGCCCTGCGCACCCGCCACGGCTTCCTCACCGGCCTCTTCCTCTCCGGCTACGCCTGCGCCCGCATCATCGGCGAATTCTTCCGCCAGCCCGACGCCTTCCTCGGCTTCCTCTACGCCGGCGCCACCATGGGCCAACTCCTCAGCCTGCCCATGCTCGCCGCCGGCCTCTTCCTCATGCTGCGCACCCGCACGAAATGACGGAACGCCTCGACGCCTTCATGGCCCGCGCCAACGCGGCCTACTACGCCACGCATGACCCTTTCCGGGACTTCACCACCGCGCCCGAAATCAGCCAGGGCTTCGGCGAACTCCTCGGCCTGTGGGCCGCCATCGTCTGGCAATCCATGGGCGCCCCCACGCCGGTCATCCTCGCCGAAGCCGGCCCCGGCCGCGGCACCCTCATGCAGGACGCGCTGCGCGCCATCACCCGCATGGTCCCCCAATTCGCCGCCGCCCTGAGCGTCCATTTTATCGAAACCTCGCCCACCCTGCGCGAAGCCCAGCGCAGCCGCGTCCCCACCGCCACGTGGCACGACTCCATCGAAACCCTCCCCCCCGCCCCCCTCCTCCTCCTCGCCAACGAATTCCTCGACGCCCTGCCCATCCGCCAATACGTCCGCCGCGCCGAAGGCTGGACCGAACGCCACGTCGCGAACGCCGCCTTCGTCGAAATCCCCACCCCAGGCCCCACCCGAACCGCCGCCGAGGGCGAGATCATCGAAACCAGCGACGCCTCGCACGCCTTCATCACCCAAACCGCCACCCGCATCGCCCAGCACGGCGGCGCCGCCCTGTTCATCGACTACGGCCCCGCCACCTCCGCCCCCGGCGACAGCCTGCAAGCCCTCCGCCACGGCCAACCCGCCAACCCGCTGGACACCCCAGGCAACGCCGACCTCACCGCCCACGTCGATTTCCAGGCCCTCGCCGAAACCGCCCGCACCGCCGGCACCACCCCGCACGGCCCGCTCCCCCAAGGCCTCTTCCTCACCCGCCTCGGCCTCGTCCAACGCACCGGCGCCCTCGCCCGCACCTTGCCCCCCGCCCGCGCCGATGCACTTATGCAAGGGGCTCACCGCCTCATCGAACCCGACCAGATGGGCCGCCTCTTCAAGGCCCTCGCCATCACCCACCAAGCGCTGCCCATCCCCCCCGGATTTACCGAATGACAATCGCGCCGATCACCGCCGGCCTGCACGTCCCGCACGGGTTCTTCACCCGCAACGGCGGCGTCTCCGAAGGCCCCTTCGCCAGCCTCAACTGCAGCCTCTCCGGCCAGGATGACCGCGCCCGCGTACTCGAAAACCGCGCCCGCGCCGCCCAGGCCCTCGGCGCCGACCCCGCCCAACTCGTCGGCCTCACCCAGGTCCACGGCGCCCACGTCGCCACCGTCACCACCGCCTGGCGCCCCGGCGAAGGCCCCCGCGCCGACGCCATGGTCACCGCCCAACCCGGCATCGCCCTCGGCATCGTCACCGCCGACTGCGCCCCCGTCCTCTTCGCTGACGTCACCGCCGGCGTCATCGGCGCCGCCCATGCCGGCTGGCGCGGCGCCGTCGGCGGCGTCCTCGAAGCCACCATCGCCGCCATGCTCGCCCTCGGCGCCACCCTGAAGGGCATCGAGGCCGCCGTCGGCCCCTGCATCGCCCAACCCTCCTACGAAGTCGCCGCCGACCTGCGGGACGCCGTCCTCGCCCACAACCAGGCCGACGCCCGCTTCTTCGGCGCCGGCCTGCGCCCCGAACGCTGGCAGTTCGACCTCGCCGGCTACTGCGCCGCCCGCCTCGCCGCCTCCAATATCGCCAGCGTCCGCGTCACCGGCCACGACACCCTGGCGGACCCCGCCCGCTTCTTCAGCCATCGCCGCCGAACCCTGGCGAACGCCGGCCCCATCGGCCACCAGATCTCGGTCATCACCCTGTGAGGGACCTTCGATGCCCTACATGGTCATGTTCTGTGCCTTCCTCCTCGTCGCGGCGCTGGCAAGCTGTGTCCTGCTTTAAATTCCTCGCCTTCCTCTGCGTCCTCGCCCTCGCCGCCTGCGGCGACCTCCCCCGCTCCTTCGAGGGCAACCCCGGCGCTCTCGGCCGCCGCCTCGCCGAACCGCCCCCCGCCCGCCTCGCCATCCCCCCCGCCCGCGACATCTTCCTGTCCGCCGACGCCGCCGACAAATTCGCCGCCGCCCTCGCCGAAGGCCTCCTCGCCGAGGAAGTCCCGGTTTTCGCCGGCACCCCCCTCAAGGCCGACTGGCGCCTCACCATTGGCACCGAAAACCGCGGCAAAACCATCGTCCCCCTCTACCGCGTCATTGACCCCTCGGGCGAACAACGCGGCATCACCGAGGGCCTCCCCGTTCCCGCCGAGGAATGGGTGCAATCCCCCCCGCTCCGCCGCATCGCCGGCGAAGCCGTCCCCCGCGTCGCCTCCCTGCTCTCCCGCATCGAGGCCGCGCGTCGCGAGTCTGACCCCTCCAGCCTGCAAAACCGCGCCTCCCTCCTGCAATTCAGCGGCGTCACCGGCGCCCCCGGCGACGGCAACATCGCCCTCGCCAAAGCCATGCGCGCCGAACTCGTCAAAGCCGGCCAGGACATCGCCGGCGCCACCCAGCGAGCCGACTTCCTCCTCACCGGCCACGTCACCGTCGTCCCCGTCGAAGGCGCCAAGGACCGCGTTGAAATCCAATGGACCGTGTCCGACGCCAAGGGCTCCGAAGCCGGCAAAGTTGTCCAGCTCAACGAAATCCCCCACGGCATGCTCGATCTCTATTGGGGCGATATCGCCTTCGTCGTCGCCCGCGAGGCCGCCGGCGGGGTGCATGATGTGATCGCAAATCGCATCAGCCCCCCGAAGTGAGCCCAGCTTATCGTGTGACGGTTCGTGGACACGCGAGGGCAGCGTTGCTAGAACGCGCTCGCCCCGCCCGCCCCCCCATCTGCCCAGTCGACGCCGCCTGCCTGGCATCGCCCACCCAGGATTGCCGCCGATGAAGATCGTCGCATGCAATAGCAACCGCCCCCTCGCCGAGGCGGTCGCCGCCGTGTTGAACCTGCCGCTCACCCGCGCCTCGGTCCGCCGCTTCGCGGACATGGAGGTCTTCGTGGAAATCCACGAAAACATCCGCGGCGAGGATGTGTTCGTGGTCCAATCCACGTCCTACCCGGCCAATGACAACCTGATGGAACTCCTCATCACCATCGATGCCCTCAAGCGCGCCTCGGCGCGCCGCATCACCGCGGTGATCCCCTACTTCGGCTATGCCCGGCAGGACCGCAAAAGCGGCTCCCGCACCCCCATCAGCGCCAAGCTGGTCGCCAACCTCATCACCGAGGCCGGCGCCGATCGCGTGCTGACGATGGATCTCCACGCCGGCCAGATCCAGGGCTTCTTTGATATCCCGGTGGACAACCTCAACGCCGCCCCCCTCTTCCGCCGCGATATCCAGGACCACTACGCCGGCCGGGACCTGATGATCGTCTCGCCCGACGTCGGCGGCGTCGTCCGTGCCCGTGCCATCGCCACCCGCCTCAACTGTGACCTCGCCATCATCGACAAGCGCCGCGAACGCGCCGGCACCTCCGAAGTGATGAACGTCATCGGGGACGTGAGCGGCCGAGACTGCATCCTGGTGGATGACATCGTCGATTCCGGCGGCACCCTGTGCAACGCGGCCGCCGCCCTCATCCAGCACGGCGCCAAGTCAGCCTCCGTCTACACCACCCACGGCGTGCTCTCCGGCGGCGCCGTCGCCCGCATCTCCTCAAGCCCGATCGAGATGATGATCATCACCGATTCCATCCTGGCCACCGAAGCCGTCCGCCTCGCCAGCAACGTCCGCCAGGTCACCATCGCGCCCCTCCTTGCCGAGGCAATGCGCCGGATCAGCGACGAAAGCTCCGTCAGCTCGCTGTTCGATTGATCCCCAGCATGTCCCTCCTCCACCGCGCCTTCTGGTTCCTCCGCCACGGCGAGACCGACTGGAACGCCCAGGGCCTCAGCCAGGGCAACATCGATATCCCGCTCAACGAAACCGGCCGCGCCCAGGCCCTCGCCGCCGCCGAGATGATGCGCCACCGCGGCATCGCCAGCATCGTCGCCTCCCCGCTCTCCCGCGCGCATGACACCGCCCTCGCGGTCGCGGCCCTCACCGGCCATACCGTCCAGCTCGACGAAGGCCTGCGCGAAGTCTCCTTCGGCAGCCAGGAAGGCAAACCGATGGTCCAGTGGTTCAATGATTGGGTCGCCGGCACCTACACGCCCGAGGACGCCGAAAGCTTCACCAGCCTGCGCACCCGCGCGGTCGCCGCCATCAACCGCGCCCTCGCCCAGCCCGCCCCGGTCCTCGTCGTCGCCCACGGCGCCCTGTTCCGCGCCCTGCGCGCCGAAATGGGCCTCGAACCCAACGTCCGCACCGCCAACGCCATGCCGTTCTTCTGCCGGCCTGGCGCGCCTTGGGAGCTGGTGCCGGCGGCAGAGTTGTAGGCAGCGAGCGCTTCTTTTTGAAAAAAAGAAGCAAAAACCTTTTTTATCCGATGGCTTCGCCCCTCTCCCGGGAGAGTGGCGAAGCCATCGGATAGACGTTTTTTGGTTCTTTTTTTCAAAAAAGAACCCCTTCCCTCTACTCCAAAGTCGTCCGAACACTCTCGATCAACACCTGCGGCACCGCCTCGATCGGCGCCTCCACGGTCTCCGTCCCGTTGGGCCCCTCCCGCCGCAGCCGATAGCGCATATTCGCATTCACCGGCCGCCGCGCCCTGAACAGCGCATCCACCTGAGCCTGGTCCGCCGCCGACAGCGCCGACCACGGCACCCGCCCTTCCATCCGCAAATGCCCCATGGGGGTTCCGCCACCGACGAAACCCCCGACTTGCTCGATCACCACGTCGCCCATTGTCACCGTCCCACCAAACCGCTGGCCGGCCTCCCGGGCGCGCGGATCGTCAAAGGCCCACGGCCGTCCAGGCGTTGTCTACAGCAGCATGAACAGCAGGATCGGCCGGAAACAAACTCTGCGCAACCGAACGCGTCCTGTTGGCCAACTGCGACATCGTCATGTTGGGGCTCGGCCCGAACCCGGTCAGCGCCTTGTACCAGACCTTCCCGGCCTTCTCCCAGCTATGCCCGCCCAGCGCCACCGCCGCCTTGCAGAACGCCAGGTTGGGCGGCCCGCTCGAATAATGCGGATCGAGATTGCCGATACCCGGATAATAGTGGTCCGGCTGCGCCGCCAGCGCGTGCGTATCCTTCGGCGCCGCCATATTCCTCAGACACGTATATCCCTTCTGCTTGGCCACCGGCCCCATGATATCCGCCCCGATGAGCCAATCCGCCTGCGCCACCGTCTGGTTCTTTTCCCACTGGCGGAACATCGAGCCGAACACGTCCGAAATGCTCTCGTTGAGCCCGCCCGCCTCGCCCGAGTAGTTCAACCCCAGGCTATGCTGCGTCACCCCATGCGTCAGCTCATGCCCGATCACATCGTCGCCGAGCGTGAAATCCACGAAAAGCTGCCCGTCGCCATCGCCATACGTCATCTGCGTCCCGTTCCAGAACGCGTTGTTGAAGTTCGACGAATAATGCACCGAGGAAACCAGGGTCATGTGGTTGCCGTCGATCGAATCCCGCTGGAACACGTCCCAGTAGAACTTCGCCACCCCCTCGGATTCACCATACGCCCGCTTCACCGTGCCATCCGCCGATGACCCCGGATTGGCCACCTGCGCCCCCGGCAGCGTCGTCGTATTGTGGCAATTGAACACATGCGCCGCCGGCAGCAGATGCAGCCGCGGAAAAGGAATCGGCGGCCGCGGCAACGGCAGCCCAATCACCCCCTGCGTCAGCGCGTTGTTCTGCTCACGCACCGCCCGATGCAGCGCACTGATCTGCGCCGAGTGATGGAAATTCTGCCGCACCGCGTCCGACAATTCCGGGTCCGACGCAAAGCGATTGAGAACTTCCTGCGGAATAATAAAACATTTACACGTCATTGACGAACCCTCCTGGCATTTTTTGATTGCCTCAGGCCGAATCAATCCATAAAGCAGATCGCAACGACCTGACTTGCTTGGCCTCCAACGCTTGCATGGATAATTTTTAGAGTCAAACTCATTGTGAAAAACTTAGTCGTAATATTTTAAGTCAAAATTGCTCACAAATTATTTACATCCGACATACCGTCGAATTGCAAATCCACCCCACAACAAAACGACGAAAATCCAGCAATTCCGCCCAGCCGGCGCCCTCAGGCAGCCCCAGCGCCCGATCGCCGCCGCCGCACATCGCCCCGCGCCAGAAACTCCGGCCGCAGCGCCAACCCCAATCCCGGCCCCATCAACGGCGACAAATACCCGTCCGCGATCGGCGGCAGTGCAGTAACAATTTCGTTGTACCACCCCTGCGTATACGCCCGCACCGTCTCCTGGATCATCGCGTTGCGCGCACTCAGCGACAAATGCGTCCCCGCCACGAACCCCACCGGCCCCGTGCAATCATGCGGCGCAATCGGCACCTGCCAGGCATCCGCCAGCGCGATAATCCGCTGCGCCTCGCTGATCCCGCCGCACCAGCCCACATCGAACGACACGATCCCCACCGCCCGCTGCTCCAGCAGCCGCCGGAAACTCTCCTTCGGCGCCGTCGTCTCCGAGGCCAGGATCGGAATACGGGTAAACCGCGCCAGTTCCGCCAGCCCCTCCGCATCATCCATGCGGATCGGGTCCTCGAACCAGGCCGGCTCCAACGGCTCCAGCGCCCGGAATATCCGCTTGGCGCTCTCGATGTCCCACATCGAATGCAGCTCGACCATCAAGTCCATCCGCCGCCCCACCGCCTCGCGGATCAACCGGAACGGCCGGCAACCCTCCTCGATCTGCGCCGTGGTGATCGACATCCGCCCATTCGCCTCGGCCGCATAATCGAACGGCCAGATCTTCATCCCGGTGATCCCCTCCGCCAGCAACTCCCGCGCCAGTTCCGCCGGCCGCTCCAGAAACCCCCGCAAATCATCGAACTTCTCGGGGCCACCGTCGCCCAGCCCGAACCAGGTCCCGATATCCGTCCGCGCCTTGGTCACATAATGCGGCCCCGCGCAGGTGTTGTAGATACGGATCCTGTCCCGCGCCAAACCGCCGAGCAGCCGATGCACCGGCATCCCCGCCGCCTGCCCCATCAAATCCCACAACGCGATATCCACCGCGGACGCCGCCCGCATCTCCGCCCCGGACGACCCATACCCCACCGGCACCCGCATCAACCGCGCCGACCACGCCCCGATCCGCGACGCATCCCCGCCAATCAGCTGCGGCGCCACCACATCATGCAGATACGCCTCCACCGCCGAGGGAAAAAAGAACGTCTCCCCCAACCCCACCAACCCGGCCTCGGTCTCGATCCGCACCCAGATCAGGTTATCATGAAAATCGGCGCGAACCGTCTCCAGCCCAGTGATACGCATGGGATTACACGACTGCCTTGAACATCGATGCTGGACCGTTGAGCGTTGCTCCACGCTCTCTGATAAGTTCCTGCTCGCGCTGATTGATTCGATCGGGAGCCACGTTCTCCAGTATCGTCAGTATGATCGGCCGCCCAACGCGTACTGCTTCAGCAAGCGCGTAGTGAATGGCTCGGTACCCATCCGGCTTCCCCGTCCGATATGGGCGGCCTGATAGTAATCGCGCGACATTTCGGCCATATTCTTTGGTGGGGCGTCGGATGCGCCCATATTTTCCAATGTATGTACCGACACCCTCGATACGCCACTCATAAATGCCAGGCTCCTCGGGAATGACACCTTCCGCCAAGACTGTCGTGTGCCAATGGTCGGTAGGATGTCGGATACCCGCACCCGACCCAGCAAGACACTGCCCATCACCCCGTCTCCAGCCCAGTGATACGCATCGCATCACCCCAACTCACAAAATCCCATACTTCGCGAACACCGCCCCCAGCGAAATCCCCGCCTGCAAATCCGCCAGCGTGCTCTTCTCCCCCTTCAGCTTCTCATACGCCGCCGCCAGCACCGCCGCCTCGATCGCCCGCGGCACCACCACCACCCCATCCGCATCGCCGAAAATCAAATCCCCCGGCGAAACCTTCACCCCGGCACACTCGATCGGCACATCCACCGCCATGATCTTGCCGCGCCCCTTGCTGTCCAACGGCCCGATCCCGCCATGAAACACCGGAAACCCCATCGCCCGGATCGCCCGAATATCCCGCACCAGCCCATCCATCAGCGCCCCCGCCGCCCCGCGCACGCTCGAAGCCGTGCTCAGCAACTCCCCCCACGGCGCAATCCGCCCGGTCTTCCCACACGAAAACACCGGAATATCCCCCGGCTGCAAACTATCGATCAACGCGATCTCATTCTCGTACGGGTTCTCCCCCTCCTTCACCTCATACACATCCATGAACAACGCCGTGCGCGCCCGCCCCACCATCACCGACGCATCGTCGAGCGGCCGGATCGAAGGCGGCATCGCCTGGTCCATATACCCCAGCCCGTCCATCACATCGGACAGCAACGACGCAAACAACCGCGTCCGGATATCCACTAGATCAGCCATCGCACACCCCCAACAAACCGCCGGAAGCTTGGCCCTCCCCGCCCCACCCGGTCAACCACCCGCCACTTTACGCCGCCACCCAACCCACCCTAGTCTGCCCGCAAGACCAACAACGTCCCGAGGGAACCAGCCCATGCGCGCCGCCGTCCTGCATGCCGCCAACACGCCGATGACCATCGAAGACATCCAGATCACCAAGCCGAAGCGCCGCGAGGTCCTCATCCGCACCGCCTTCGCCGGCCTCTGCCACTCCGATCTGCACTTCATGGAAGGCCTCTACCCCGCCCCCTTCCCCTGCGTCCTCGGCCACGAATCCGCCGGCGTCGTCGAAGCCGTCGGCGAAGACGTCACCTACGTAAAACCCGGTGACCACGTCACCACCTGCCTCTCCGTCTTCTGCGGCGACTGCCCGCAATGCGTCACCGGCAAAATGAACCTCTGCGAGAACACCGAGGTCAAGCTGATGCCCGGCCAGTCGCGCCGCCTGTCCTGGAAAGGCCAGGTCGTCCACCAGATGATGAACCTCTCCTCCTTCGCCGAGCAGATGTGCGTCCACGAACACGCCATCGTCAAAATCGACAAGGACATCCCCCTCGATGGCGCCGCCCTCGTCGGCTGCGGCGTCGTCACCGGCGTCATGGCCGTCTTCAACGCCGCCCGCGTCGAACCGGGCTCCACCGTCGCCGTCCTCGGCTGCGGCGGCATCGGCCTCTCCGCCGTCAACGGCGCGGCGCTGGCCGGCGCCGAACGCGTCATCGCCATCGACACCAACCAGGCCAAACTCGAAGTCGCCCTCAAAATGGGCGCCACCGACATCATCAACGCCTCCAACGTCGACCCCGTCGAAGCCGTCAAGGAACTCACCGGCGGCGCCAAAAACCAGTTCGCCGGCGTGAACTATTCCTTCGAAGCCATCGGCGCCAAAAAAACCGCCGAACAATCCTT
>CAIMWH010000005.1 GCA_903845065.1 uncultured Rhodospirillales bacterium | reverse complement strand
CGATGGCCCCCCTCTTCGTCTCGAACCATTCTTAAGTGGCGGGTTCCAAGGGCCCGGCCCTTGGCGGGGTCGAGGGGCAGAGCCCCCGCCTTGCTTTCTGCCCCTCTCCGTCACCGCTTGCGGTCTGGGTATGAGGCGGCCATGCCGTCTCGGACGTCTTGTTGGATGCCGTATTGGGGGAAGGGGTATCGCAGGCCGTTTTTGCTCAGGGCATTCATGCCGGCGATGGCTTGGGGGATATAGCTGGGGGGGAGGGCCATCAGCATTTCGTCATCGAGGACTCCGCCGTAGCGGCGTTCGGCGAAGCAGGGGATGGAGAGGGAGGGGGTTTTGGTGGAGAGGGCGCGGCCCCAGCTATCGGCGCAGGATGATTCGCCGACCACCGACCAGTCGAAGCGCTTGTAGCCGGCCCATTGGAGGCCGTTGATGAAGTACATCATGGCGCCGGGGGTGGCGTAGAAGAGGACGATATCGGGGTTGGAGAGTCGTTGGGAGGCGACGGGGGAGAGGGCGATGGCGTTGTATTTGCCATCGGGGACGCATTGCATGGCGGCCTGGTGGGCGGCGGAGTCTTCGGGGGTTGAGTACCAGACGTTGACCATGTGTTGGCCGGATTGCCATTTTTCGTCTTTGGCGTTGCCGAGGCCGATGACGGCGCGGCACTGGGCGCCGACGAGGTTGTCGGCGGTGATGCCGACGGTCCAGCCGAGGCGGGCGGCCTGGGCGACGGCCTGGTCGAAGGTATGGATGTTTTTGGGACGGCGGATGCGGGGGATGGCTTCCATCTCTTCGGCGTTTTCGAAGAGTTGCATGGCGAAGGGGTTGGCACGGAGTTTGAGCAGGTTGGTGAGTTGTTCGGCCTGGACGGCGAGTTCAGCGGACATGTTGGTTTCTCCCTAGCCGAGATCGACGAGTTGTTTGCCGAGATTGGCGCCGCCGAGCATGCCGATGAAGGCGGCGGGGGCGTTGGCGATGCCGTGGGCGACGGTGCGGTGCCATTTGAGTTGGCCGGAGGCGACGCGGGCGGCGAGGTCCGCGCGGGCGCGGGGGAAGATATCGAGGTGGTCGGAGAGGATGAAGCCTTTGAGCAGCACGCGCTGGGTGAGCAGGATTGTGGCGTCCGCGATGGGCATGGGGTCGGCGTTGTAGCCGCCGGAGACCAGGCCGCAGAGGGCGATGCGGGAGAACGGGTTGAGGTGGCGCATGGCGGTATCCATGACGGTGCCGCCGACGTTTTCGAAGATGCCGTCGATGCCGTTGGGGACGGCGCGGGCGAGGTCGGCGGCGAAGGATTTGGATTTGTAGTCGACGCAGGCATCGAAGCCGAGATCGTCCACGACGTGACGGCATTTGTCGGGGCCGCCGGCGACGCCGATGGCGCGGGCGCCGCCGGCCTTGGCGAGTTGGCCGACGACGCTGCCGACGGCGCCGGCGGCGGCGGAGACGAGGATGGTTTCGCCGGCCTTGGGTTCGATGATGTTGTAGACGCCGTGCCAGGCGGTGAGGCCGGGGCCGCCGGCGGGGCCGAGATAGGCTTCGAGCGGGAGGGCGCGATCGACTTTGCGCAGCGCGCGGGCGTCGGCGGTGAAGAATTCCTGCCAGCCGCCGCCGCCGGCCACGGCGTCTCCGGGGGCGAAGTTGGGGTGGTTGGAGGCGACGACTTCGCCGACGGTGCCGCCGACCATGACTTCGTCGAGGTTTTGCGGGGCGGCGTAGGATTTCGCGTCATTCATGCGCATGCGCATGTAGGGGTCGAGCGAGAGGAAGCGGGTGCGGACGAGGACTTCGCCGGGGCCGGGCGGGGCGATTTCGACGGCTTCGAGGCGGAAGTTGGCCGGCGAGATGCCGCCTTGGGGGCGGGAGGCGAGGACGATGCGGTGATTGAGCGTGGTCATTAGTAGGTGGCCCTTCCGCCGGAGATATCGAAGACCGCGGCGGTGGAGAAGCTGGCTTCCTCGCTGGCGAGCCAGCAGATCAGGGAGGCGACTTCGTCCACGGTGCCGAAGCGGCCGATGGGGATCTTAGAGAGCATGAAATCGATGTGTTCTTGCGTCATTTGGTCGAAAATAGGGGTCTTTACCGCGGCGGGGGTGACGCAATTGACGCGGATCTCGGTGCGCGCGAGTTCCTTGCCGAAGGATTTGGTCATGCCGATGACGGCGGCTTTCGAGGTGGAGTAGGCGGAGGCGTTGGGGTTGCCCTCCTTGCCGGCGACGGAGGCGATGTTGACGATGCGGCCGTAGGCGTTGGCCTGCATGTGGGGGATGACGGCGCGGTTGCTGTAGAAGACGCCGTTGATGTTGACGTCCATGACGCGCTTCCAGGCGTCGACCGGGTATTCCCAGGCGGGGCCGTTGGGGCCGGTGATGCCGGCGGAGGCGACGAGGATGTCGATCTTGCCGAAGGCGCGGGCGGTGCTGTCGGCGGCGGCCTGCACGGCGTCGGCGTCCGCAAGGTCAAGCGCGACGGTGTGGACCTGGGTGCCGAGGCGGGCGGAGGCGTCGGCGAGGGCGGCGGCGTTGACGTCCCAGATGGCGAGGCGGGCGCCTTCGGCGACGAGGCGTTGCGAGACGGCGAATCCGATGCCGGATACTCCGCCGGTGACGACGGCAACTCTTCCGGCGAAACGCTGTGACTGCGCCATTGTTTACTCTCCCTTGGGTTGGGTCAGGCTTAGCGCGGGTTCGGCTGGGGGGGAAGGTGGCGGTGGGTGCATTGACGGGGGGCAAGCGGGGTTCGACAGTCGCGCGGCGATTTCGGGAGGAGCCCTTCGATGCAGTGGTCCAAGGCGGCGGCGGTGGCCGCGGGGGTGGCGCAGGGGTGGACGCGGGAGGGGGGGCCTGGCGGGGCGATCCTGATTTTCGATCGGGATGATTTGCGCGCCGAGGCGTGCGGCGGGTTTGCCAGCCTGGAACTGCGGTTGCCGTTCGGGGCGGATAGCGCGGTGCGGTATGCCTCGATCAGCAAGCATTTCCTGTGTTCGCTGCTGTTGGGTGGGGGGCCGATCGGGTTGGAGGATACGCTGGGGCAGCATTTGGCGTTGCAGCCGGCGCTGGCTTCGGTGCCGGTGGGGCGGGCGTTGGATATGACGGCGGGGCTGCCCGATACGATGGAGGCGCTGTGGCAACTGGGGGTTTCGCCGACGACCTCGCTCGGGCGGGAGGCGCTGCTGGGGTTTGCGTGTTCGCTGGAGGGGCTGAATTTCGTGCCGGGGAGCGAAATTTCGTATTCCAACACTGGGTATCGGCTGGTGCAGGCGGCGCTGGAGGCGAAGGGGATCGACTATCGGGCGGCGCTGCATGAGCGGTTTTTCCGGCCGTTGGGGGTGGGGATCACGTTGCCGGAGGATGAGACCGATCCGGTGCCCAATCTGGCCGGGGGGTATTGGAAGAGCCCGCGCGGGTGGCTGCGGGGGCGGTATGGGCTGCATATTTCGGCGTCGGGCGGGTTGGCCGGGTCGGCGAAGGATTTGATGGCGTGGTGCCAGGCGCTGCTGGCGGGGAGCGGGGCGGCGGAGGGGCTGCTGGCGCGGCTGGGGGCGGCACGGGCGCTGAACGATGGGACGGTGACGGGGTATGGGCTGGGGCTGGCGCGTTCGCCGGTGCCAGGGGTGATCGCGGTGGGGCATGGCGGGTCCCTGCCCGGGTTCAAGAACCACTTCCTGCTGGCGCCGGCGAGCCGGGCGGGGGTGGTGGTGGTGACCAATCGGGAGGACAGCGATGCGCACGGGATCGCCATGCGGGTGATGGCGGCGCTGGCCGGGGCGACGTTGCCGGAGCCGGCGGTGGGGGTGTTGCCGGCGGGGCGGTTTGTCGCCGAGGAGGGGCCGTTCTGGATGGAGCATGCGGCGGGGCAGGTGACGTATCTGGGGGCCACCGAGACGATTTATGCGCATGGCGATGGGGTGATCGGGCATTCCGTGCATCAGCCGGTGGCGTTGCAGGCGGTTCCGGGCGGGATCGCGGGGAAGATCGGGCATGCGGCGCGGCGGTTTCGGCCGGTGGCGCCGGACCTGGTGGCGCCGGCGGATTGGGCGGGGGAGTATGTGCTGGGGCGGCATGATGCGCGGTTCGGCATTGCCGCGGAGGGCGGGGTGGCGCGCATGACGACCGGGGTGGGGCCGATGCGGACCACCGTGCCGCTCGAACCGCTGTCGCCCACGCTGGCGTTGGCCGAGCGGGGCGATGGCGGGCCGTGGAAGCAGCGGCTGTGCCTGGAGTTCGGCGCCGGCACGGTGCGCCTGGTGACCAACCGGGCGCGGGTGATGGCGTTCGAAAGAGCCTAGACGGGCGAGCGGGTCTAGACGGGCACGCGTTCGCCGGTTTCGGGCTGGAGGACGCCGCCGCGGACGGCGCCGGGGGCGACGCTGCCCCACAGCGAGTCGAACCCTTCGGGCAGGCGGCGGCTGTTGGGGGTGGCGAGCCAGAGGCGGAACAGCAGGCGGTCCTGGCCGTTCTGGGCGTCATCGGCGTAGGCGGTGCGGCCGTGGTAGATGACGTGGTTGTTGAGAAGCTGGATGTCGCCGGGGATGAAGGCGCTGTGGAGGCAGAGTTCCTCGGCGACTTCGGCCAGCAGGTCGAGCGCTTCGTTCTGCGCGGCGGTGAGGCGGGGGACGCGGGGGACTTCCTGGGCCTGCTCGACGTAGGTGCGGGAATATTGGCTGGTGACGCGGCCGGCCTCGAAGCCGAAGACCGGCATGGCGAAGACGTTGTCGGGTGAGATGCCGTCTTCGTCGGCGGGGCGCATGCGCCAGTAGTCGGCGCAGAGGAGGGCCAGCAGGTCCGGCCGGCGGCGCAGGATTTCGTTGTGGATGGCGGGGATGGAGGCGAGTTTGGACACGCCGCCTTTTTGGGCGTTGCGGGCGCAGAGCAGGCCGATGACGTCGCAGCGGTCGGTATGCCAGCGGAGCGGGCCGGTGGAGCGGGAGCGGGCGCGGGCGGAGGCGACGTGGCCTTCCTCGGTTTCGGCGTAGGTTTTGGTGGCCAGGCGGGTTTCGTCGCGCACTTCGCCCATGATTTCGCCGCGGGCGTTCTGGTAGACGGCGGTGCCGAGGTGGCGGCCGATGCCCCAGAAGATCTGCCGCAGGTCGTCCTCGTGGTAGCGCTCGACCGGGAGGCCGCGCAGGCGGACGCAGCCGCGGCCGTTCTCCAGTTCGTCGGAGATTTTCGCCAGCAGGGGGGCGGTGAGGGGGAGGGGGAAGTCTGCCCGTTCGAAGCCGAAGAGCGGGGTGGCGCGGGCTTTGAGGGCGGCGAGGGCGGTGTCGATCTCGGCGCGCTGGGCGTCATCGAGGGTGAAGATCCAGTCGCCGGCCTGGTCGAGTTCGGCGCCGGTCCAGACATCGCGGCCGGTGAGGGGGTGATGCCTGGCGGGCTGATGGATGGTGTTCATGGCGTGCTCCCCGGTGTTGCGCCGGAGGGTTTGCCCGGCGGCGCATTCTGTCAACCGGGGCTGACGCACGGTGTTGCTGAAGCAGGCATGGAGGAAAAAGTTTTTGCTTCTTTTTTCAAAAAGAAGCGCTT
>CAIMWH010000004.1 GCA_903845065.1 uncultured Rhodospirillales bacterium | reverse complement strand
CCAGGTAGCGCTCGCCCTCGCGGTGCTGAAACCAGTCCGGCGGGTAGCTGGGGATCGGCACCGGCGCGATGATGCCGGCGGCCTCGTAGACCTGCGCCAGAAGGGTCGCGCAGTCGACACCGCCGGGCGTCAGGCGGTTACCGTCGGCGTCCCAGGTCGCCTTGACCGCCGCGCGGTGGTGGAAATCCGTGCCGATCCAGGTCCGAGCCTCGGCGATCACCGCCTTGCGCTGGGCGAGTTCCGCGGGGGCGATCATACCGCCGTCTCCGGTGAGGGGATGTAGGGCTGCCCGCCGAAATTCGCGAGGTTGCCCCAGGCGGTGCAGGTCGCCATTTGCTTGTCGCAGCCGGGCCACGCAGTGAAGGTGTCGCCGATGGCCACCGCGAACGGCATCGGCGCAATCAGTGTGAGCTGCAGGGTGGTGGTCACCTGGGTCATGCTCCGCACCGAGCGCGAGAACCCGGCATTGAGCCCGCTGGTGAACAGGATGCGGCCGAGGGCGTAGGTGCCGGATCCACCAGGCAGCCTGCTGGTGGCGATCAGCAAAGACTGCGTGCTGCCGGCCAGCACGGTCAGGCTGGCGGCGTAGCTCGAGGCCACGAGACTGCACCCGGCATCGAACAGCGTCCGGCCGCAGCCGGCCTGGTAGAGGTTGCGCGGCATGTTCTGGTCGAGCAGTTCGAGGTGCGAATTCAGCGAAACCATCACGGCCGATCGGTCGACGTCGATCGCGGCCACCCGGCCGGTGAAGATGTTGACCACGCCGACCGGCGCCAAGGCGAGGGCGCGGGGATAGGCGGGCCATGTCGCGAGGTAGGCCCGATCGACCTGGACCACGGCGCCGTCCAGCGCCCCGGCGCGTGCCGCGGCGAGCCAGGGCGTGCTGCCGATGGTATCGGGATAGGCCGCGCCGGAGATCGGATCGACGGCGCGCGGGATGACCGAAAACTGCCAAGTATCGACATCGAGGCCGACCTTCCAGTGTGCCGTCGGCTTCCGGTCGGGGTGCTCGATGAAGGGGCCACTATGCGACCAGGTGTTGCCGCCATAGGCCCAATCGCTATCACCCGATGCCAGCCGCAGAACCACGCCGGTGGCGAGCGTGATGGTGTAGAGATCGGCCCAGACGAAGGCGCGGGTTGCCAGCAGCGCCACCAGCGCGCCCGTCGAGGTCTCATACTTGGCGATTTTCATAGCTTCACCGTGCTGAACTTGAGCGAGCCCATCGACCACAGGCCGGTGCCGAACTGCTGGAAGTCCAGGCTGTCGTCGTCGAAGCGGCAGAGCCAGTTGAACGTGCCGGTCCACGCCAGCACGGCGCCGGCAACCGGGGCGGTGGCGCAGGTGACGATGCCGGTGGCGCCCAGCACGTAGTCGGTGACGGTGGCCGCGGCCCCCGAGGTCGGGATGGAGCTGCCGACCTGGGCGTTGTTCTCCAACTGGCCACCCCAGATCAGCAGCCCCGAGGTGCCGTCGCCGATGTAGTTGCCGAAGATGTCGCTGCCGGTGCTGGCGCAGCGCCATTCATAGGTCATGGCGGCCGAACTGGTCGGCGCGAAGGAGATGCAGCAGCGGTACCAGCCCAGCAGGCCCGGCACGATGGTGGCAGTGAGGCCCGAGCCGGTCGGCACGGAGACGCTGCTGACGGTGCCGGTGACGACATCGAACACCGCGCCGCCGAAGCTGGCGAAGGCACCAGGACCGACCAAACAGGTCAGCCAGCGCTTCGTGCCGGTGCCGGTCGGTTTGCACCAGAGCGACATCGTATAGGCCGCGCCGACGGTCAGCGTCTCGGCGCCACCGGGCGCGGTGATCTGATGGCCGGTGTTGGTGCTGCCGTTCTCGACGTATTTGCCGACGGTGCCGGAGCCGTCGGGCGCGGTGGCGGCGAAGGACGTCAGCGCGCCGTCGCCGCCATTCCAGCCATTGCCGGGAGTTGGCACCGAATAGACGAGCAGGTTGGTGCGCGGGCTCGGCACCAGCAGCGTCAGGTTCTGCCAGTCGGAGCGGTAGATCGCGGGCGTGATTGGCAGATAGACCGGCTCGTTGAAGCCGCCGAGGCTCCGGACCAGCTGGAACGCCGTCGTGCTGCCATCGCCGGTGCCGAAGACCTGCTGGGTGACGCTGCCATCGTTGGGATCGGCTTATTGGAAGGTGCCGGCCGGACCGCCGAGCGCGTTGTAGAACCCGGCCAGGGTGGCGCACTCGGTGCCACCGCTGGTCTGCCGCAGCAGTTCGATCGGGATGTCGT
>CAIMWH010000003.1 GCA_903845065.1 uncultured Rhodospirillales bacterium | reverse complement strand
TGCTTCGCCGCTCTCCCGGGGGAGTGGCGAAGCCATTGGATAGAAAGTTTTTGCTTCTTTTTTCAAAAAGAAGCCCTTCCTTCACCCCTGTACCTCAAA
This sequence comes from uncultured Rhodospirillales bacterium, assembly GCA_903845065.1. Lineage (GTDB taxonomy): Bacteria > Pseudomonadota > Alphaproteobacteria > Acetobacterales > Acetobacteraceae > CAIYPH01. The sequence continues at coordinate 19,772 of CAIMWH010000003.1, read as the reverse complement.
AACCTCGTTATCCGGCAAATTCACCACCACATCGAGCAGCGGTGCATATTGCTGCGCCCCAAAGATATCCGAATCCCCCGCACTGCCGCTCGGCCGCAGCCGCGAGATGGTGAACTTGATCGCATACGCCGGGTCGAACTCGACGAAATCGGTGAGGCGAGACTCCGGCAGCCCATAGAGCGCCAGCACCGCCTCCCGGCTCAGGGCGCCGCTGCGGCGCACGGCATCGTAGGTGCGGCGATCGCGGAAGATGATGTCGAACGTGATGCGGTCCACCCCGGCGTTCTTGCTGCGGATGGTCTTGGCGAGTTCGTGGAGCTTGCGGGTTTGCATGGCGGGGCTCCTCAAATGCCGGCTTCGGTCATGTGGATGGGAAAGAGCTCCATCGGGTCATCCACCGCGACGGTATGATTGACGCTCCAGCGATAGGCGGGGCTGGCGGGCAGCACTTCGTCGAACAGGAAGGCGACGGAGCCGGCGGTGCCTTTCACCTCGGGCAGGCGGGCGTAGAACATCTGCCGGGTGCCGGTGATGCAGACCTCCTCCGCCATCTCGCGGGTGGGGGCGACGCCCTGCACCACGATGCAGAGTTCGTGGGCGGGTGTCTTCACCGGTTCAAGCGGGCCCATCACGCCGTCTCGTCCATAGACGGTGTAATGCAGTTCGTAGCCCTCGGTGCCGAAGCGTTCGCGCACCTGCTGGCGGGCCCAACCGATCACCGCATCGATATGGGCGATGGTATAGGGATCGCGCACCGCGGCCATGCCGACGAAGCGCTCGCCCACCTTGGCCGCCCCTTCGAGCTTCACCCGGACGCGATCGATCGGCACGAAACGCGGGCCGGTGACGCGGGTGGTTTTCTCCGAAATCTGCTCGTAGTGGCACTGGCTCATGTCGAGCATCCCACCGGCGACGAATTCATGGTTGGGGTTGGAGCGTTCGTACATCGCGTGGCCGGCGACGGAGGCCACCGTGCATCGCTGGGCCGGGTGCATGGCGGTGACATGAACGCCGCCATCGACGATTTCACCGAGCACGGTCTCCTTGCCGCCATAGGGTTCGGCGCAGAACGAGGCGCACTCCAGCACCTTGCCCAGGTAGTAGGACAGGCCCTCCTCATGGCCGCGATGCAAAGCGGCGGCGGCGAAAATGGCGGAATCGCTGCTGCGGCCGCCGATGATCACCTCGGCGCCCTGGTCGAGCAGCGCCATGAACGGGTGAACGCCGGCCATGCCGACGATGCGGGCGGTGGCATCGAGTTCGGCCGCGGTGAGCGCCTCGCGGCCTTCAAGGCCCTCGATGATTTCACCCGCCTCCATCTTGGCATGCAGCGTGGCGTGGGTGACCTCGGAGTAGAAATAGCCGAGCTTGAACTTCGCCAGGCCGTGCTTGCGGGCGAGGTCCTGGATGATGCCGACGTAGAGGTCCACGCGGCTGTTGGTTCCGGTGTCGCCGGCCGAGCCGATAATCATCGGCACGCCGTTGGCGCGGGCGGCGAGCAGCATGGCCTCGAGGTCATGGGTCTGCCAGGCCTGCGGACTCGTGCAGGTATCGGAGCCGAGCGGGCCGGGGCCGATATCGTCGCTGCCCGAGTCGGCGGCGATGAAGTCGGGGCCGGCGGCGACGCCGATGGCGAAGCTCTCGGGCTTCAGCGGCGCGAACCCCAGGTGGCCGTTGGGGCAGATGATGCGGGCGGTCTGCATCGGAACCTCTTCTTGGTTGGGCGGGCGGCGTTACACGGCGTGGTGCGAGCGGAGCCCGTCGCACGGGTTGCCGTGGGTGAAATCGAGCGTGCCGGCCGCGCAGGTGAAGATGGCGCCGGACACCGTGGTGGAGTGGGTCGCACCGCCGTGGCGGCATAGGCCGGTGTAGTCCTTCGCATCATGGCTGGCCATGATGCCGGCCGCTTCGGCCGTGGTGGGGCAGGATGGACGCGCGGCCAGCCAGGCGGTCAGGGTGGCGAGGCGGGCGAGGGACACGTCGGCGCCGGTGCGGTCGGCCAAGCGGTCGCGCAGGGTGAGCGAAAGGAAATGGTTGGTGCGCGCGGTCCAGAGGCCATCGGGGCGTTCGATGGCGATAGCACGGTGGCCGAGTTCCACGCTGGCCATGGCGCCGGTGGCGTCGGCGATCACCAGGGTGCCGCCGCCGACGTGGGTGGTGGCGTGGAGCATGTCGACGGCCTCGGCCACGCTGGCGCAATGGGCGAGCAGGCGGGTCATCAGGAAATAGCGCAGCAGGCCGACGCCCTGGTCGGTACTGACCACCTGGGTGTCGACGAGTGCGAAACCGTCGGAGTTGATGCCGCTCGAATAGGCGCCCGGCGCGCCGAGGCTACCGACGCAGAGCACGCGCCGGGTGCCCCAAGCGGGGTCCTGGTGAAGGAACAGGCGTTGCAGCGGGAGGGCGGGGCCGCGCAAATCGCGGTTCTTCACCACGATCGCGCCGAGGGCGGGATGGGCGAAGGCCCAGGCGGTGCAGCCGTCATCGGGCACGCCGGAGAGTTGGCCGGCGTGGAGGAAGGCCAACAAATCATCCGGGTCGAGACCATAGCCCTTGGCGATACCGTCCATCTCGGCGATCCCCTCGGCATCGTGGCGGTCGGCGTGGTCGCGCTGAGCGGCGAGGAAGCGGCGGATACGGGGCTGGGCGAGAAGTGCCGCGGCACCTTCCAGCCGGCCGGCGACCATGGCGCGCACCGCCGGGATGCTGTCAGGGGCCAGCCGCGCCTGGGCCAGGCCGCGGGCATGTGCGGCGCCGGTGACGTTCAGCGGGGTCATGCCGGGGTCTCCGGGAAATGGTGGCAGGCAACGGAATGGCCACCGTCGAGGGTGCGGGCGGCGGGGGCGGTGCTGCGGCACAGGTCAGTCGCGAAACCGCAGCGCGGGTGAAAGCGGCAGCCGGATGGCGGGTGCATCGGCGACGGCGGATCGCCAAGCAGCCGAACCCGATCCGCGCGCTGGTCGGCAACCTCGATCCGCGGCACGGCTGACATCAAGGCGCGGGTGTAGGGGTGCTGCGGCGCACGCAGCACCGCGCGGGTGGGGCCGCTTTCGACGATTTCGCCGAGGTACATCACCGCGACATGGTCACTGACGTAGCCGATCACCGCGATATCGTGGCTGATGAACAAATAGGTCAGCCCGAGGTCGCGCTTGAGGCGGGCGAGCAGGTCGATGATCTGCGCCTGGATCGACACGTCGAGCGCCGAAACCGGCTCATCGCAGACCACGAATTCGGGGTTGAGGATGAGGGCGCGGGCGATACCGATGCGCTGGCGCTGCCCGCCCGAGAACTGATGCGGGTAGCGCGCGGCGTGGGCGGCGGTGAGGCCAACGGATTCGAGCATGGCATGGACACGTTCGCGCAACGCGGCGCCGGTGGCGATCCCGTGCAGCCGCAGCGGGGCCGCAAGAATATCCGCCACGCTCTTGCGCGGGTTGAGCGAGGCGAACGGATTCTGGAAGATGATCTGCATGCGCCGCCGCATCGCCTTCATCGCGGGCGGGGCGAGGCTCGCAATGTCAGTGCCGGCGAAGCGAACCTGGCCACCATCGGGCTCGTGCAGGCGTAGGATGGCGCGGCCGAGCGTGGATTTGCCGCAGCCGCTCTCCCCGATCAGCCCGAGGGTCTCGCCGGCACGGATCGACAGGCTGACACCATTGACCGCCTGGATCCGGGCCGGCGGGCGGCCGAGCAGGCGCGGCAGCAGGCCGGCGCCGACGTCGTAGTGCTTGAAAAGGTTGTGCACTTCGAGCAACGCGGTCATGCCGCCACCTCGGCACGAATGCAGCGCACAGCGTGCCCCTCGGCGACGCCGTGCATCGGGATAGCCACCTGGCACGCCGCTGCGGCGTACGGGCAGCGCGGCAGGAACCGGCAGCCGGGGGGCAGATCGACCAGATCAGGCACCTGGCCCTCGATCGGCCGGATGCGGCGATCCAGGTCCGACAGCACCGGCACCGAGGCCAGCAGCCCCGCCGTATAGGGGTGGCGCGGAGAGCCGATCACCGCGCGCGTGGGGCCGGACTCAACGATCTGCCCGGCATAAAGCACCGCCACCCGGTCGCAGTATTCGGCCACCACGCCGAGGTCGTGGGTGATCAGCACCACGCTCATGCCTAGGGTGGCGCGGATGGAGGCGATGAGTTCCAGCACCTGGGCCTGGATGGTGACGTCCAGCGCCGTGGTGGGCTCATCGGCGATCAGCAGGCGCGGGCGGCAGGACAGCGCGATGGCGATCATCATGCGCTGGCGCATGCCGCCGCTGAACTGGTGCGGGTAGTCGCCCAGGCGCTGCTCGGCGGCCGGGATGCCGACGAGGCGCATCATCTCGATCGCCCGGGCACGCGCGGCGCGGATGCGGGCGCCGTGGCCGGAAGGGAGGTCTTCGCCATGGGCCAGCAGGGTCTCGATGATCTGGGTGCCGACGGTGAGCGCCGGGTTGAGCGAGGTCAGCGCATCCTGCAATGTCATCGCGATGTCGCGGCCGCGCAGGTGCCGGTAGGACGCGGCATCGAGCCCGACCAGTTCGCGGCCGGCAAAGCGGATGCTGCCGCCATCGATATGGCCGGGCGGGCGAACCAGGCCCATCACCGCGCCGAAGGTGACGCTCTTGCCGGAGCCCGACTCGCCCACCACGCCCAGGCATTCGCCGGGATGCACCTCCAGGCTCACCCCATCCACCGCCCGCACCAGGCCGGACGGGGTGGCGAAGGCGACCCGGAGGTCCGCGATGGCGAGCAACGGTTCAGTCATGGAAGCGCGGGTCCAATGCGTCCCGAATTGCCTGGCTCGCCACATTGATGGACAGCACCAACAGCAGGATGGCGAGGCCGGGGAAGGTGCTCACCCACCATGCATCGAGGATGAAGGCGCGCCCGTCCGCCACCATCGAGCCCCAGGACGCGGTGGGCGGCTGCACGCCGAGGCCGAGGAAGGAGAGGCTCGCTTCGAGGATGATCACCTGGGCAATGCGCACGGTGGCCACCACGATCACCGGGGAGAGGATGTTGGGCAGGATTTCCCCCACCATGATGCCGAGGCTGGAGGCGCCAATGGCGCGCGCGGCCTCGACATACTCGGTCTCCCGCGCCGCCAGGGTTTCGCCACGCACCACGCGGCACGGCACCACCCATTCCTTGTAGGCCAGCGCCAACACCATGTTCAGCACCCCCGGCCCCATCATCGCCATCAGCCCGACGGCGAAGATGAGATAGGGGAAGCCGAGCAGCACATCGACTAGCCAGGAAATCACCCGATCGACCCCGCCGCGAAGATAGCCCGCCGCGAGACCGGCCATCACGCCGATGACGGTGGCGAGCAGCACCACCACCACGCCGATGAAAATGGACACCCGGGCGCCGTAGATGATGCGGCTCAGGATATCGCGGCCCAGCGCGTCACAGCCGAGGGGGAAGGCCCAGTCGCCGTCCTCCATCCAGGCCGGCGGTTGCAGGCGGCGCAGCAGGTCCGTCGCCGCGGGGTCCTGCGGCGCCAGCAGCGGAGCGGCGGCGGCCATCAGCACGAAGGCAGCCACGCCCGCGCCGGCCAGCCGCGCCAGGGTGCCGGGCAACAGGGCACCAAGCCGGACGATCACAGGCGCACCCTTGGATTGAGCACGGTGTAGAGCAGGTCGGCGGCGAAGTTCACCAGCACATAGGTGACGGCATAGAGCAGGACTGCGGCCTGTACCAACGGGTAGTTGCGCACGAAAATGCTCTCCACCACCAGGCGGCCGAGGCCGGGCCAGCCGAACACCGTCTCCACCACCATGTTGCCGCCGAGCAGCGCGCCGGTTTCCATGGCCGCCACGGTGACGGTGGGCAGCAGGGCGTTCTTGAGGGCGTGCAGCGCGATGATGCGGGCGCGGCCGAGGCCCTTGGCTTCGGCGAAGGTGATGTAGTCCTGCCGCAGCACATCCAGCATGGAGGCACGGGTGACGCGCATCAGGATGGCCGCCATGGGCAGGCCGAGGGTGATGGCGGGCAGCACCAGATGCGCCAGCGCGTTGCCAAGGCTGTCGATCCGGCCGGCGAGGAGACTATCCAGCGCCAGCATCCCGGTGATCACCGGCGGCTGGCGCGCGTAGTCGATCGCGCCCGAGACCGGCAGCCAGCGCAGGTTCACCGCAAAGCCGATCAGCAGCAGGATGCCGAACCAGAACCCCGGCAGCGACACGCCGAACAGCGCGCCGACGCTGGCCAGGCGGTCCAGCACCCCGCCGCGCCGCACCGCCGCCAGCACGCCGAGCGGGATGGCGACGAGGAGGGTGAGCAGCATCGCGGCGAGGCTGAGTTCGATGGTGGCCGGCAGCCGCTCGGCGATCATCGCGGCGACCGGGCGGTGATGGAACAGCGACTGGCCGAAATCCCCGATGAGCGCGTGTCCGACGAAGGACCCGAAGCGGGTCAGCAGCGGCCGGTCGAGCCCCATGTCATGCCGCAACGTGGCAATCTGCGCCGGCGAGGCGTTCTGGTTGGCCAGCATGATTTCGGCCGGGTCGCCCGGCGTCAGCGACATCATCAGGAAGACGATGACGGTGACCCCGAACAGCACCGGGATGAGGTGCAGCAGCCGGCGCAGCAGGACGAGAGCCATCTTGGTGCGGCTATGCCCCGCTACTGCACGCAGGCATCGCGCAGGTTGAGCCAGCCGCTTGGCGTCGGGCTCCAGCCGGCGAGGCGGGCCGAGACGCCATAGAGGTCCTGCGGCAGCCACAGGAAAATCCACGGGGCGTCATGGTTGATGATGGCCTCGGCCTGCTGGTAGAGCGCCGAGCGTTTGGCACTGTCGGTTTCGCGCCCACCGGCGGCGAGCAGGTCATCCACCTTCGGGTTGGAATAGAACGCCGAGTTGCCGCGCCCTCCGGTTTTGAGGGTGGGTTCGAAGATGTCGGTCGGATCGAGCGAGCCGTTGCCCCACGAGGAGATCCACATGTCCCCCTCGCGCTTGCCGTTCGCGGCCCAACGGGCACGCACCTGGGAGCCGTCGCCGACCGCCACCTTGGTGCGGATGCCGGCCTGGGTGAGCAGGGCGCCGATCGCCTCGGCGGTTTCCTTCTGCGGGCCGTCGGCGTCCAGCGTCACGTCGATGCCGTTGGGATAGCCGGCCTCGGTGAGCAGCGCCTTGGCCTTGGCGACGTCGTAGGTGTACTCGGGCAAGGACGGATTATGTCCGAACGCGGCGGGGCTCATCACGCCGTTCAGCTTCACCGCGCGCCGGCTCAGCAGCTTGTCGATAATGAGCTGGCGGTTGAGCGCGTGGTTGGCGGCCTGGCGCACCCTGATGTCATCGAACGGCTTGCGGCTGTTGTTGAGCGCCACGAAGAAGGTGCGGGTGCCGTTGACCGCCATCACCCGAGTATTCGGATTGGCCTCCACGCTGCGGATGTCATGGGCCGGGAGTTCGTTGATGATGTCGACGTCGCCGGCCAGGAGGGCGGCCACGCGGGAGGCGTTTTCGGGGATGATCTTGATGATCACGCGGTCGGTGCAGGCCTTGGCCGCCACCGGGATGGCGGGGGCGCCGCCGAAGTAGTTGGCAGCGCGCTCCAGCACGAGCGACTCGCCGCGCCGCCACTGCACCAGCTTGAACGGGCCGGTGCCGTCCTCGGTGGTGGCGATGCCGGCGGGGCCAGCTTGTTCGACGAAATGCTGGCTCACCACCTCCTGGAAGGTCAGCATGGCCGGCAGCACCGGCCAGGGCTCGTTGAGCAGGAAGCGCACGGTGCTGTCGTCCACCTTCACCACTTCGCGGGTGGGGCCGAGCAGATCCTTGCGCGGGCTGGTCTGCCCGGCGATGGCGCCCTGGGTGAGCAGGCGGGTGAAAGTGAACACGATGTCATCGGCGGTGAGCTTGGCGCCCGAATGGAACGTCACGCCGGGGCGGACCTTCATTTCCATGGTGCGGGGATCAATCCACGTCCAGGACTCGATGAGCTCGGGCACCAGCTTCATCGCCGGATCATGCGCGACCAGGCCGTTGTACATGGTGCGCAGCACGCTCTCGGTCTCGCGTGAGCGGTGATTGGCGGGATCGAGGGTGAGAGTATCGAGCGTGAAGCCGATCCGCAGTTCTGCGGCCCGCCCCGCGATGGGGAGGGCGGCAGCGGCGAGGGTCAGCAGCAGTGGCAGCAGGCGCATGTGGAGGCTCCTTCCCGACGTCTCGGCGTATCGTAGCGCCGCCGCGGTGGAGCCGGCTACAGGGGACGCCTACCTACAGGCGCACCAGCGCCGAGGCCCATGTGAGCCCGCCGCCGAGGGCCACGAGCAGCAGCAGGTTGCCCGGCTTGATGCGGCCATCCGCCATCGCCACCGCGAGCGCCAACGGAATGGACGCGGCGGACGTATTGGCGTGCTGATCCACGGTGATCACCACCTGGTTTTCGCCGAGGCCCAGCTTCTTGCCGATACCATCAATGATGCGGCGGTTGGCCTGATGCGGGATCATCCAGTCCACATCGGTGCGGGCAAGATTGTTGGCGGCCAGTGCCTCGTCGATCGCCTCGCTCATGCGGGCGACTGCGTGGCGGAACACTTCGCGGCCGTTCATCACCAGATGGCCGGGCAGGTCACGGCGGCCGACGGCGCCATTGACGTAGAGGATGTCGCCGAGGCTGCCGTCGCTGTGCAGATGGGTGGAGAGCACGCCGGGACTGGCGGCGTCATCGGATTCGACGCCACGCAACACCACGGCGCCGGCACCATCACCGAACAGCACGCAGGTGCCGCGGTCATTCCAATCGAGGATGCGCGAGTAGACCTCGGCGCCGATGACGATGGCGTTGCGGATGGCGCCAGAGCGGATCAGCGAGTCGGCCATGCCGAGAGCGTAGACGAAGCCGGCACAGGCGGCCGACAGGTCATAGGCGAACCCGCCGGCGCCGAGAGCCGCCTGAACGCGGGTTGCCGTGGCCGGGAAGGCCTGATCGGGCGTCGCGGTGGCCAGGATGATGGCGCCGATATCGGCCGCCGCAATGCCGGATTGCGCCAGCGCCGCTTCGGCGGCCCGGGTCGCCATGAAGGCGCAGGTTTCGTGCGGGGCGGCGAGATGGCGCTGGCGGATGCCGGTGCGCTCACGGATCCAGGCGTCGGACGTGTCGACCGTCTTGGCCAGTTCGTCGTTGGTGACGAGGTTTTCGGGCAGATAGCTGCCGACTCCGGCAAACTGGGCGCGCATGGTCTTCATGCGCGCGGTCATAGCCCTTCCGGCCGGTGCTGGCGAGGCCGCCACATGATCCGTGACCATATCGTTCATGCCGTCGTTCACCCCTGGGTGGCCGGGACCGCGGCTTCCGCAGGCGCCACGGCGATGCGGCTGAGCCCCTCGCGGATGCGCTCGTTGAAGCGATGGACCACCATGTCCATCCCTACGTCCATGGCGTGGGCAAAGCCGATCGCGTCGGTGCCGCCGTGGGATTTCACCACCACGCCCTTGAGGCCGAGCAGCACGGCGCCGTTGTAGCGCCGCGGATCAAGCCATTCGCGCAGGCGTTCGAGGCCGGGGCGGGCGAGCAGGTAGGCGATCTTCGCGCCGATGGAGGCGGAGAACACCTGGCGCAGCATGCCGCCCATCAGGCGCAGCGCGCCCTCGCCGGTTTTCAGCGCCACGTTGCCGGTGAAGCCGTCCGTCACGATGACATCGGTGGTGCCGGCGGCGATGTCATGGCCCTCGACGAAGCCATGGAACTGGGCGGCGATGTGGCTGTTGCGCAGCGTCTCGGCGGCGACACGGAAGCGGTCGTCGCCCTTCAACTCCTCGGAGCCGACGTTGAGCAGGCCGATGCTGGGCGCGGTGAGGCCCAGCACGGTGCGGGCGAACACATCCCCCATGATGGCGAATTCGACCAGGTTGCGGCTGTCGCACGCCACGTTGGCGCCGAGATCGAGCATCACCACGTCGCCCCGCGCGGAGGGGCCGATGCCGGCCATGGCGGGGCGATCGATGCCGGGGAGTGTCTTGATGACGATCTTGGCCAGCGCCAGCAACGCGCCGGTATTGCCGGCCGAAACCACACCGAAGGCTTCCTCGTTGGCCACCGCGTCGATCGCGACGCGCATCGAGGAACCGCGCACCCGAAGTGCGGCGGTAGGCTTCATGTCACCGGCTATTGCTTCCGCCGCGTGGCGAACGGTGCAGGCGGCGGCCGCACGCTTGTAGCGCTTCAACAGCGGCGCAAGACGTGCTTCGTCACCAACCAGCAGGAAGCGCGCGGAAGGATGGCGTTCGGCGGAGAGTTCCAGCCCGGCCACCACCACTTCGGGCGCGCCATCGCCGCCCATGGCGTCGACGGCGAGCGTATAGGGATCGCTCATCGTCACCGCCCTGGGCGTTGGATGATCAGGCGCGTACGGCGCCCTTCAGGGCCTTGCCGGCGCCGACCACTTCGCGATTGTCGTAGTGGCCGCAATGCGAGCAGATGTGGTGCGGGCGCTTGAGTTCGCCGCAAGCGCTGCAATCCACATGGGCTTCGCTGGTCAGCGCCTGGTGGCTGCGCCGCATGCCACGCCGCGAGGGCGAGGTCTTTCTCTTCGGAACAGCCATAGGTGCGAGCCTCTCTGATATATGTGACGAACATCCCGGGCACGACGGGACGGTCCCGGCGGCTGGAGATGCGTGTGTCACGAAATGGGTAACAACGCGAGGAGCGGCCTCTAGCAGAGGCCGTGCGGGGGGGCAAGAGTCTTGCGCTCTCAAGGGTGTGCATGGCTGGCTTCACTGCTTGGCGCGCAGGGCCGCGAGGGCGGCGAACGGGGAGACGTTGGCCGGATCGGCCTCGCTCGGCAGTTCGGCGCCTTCCTTGCGGGGGAATGGGTCAAGGTCGAGCGCAAGCTGCTCCACCACGGCCTCGCCAAGGTCAATCGTGCCGCCGGCATAGGGGATTTCGTCCTCCGACTCCGGATCGGGCGTCTCGCTCTCCTGCCCCTCGGGCACGAAGCGCAGGGAGAACGCCTCGCGCTGGGTGGTCTCGAAGGGTTCGAGGCTCACCACGCATTCGCGCACCAGGCGGGCGGTGAATTTCGCGGTGGCTTCCACGCAGCCGCCGGCCGCCGGGCGCAGGGTGATCCGTGCCGTCAGGCTGCGCAGGCCAGGGATGCCGAGGCGCGCGGCGACCGCGGCACACTCGGCGGGCGTGGCGCTGATGTTGAGGGTGGTGCCCGATTCGGGAATCGAGTCGGCGCGGTGCGGGCGGGACAGCTCCGGGGTCATGCGGGGTCTCCGAAGGATACCTGGCCGGTTGCGAGACGGGTGATGTCCTGGGTCGCCAGGGCGGCAATCACGGCGCGCACGATGCCGGCGAGGCGATGTGGTGCGTCAGGCGAGGCGGGCTCGGCGCCGCGCCACACATTGCGCAGCAGCACGGCGGCGAGTGCTGCGTCATCCGGCGCGTTCAGGGCGGTCTGGTAGGCGGCGGAGCGGCCGTGGAAGGCCTCCCACATGGCGCGGTTCCGCTTGCCCACTGAAAGATCGCCCACGCCCATTTCACGCAGGTTGAGGTCCATGTCGTGGAACATCGCGTCAAACACCACCTGCGCCAGCTTGGGGCCGGGCTCGCCGGCCGCGCCGAGGCGGCGGATGAGGAGGAAGACGTGCAGGCTCACCATGTCGAAACGCCCGTCCACGCTGTCGGGCACGCCGAGTTCGGCGTAGAACAACGGGGTGCGGGCGGCAGCGACGGCAGCGCCGTAGAGCAGGTAGGCCGGTCGTTCGAGCCGGTTGCGGCGAAGCAGGCCGAGCACGCGCGGAGTCCTCCTGGATATGGACGCTGGATATGGCAGCCGTGGGGGACTAGATAGGCGAGGCGCCGCTCAATTGACAGGCCCCGCGCGATTGACACCCGTCACGTGGCATGACACCCCACGGGCCACTACTAAAGGATTGCCGCAGTTGCGACCGACCTCGACGCTCCTCCGAACCTGTGCCGGCCTTGCACTTGTCGCGACCCTCGCGGGCTGCGGCACCGGCCATTACCTGTCCTACCCGCCGCAGGTGCGCGGGCATCAGGTTGAGCCGGAAACCGTGGCGCAACTGGTGCCGGGCACCTCGACCCAGGCCGACGTGCTGGCGGTACTGGGCTCGCCGACGATGAAGGCGACGTTTGACGACAACACCTGGATGTATATCAGCGAAGTGACGCGCCCGCGCATCGCTGCCACCCAGAACGTGCTGGAACAGCAGGTCGTCGCCATCACGTTCGATGCCAAGGGCACCGTGCGCGCCGTGGAAACCAAGGGCGACGCCGATTCGCGTCCGGTCAGCATCGTCGATCGCACCACCCCGTCGCCGGGCACCGATGTCGGGTTCCTGCAGCAGCTGTTCGGCAATATCGGCCGCTTCGGCCCGGGCCTCGGCGGCAACTCAAGCTCCAGCAACTACTGAGCGGCGCGGGTCGCCCGGGTCACCGGGCAACCCTCGACGACGCTACTGCGCGACGCTGACCTTCGCCTGACGCAGATAGTGCCAGGCCACCAGCCCGATGGCCGCGATCAGGAACGGCACCACGGTGAAGTTCACCGCCGCCCAGCCCTGCGCCGCGTGGATCGCGCCTGAGCTGAAGCTGGTCACCGCCACCGTGCCGAACACGATGAAATCATTGGCCGCCTGGGCGCGCACCCGTTCCGCCGGGTTGTGCGCGGTCGACAGCAGGGCCGAGGCGCCGACGAACATGAAGTTCCAGCCCACCCCGAGCGTGGCCAACGCCACGATGAAGGTGCTGAACTCGTTGCTGCCGCTCACCGCGATGGCGATGCAAATGAAGTTCAGCAGCCCGCCGAGCAGGATCACCCGGTGCGGGCCGATCCGATCGATCAGGCGGCCGGTGACGAAGCCCGGGGCGAACATGCAGATGGCGTGGGCACGGATCACATCCGTGCTGTCGTTCACGCCGAAGCCGCACAGCTTCATCTGCAAGGGCGTGGCGGCCATGATGAGGTTCATGGTGCCGTAGCCCACCAGGCCGGCGAAGGCCGCGGTCATGAAGTTCGGCCGGGTGATGATGGTGAGCAGCGGCGTCGGCGAAGTCTGCCGCGGCGGGCTCGGCGGCAATTCGGTGATGGAGAGCAGCACCAGGCCGATGGCGGGCAGGATGGCCAGCATGATGTAGGTGCCGAGGAACAGCACCGGCATCGCCATTTCCTTGGAGTGCTTGACCAGTTCCGGCCCGAGGATCGCGGAGATCACCCCGGCGGCCATCACGAGGGCGATGGCGCGCGAACGCTGCGCCGGCGGGGCCACTTCGGCGGCGGCGAAGCGGTAGTGCTGGCCGATGCCGAAGCCAAGGCCGGTGGGGATGGCGCCGAGGCAGTACATCACGAAATCCGCCTGGATCAGCCCGATGGCGAACATGATGGTGCCGAGCAGGGTGGCGGCGGCGCCGAGCAGGAAGCCGGCCTTACGACCGAGGCGGGCGAAGACGATACCAGCCGGAATGGAGGCGGCCATGGTTCCCGTCATCTGCAGCGCATACGGCAGGGTGGCGAGGGTCTTGTCGGCGGCGAGGCTGTAGCCGATCAGCGCGCTGATCGACACCTGGCTGATGCTGGAGGCATTGACCAGCCCCTGGCAGATGAACAACAGCCAGACATTCCGGTTCATGCCGGTGGATTTAGCAGGGCTCATAGACGTCTCCGAAGGGCGGTCAGGCGAAGTGACTCCAGCCGCCGCGCGCGAGTGGCAAGACCTCCCCTGTTTCAGTGCGGACCGTGACATGGGGGGACCCAGCCCGGAAGGTGCCGATGCGGGTAACCGGGATGCAGGCGGCGCGGGCGGCCTCGTGCAGCGCGGCTTCGTGGGCGGGCGGCACGGCGAGGAGGAGTTCGTAGTCATCACCGCCGGTGAGGCACAATTCCCGGCGGTTGGCCGCGCGGGCGGCGGGAGACAACGGCACCAGTGCCGCCTCGATATCGGCGGCCACGCCCGATTCGCGGCAGATATGTCCGAGGTCCTGCACCAGCCCGTCCGACACATCCATCGCAGCCGAGGCGATTCCGCGCAGAGCCATGCCGAGCGCGAGGCGGGGCCGCGGCAGCCGGTAGCGGTCGGCGAGGCTGCCGTCCGGATCGGGGATTTCACCCCGCGCGGCCAGCAATCCGAGGGCGCCATCGCCGATGGTGCCGCTCACCCACACGCCATCGCCCGCACGAGCGCCAGACCGCCGCAGCGCGGTGCCGGGGGCGACGGTGCCGAGGATGGTGAGGGACAGGCTGACCGGGCCCGGGGTGGAGGTGCTGTCTCCGCCGAGCAGGGTGACGGCGAATTCGGCCTGGTCGGCGGCGAGACCGGCGGCGAAGGCGGCGAACCAAGCCTCCGGCGTATCGCGCGGCACCGAGACGGTCAGCAGATAGCCGAGCGGGGTGGCGCCCATGGCCGCAAGGTCGGACAGGTTGGTGCGCAGCAGCTTGCGGGCGACAAGATCGGGCGGATCGTCGGCCAGGAAATGCACACCGGCGACCATGGCATCGACGGTGAGCACCAGTTCACGGCCCGGCGGGGGCAGCAGCACCGCGGCATCATCGGTGAGCGCCAGGGACCCCACCCCCGCCAGCGGCTTGAAATACCGCGCAATCCGCTCGAACTCGACCGGGAGACTCACGGGCGCCAGTCCAAGGAAATCGGGGGAAGTTTTTTTGTTTCTTTTTTTTCAAAAAAAGAAAGGCCTTCTTTTTTGAAAAAAAGAAACAAAAAACTTTTATCCGTTTGCTGCGGGAGCATCGAATTCAGCCGGGCGCAGCAAGTGTGCCAGGCGGTCCAGCACGCCGTTGGCCAACCTCGGGGCGTCACCGTCGAAGAAGCCGTGCGCGATGTCGAGGTATTCGTTGATTACCACCCGCGATGGCGGGCCTTCGGTCATCCACAACTCGGCCCCCCCGGCGCGCAGCAGCGCACGCAGCACCGGATCGAGCCGATCGAGCGGCCAGTCGGCCGGCAACGCGGCGGCGATCATCGGGTCGATCAATTCCTGCTGGGCGGTGGCGGCGCGCACGATGGCGGCGAACAGCGGCACATGCGCATCCGGCACGCGGCCATCCTCGAAGCCGTCGCCATGGAGTTCGCCGAGGCGATGGCGGACGAATTCGTCGATCACCGCCTCGGGGCTGGTGCCGGCCTGCTCGGCCTGGAACAGGGCCTGCACGGCGCCTACACGGCTGGCGGTGCGGGGACGGCTGGTGGGCGCGGGGCGAACGGCCATCAGACGGCGCCGAGGTGGCGGGCGGCGCGCAGTTGGATGAGGGCGGCAGCGGCGGCCTCGGCACCCTTGTTGTGGCCGTCCTGGCGCGAACGTTCGATCGCCTGCTCCGCGGTGGCGACGGTCAGCAGGCCATTGCCGAGGCACAGTGCATGATCCAGCGCCACGCGGGTGAGGCCCTGCATGGCCTCGCGGCAAACGTGTTCGTAGTGGTCGGTCTCGCCTTTCACCACGCAACCGAGCGCCACGTAGGCGTCAAAGCGGCGGCGGGTGTCGCGCACGGCGAACAGCACGGCGGTGGCAAGTTCGAGGGCGCCGGCGATATCGATCACCTCAGCGGTGCCGCCCGCTTCGGCGATGATGCGCAGGGCGCCTTCGCGCAGGCCGTCGACAACGTCGGTATAGTAGGGCGCGCGCACGACGAGCACATGCGGCGCGGGGCCGTCCAGCTTGGGGGCGGCGGGCAGCGGGGCGTCAGCGGTGCTCATCGTTTGGGACCTGTCGGCAGTGCGCGGCGTTCAACAACGGTGAGGCCGTAGCCCTCGAGGCCGATGATGTGCTGGTGGGTGTTGGAAAGCAGCACCATCTCGCGCACCCCGAGATCGAGCAGGATCTGGGCGCCGATGCCGTAGTCACGCAACTGGGTGCGCGGGCGCTCGGCGCCGGTGAGCAGGCGGACGCGCTCGGAGATGGTCTCGGGCCGCATTTCGCGCAGGATGACGACGGCCCCCCTGCCCTCCTCGGCGATCATCGCCATCGCGCTGTCCAGCCGGCTGCGGGTCACGTTGCCGAGCACGTCATTCAGCAGGTCGACGCTGTGCATGCGCACCGGCACCGGGCCGGGCTCGCTGAGGTCGCCCTTCACCAGCACGAGATGTTCGGCGTATTCGACCGTGTTGGCGTAGACCACCAGCTTCCAGTCCCCGCCGATTTCGTGATGCAGCACGCCTTCCTGCACGCGCTTCACCAGTTGCTCAGTGCGGCGGCGATGGCCGATGAGGTCGGCGATGGTGCCGAGCTTGAGGTTGTGGTGCTGGGCGAAGGCCACCAGGTCCGGCAGGCGAGCCATGGTGCCGTCATCGTTCATGATTTCGCAGATCACCCCGGCCGGGGTGAGGCCGGCGAGGCGGGCGATATCCACCGCGGCCTCGGTGTGGCCGGCGCGGATCAGCGTGCCGCCCTCACGAGCCATCAGCGGGAAGACGTGGCCGGGGGTGACGATCTCGTCGCGGCTGCTCTCGGGGTTGATCGCCACCGCGATGGTGTGGGCACGGTCATGCGCCGAAATCCCGGTGGTCACGCCGTCGCGCGCTTCGATCGACACGGTGAAGGCGGTCTGGTGCCTGGTGCCGTTGGACTGGCTCATCAGGGGCAGGCCGAGCTGCTCCACACGATGGCGCGTCATGGCGAGGCAGATCAGGCCGCGGGCATGCCGGGCCATGAAGTTCACCTGCTCCGGCGTGGCGAACTGGGCGGGGATGACGAGGTCCCCCTCGTTCTCGCGGTCCTCGTCGTCGACCAGGATGAACATCCGGCCATTGCGGGCTTCCTCGATCAGCTCCTCCGCCGAGGCGAGGTAGTCCGAGAGGTTGCGGGTGATGAGATCGCTCATTTGTACTCCGAAAGCCTGGCGACATAGCGCGCGACGGTGTCGATTTCGATGTTCACGGCATCGCCGGGCTTGAGGAAGCCGAAGCTGGTCACGGCAGCCGTGTGCGGGATGATGTTGACGCTGAACTCCGGGCCGCGAACCTCGTTGACGGTCAACGACACGCCGTCCACCGCCACCGAGCCCTTGGGGGCGATGAAGCGTGCAAGTGGGGCGGGGACGCGAAATGTCCAGCGCACGGAGCCGTGCACCGGATCGGCGGACAGCACTTCGCCGACGCCGTCGACATGGCCCGAGACGATGTGGCCGCCCAGTTCGTCACCCACCTTGAGCGGGCGTTCGAGGTTCACCCTGGTGCCAACGCGCCAGCCGCCGATGGTGGTTTTGGAGAGTGTTTCGTCGGACGCGTTGACGGCGAACCAGTCCGGCCCGATCTCGATCGCGGTGAGGCAGCAGCCGGAACAGGCAATGGAGGCGCCAAGCGGGATGGTGGCGGTTTCCGGCCACGGCGAGGCGACGACGATACGGGTGTCACGCCCGGCACCGGCGGGGGCGAATGTGCGTATGGTGCCGAGGCCGGTGACGATGCCGGTGAACATCTCAGGCTTCCCTCCGAAAAGTGCTCAGCAGGTCGGGGCCGAGCGGAATGGTGGTATGGCGCACGAATCGGGGCATATCGGCAAGCCGCTCCACCCCGAAAGCCGCCGCGGCGGGCAGCCCGTCGCCGCCCATGATGGCGGGGGCGTGGAACCAGGCGAGATGGTCGACCAGGCCGGCGCGCAGCAGGGAGCCGGCGAGGCGACCGCCGCCCTCCACCAAAAGGCGGGTAATGCCGCGCTCGGCCAGGGCCTCCAGGGCACGCTTGAGATCCACCCCGGCGGGGCCGGCGGGCACATCGAGCAACGTGACGCCGAGATCGGACAAGGCGCGGCGGCGGGCGTGGTCGGCGCCGTTGCGGGTGATGATCCAGGTCGGCGTGGTGCGCGCGGTGGCGACCAGTTTGTGGGTAAGCGGCGTCCGCAGGTGGCTGTCGGCGACCACGCGCACCAGCGGCACCGCGCGCATGCCGGGGATGCGGCAGGTCAGTTCCGGATTGTCGGCAAGCACCGTGCCGATACCGGCGAGGATCGCGTCATGCCGGCCGCGCATCGCATGGCCGGCGCGGCGGGCGTCGGGGCCGGTGATCCACTGGCTCTCGCCGGCATGGGTGGCGATGCGGCCATCGAGCGTGGAGGCGAGTTTCAGGGTGACCAGCGGGCGGCCGGCGCGCACGCGGGAGAAGAAGCCGGCGTTGATCTCGTCGGCCTCCGCCGTCAGCACCCCCTCCATCACCTCGATGCCGGCGGCGCGCAGGCGGGCGGCCCCGGCGCCATTGACGCGGGGATCGACATCGCGCGAGGCGATCACCACGCGGGCGATGCCGGCGGCAATCAGCGCATCGGTGCAGGGCGGCGTGCGGCCGTGGTGGCAGCAGGGTTCGAGGGTGACGTAGGCGGTGGCGCCGCTCGCGGCCAGACCGGCCATCGCCAGCGCATTGGTTTCGCCGTGCGGACGGCCGCCCGGAGAGGTGACGGCGCGGCCCACCACCCGCCCGCCGCGCACGATGACGCAGCCGACCGAGGGGTTGGGCCAACACGCGCCGAGGCCGCGTCGCGCCAGCGCGAGGGCGGCACGCATATGGGCGAGATCCTCGGCGCTGGGCTCAGTCGGCATCGCCGAGTTTCCCCAGGAACGCCTCGAAATCCTTGGCCTCGCGGAAATTGCGATACACCGAGGCGAAGCGGACATAGGCCACCATGTCGACTTCCTTCAGCGTCTCCATCACCAACTCGCCGATCAGCTTGCTCGGCACGTCGTTCTCGCCGGAGGCTTCGAGCTGGCGCACCAGGCCGTTGACGATGCGCTCGATTTTCTCCTCCTGCACCGGGCGCTTGCGCAGCGCGATGCTGACGGAGCGGGTGAGCTTGTCGCGGTCGAACGGCACGCGGCGGCCGTCATGCTTCACCACCACAAGTTCGCGCAGCTGCACCCGCTCCACCGTGGTGAAGCGCTGCGAACAACCTGTGCAGAAGCGGCGCCGGCGAATGGCGCTACCGTCCTCGGAAGGACGGCTGTCCTTCACCTGGGTGTCCTCGTTGCCGCAGAACGGGCAGCGCACCGCGTGTTATCCGTAGATCGGGAAGCGGGCGCACAACTCATGGACGCGCCGGCCGACCGCCTGTTCGATGATATCGTTGGTGCCGTCATTCGAGGCCGACAGCCCATCCAGCACTTCGCCGATCATCTGGCCGATCTGCACGAATTCGGCCACGCCGAAGCCGCGGGTGGTGCCCGCCGGGGTGCCGAGGCGGATGCCCGAGGTGATGGCGGGCTTCTCGGGGTCGAACGGGATGGCGTTCTTGTTCGCGGTCATGTGGGCGCGTTCGAGGCTGGCTTCGGCGGACTTGCCGGTGACGCGCTTGGGGCGGAGGTCCACCAGCATCAGGTGGCTGTCGGTGCCGCCGGTGACGATGGCGAGGCCCTGCTCGACCAGGGTGGCGGCGAGGGCGCGGGCGTTGTCGGCCACCGCCTGCTGATAGGCCTTGAACTCGGGGCGCAGCGCCTCGGCGAAGGCCACCGCCTTGCCGGCGATGACATGCATCAGCGGGCCGCCCTGCAGCCCAGGGAACACCGCCGAGTTGATCTTCTTGGCGATCTCGGGGTCATTGGTGAGGATCATGCCGCCGCGCGGGCCGCGCAGCGTTTTGTGGGTGGTGGTGGTGACAACATGGGCATGCGGCACCGGCGTGGGATACACTCCGGCGGCGGCGAGACCGGCAAAATGCGCCATGTCGACCATGAAATAGGCGCCCACCTCGTCAGCGAGGCGGCGGAAGCGGGCGAAATCGATGGTGCGAGGGTAGGCCGAGCCGCCGGCGATGATGAGCTTGGGCTTGTGGGCGCGGGCGAGGGTTTCGAGTTCCTCATAGTCGAGCAGCC
>CAIMWH010000002.1 GCA_903845065.1 uncultured Rhodospirillales bacterium | reverse complement strand
GTGGCTGGGCCGAAACCGCAGGCTGGCCAAGGAGTTCGAGGCCACCATCGCCTCCGCAACCGCCTTCCTATACGCCGCCTCAGTTATGCTTCTCGTCAGGAGGCTAGCTCGTTGCGGATGAGTTCAGAGTCAGACTCTCAGCCACCCATCCCCAACGCCGCCTCAACCCGCCCAATAAACCGCGCCCTCTCTTCCGCGTCAGCCCACCCCCCCAACAACCCCAACACGCCGGCCACCGGCAAATAACCCTCCACCGCCCCCCGCAACGCCGCCAGAGAAATCCCGCCCAGCCGCGCATACTCCGCCTCCAGCACCGCATGATACGCCCGCGGCCGCTCCGGATCGTCCACCTGCCCCGGCGTATGCTCGAACAGCAGAACATGGCAAATCGCCAGATCAAGCACCCCCGGCGCCCGCACCGCCCCGAGCCAATCGACCAGCCGCGGCCCCTCGGCCGTCATGATCACGTTGCCCGGATGAAGGTCCCCATGGCACCACCCCTCCCCCGGCCCCATCCGCTCGATCAACCCAACAATCCCCGCCCCGATATGCGCCGGAACCCGCTCCCCCGCCGCCCGCAGCGAATGCTCCATCCAATCCCGCAGCGAAATCACCTCCACCGGCGGAACCGTCGCATGAACCGCCATCGCCAGCCCCGCCAGCACCCCACCCACCTCCCCCGCCGACATCGCCCCGCTCCGCGAAAGCTCCAGCAGCGTCGGCCCCTCCAGTCGCGCCAGCACAATCCCGAACCGCCCCTCCACCTCCACCTCGCCAAACACCTCCGGCGCCGGCAGCCCGGCCTCGAACGCCACCCGCGTCATTCGCGCCTCGTGCCACACCACCCGCCGCGGCATGCCCACCTTGAACAGCTTCACCACCCGCCCCGGCGCCCAGCCATGAACATCCGCCGACATGCCCGCGCCGATCCTCTCCCCCAGCGCACCCTGCATCACCGCCCCCCCATGCGCTAAAGCAACCCCGAACCCAGGCCACCCAACATGACCCACCCCACCCAGGCCGACCTCGCCGCCCTCCAAGGCACCTGGCAACAAACCGCCATGGAGGAAGACGGCATCCCCAACCCGCCCGACACCCACGGCGCCCCCGGCGCAAGGCTCGCCGTCACCGCAACCACCTTCACCGTAACAGCGCCCGACGGCCACGTCCTCCTCGAAGGAACCTTCGAACTGGACGCCACCACCACCCCAAAATCCATCACCTGGATCGACTCCACCGGCCCCGACGCCGGCAAACGCCTCCCCCCAGCTACATCCTCGATCACGCCACCTTCACCTTCATCGCCGCCGACGAAGGCGCCCCCCGCCCAACCACCTTCCGCACCACCCGCGGCCTGACCATGCGATCCTTCGCCCGCGTGTGACGATCCGGCCAACCGGGCATCTCTGCCGGGCAAAAATCAAGCCTTTCCGATCGCCGCCACGGCCCACCATTTTCAACCCGTTGCGCAATCCGGAAGGTACCACCAAAGACGACCCTGCCCGATCAAACCCACCGGCTCCCCAAAAACACCCCCACATCACGCCCCCCCCAAAGAAACCCCTTGAACCGGCCTCCCCCAATGAATAGGAAACTATTCATGAACCCGACGCCCCAATCCAACCCCCAGCGCGCCCCGGCCCCCATCCCGGGCGCCCTCGCCGTCGCCGCGCGCCTGGCCCTCATCCTCGCCGGCCTCGCCGCCCTCATCGCCCGCGCCTTCCTGCGCAACCCGCGCCGCGTCAGCCTCATCCTTCCGCTCTGGAACCGCCTCACCCGCGCCGCCGCCCGCTTCACCCGCCTCGCCACCCGCCTCGAAGCCGGCCAGGCCCCGCGCCCCTCCCGCAAAACCAGCCATTCCGGCCCCGCCCCCATCCGCCTCCCCAGCGCCCGCGGCTGGCTCGTCGCCGATCTCCGCCACGAAGCCGTCGCCTACGCCAACTACCTCGAAGCCCTCCTCGCCGACCCCATCGCCGCCAACCTCCTCGCCGCCTCCCCGACCGCCGCCCGCATGCTCCGCCCCCTCTGCCACATGCTCGGCCTGGCCAATCCGGCCCCGCCACCAGAACCACCCCCCGCACCCGCCCGCGCATCCCGCGCCGAAGCGCCGCCCCACGTCCCGCCCCCGGCGCAGCACCGCCTCACTCCGCCCTGCCCCCACCTCCGCTGGCCCTGGCGCTCCCGCCCCGCCTGAATCCCCGCCCACACCGCCGTACGTCGTTTTTGTTACGATATCAAACTAATAATCTCCCCCGCCCCCGGATCATCCCGGTGCACCGCAACAAAGTTCCACCCGTACTCGTGCACCACATACCCAAGCCCCGCCAACGCCGCCCCCAGCGCCTCCCGCCCGGTCTTGAAATGCTCGGCCAAAATCACCGGCCGGCACGCCGCAATCGTCCCCCGCGCCCCCTCCAGCACCTCAAGCTCCATCCCCTCCACGTCGATCTTGAGGAAATCGAGCCGCCCCAGCCCCAGCCCGTCGATCGTCACCACCGGCACCGGAACCATCCCCTCCGCCCCATACCCGATCGCCTGCCCGATGAACTCCACCTCCCCGCCCCGCAGTTCCAGGCTGCCGAAACTCCCCGCCACCCGATAATCCGGCACCGGCATCAGCATCGTCCCCGCCACCCCCGCCACCGCCGCATGCACCGCCCGCGCATTGAAACAATTCGATAACGCTACATTCCCCGCCAGCGCATAGAACAACCGCTCCTGCGCCTCGATCGCGATCACCGACCCCCACCCCGTCATCCGCCGCGCCCAGGACAGCGCATGCACCCCGATATTCGCCCCGCAATCCACCCCCATTACCCCATCGCCGAACACCCGCCGCCGCATCTCCAGCACCCGCAACGCCATCGCCACCTCAGCCCCATCGAACGAGGCGTCCCGCAACAACTGATGCCCCACCCCATCGGTCCGATCCGCCGACACCACGTGATAGTCGAGGCGATTGACGATCAGCGCCCCCTGCTCCGTCGCGGCAAGAACGAAAGCCAGCGGCCTCGGTGGATTGGTCATGTGCGATCTTTCCAATGAAGCGCCCAGAATAGCCCGCTTGCCTCCGCCGAAGCACCCCGGCATCGTGACGCAATGAACCAGACACCCAGCCGCCCGGCCCTCCTCGATGTCCGCGGCCTCAGCGTCACCTTCGATACCGAACGCGGCCCCGCAACCGTGGTGCGCGAGCTTGATCTCACCGTCGCCCCCGGCGAAACCGTGGCGGTCGTCGGCGAATCCGGCTCCGGCAAATCCGTCACCGCTTTGGCCATCACCCGCCTCATCGATTACGCCGGCGGCCGCATCACCGGCGGCCAAATCCTCTTCACCGACCGCACCGGCCGCCAGCGCGACCTCGCCATCGAACCCCCCGAGACCATGCGCCAACTCCGCGGCCCCGATATCGCGATGGTCTTCCAGGAACCGATGACCAGCCTCAACCCGGTCCTCACCGTCGGCGCCCAGATCGCCGAAGCCATCACCCAACACCAGGGCCTCAACGAAAAATCCGCCCGCGAGGAAGCCCGCCGCCTGCTCGAACGCGTCCGCATCCCCGAAGCCACCCGCCAACTCGATCGCTACCCCTTCCAGCTGTCCGGCGGCATGCGCCAGCGCGTGATGATCGCGATGGCCCTCTCCTGCCGCCCCCGCCTCCTCATCGCCGACGAACCTACCACCGCCCTCGATGTCACCGTCCAGGCCCAGGTCCTGCGCCTCATGCGCAGCCTGCAACAGGAACTCGGCATGGGCCTGATCTTCATCACGCATGACATGGGCGTCGTCGCCGAAATGGCCGATCGCGTCGTGGTCATGCAGCACGGCCGCGTGGTCGAAACCGGCGAAGTGGTCGAACTCTTCACCAAGCCCCGCCACCCCTACACAAAAATGCTGCTCGACGCCGTACCCGTCCTCGGCGCTCTCGCCGACCACCCCCTCCCCGCCCCCTTCATCATCGGCGACGAACCCCACGTCGAACAGGACACCGTCCGCCACGAAGCCACCCCCGTCCTCGAACTCGAAGGGCTCACCACCCGCTTCGATGTCCGCCGCGGCTTCCGCCTGGTCGGCCGCATCCACGCCGCCGAACAGGTGAGCCTCACCGTCGCCCCCGGCGAAACCCTCGCTTTGGTGGGCGAAAGCGGCTGCGGCAAAACCACAACCGGGCGCAGTATCATCCGCCTCGAACAACCCCTCGGCGGCACCATCCGCGTCAACGGCGAAGACGTCTCCAAACTCAACCCGGCCCGCGAAAAGCGCATGCGCCGGGCCATCCAGTTCATCTTCCAGGACCCCTTCGCCTCGCTCGATCCCCGCATGACCGTCGGCTTCTCCATCGCCGAACCCATCCACACCCACAAACTCGCCCACGGCCCCGCCGTCCGCGAACGCGTCCAAACCCTACTCGGCCAAGTCGGCCTGCTCCCCGAACACATCGACCGCTACCCCCACGAAATGTCCGGCGGCCAGCGCCAGCGCGTCTGCATCGCCCGCGCTCTGGCCAGCGAACCTAGCCTCATCATCGCCGACGAAGCCGTGGCCGCCTTGGACGTCTCCATCCGCGCCCAGGTGGTCAACCTGCTGATGGACCTGCAAACCCGCCTCGGCCTCTCCTACCTCTTCATCAGCCATGACATGGCGGTGGTCGAACGCGTCAGCCACCGCGTCGCCGTGATGTATCTCGGCCAGATCGTCGAAATCGGCCCCCGCCAGGCCGTCTTCGGGGACCCGCAGCACGCCTACACCCGCCGCCTCCTCGCCGCCGTCCCAGTCCCCGATCCCGCCCGCCGCTCCCGCCACGAAGGCCTCGACGACAGCGAAGTCCCGAGCCCGCTGCGCCGCCCCAATGACATGCCCGTCGTCGCCCCCCTGGTCCGCGTCGGCGAAGGCCACTTCGTCGCCCGCCACAGCGTCGGCGGCATGTACTAACCGAGACTCATGCCTGTTGCGCGCTGGACGCATTTCCCGCATCGTCCCCCCAACAAGGAAAAAGGAGCCAGCGGCATGATCCGCATCCTCGCCAGAATGCTCGTCGCAGCAGCCATCATCGTCGGAGCCCAAACCGCCCGCGCCGCGGACCTCGTGGTCGCCGTGTCGGACAACCTCACCGGGCTCGATCCGCACGATCTCAACGACAACATCTCCCAGGCCGCCGCCCGCCTCACCCACGAAGGGCTGTTCAAGCTCGATCGGGACATGAAGCTGGTCCCCGCCCTGGCCGAAAGCTACGAAGCCAACGCCACCGCCACCGAATTCGTCTTCAAGCTGCGCCACGGCATCTCGTTCCCGGACGGCACCCCGTTTGACGCGAAAGTGGTGAAGTTCAGCTTCGATCGCGGCGGCAACCCCGCCAACAACCTCAAGCGCCAGTCGATCTACGTCATGATCGACCATACCGACGTGATCGACGATTTCACCGTTAAGGTCACCCTGAAGTACCCCTTCGGCGCGTTCCCCAACAATCTCGCCCACCCCGGCGCGATGATCGTCAACCCGACGCTGGTCACCAAGTTCGGCAAGGAATTCACCCGCAACGCCACCGGCACCGGCCCCTACGAGCTGGTCTCCTGGGGCGCGGATACCCTGAAGCTGAAGAAGAACACCCACTACCGGATGGCCGGCCTGCCCAAGATCGACACCATCACCTACCGCTCGGTGGCCGAAAACGGCACCCGCCTCGCCATGCTCCAGGGCGGCGAGGCCCAGTTCATCACCCCCGTGCCCCCCGAAATGATCAAGCTGGTCGAGAAGAACCCCGATATCGTGGTGTTCAACCAGCCCTCGCTGCTCAGCCTGTTCTCCACTATGAACAGCCAAAAGAAGCCCTTCAGCGATCTGCGCGTCCGCCAAGCGATGAACCTCGCGGTCGACAAGAAGGCCTACGCCAAGGTCATCTGGTCCGGCTACGCCGATGAACTCGACAGCCCAATGGCCCCCGGCCTGCAATACTACAGCAAGCAGAAGCCTTGGCCGTACGATGTCGCCAAGGCCAAGGCCCTGCTCGCCGAAGCCGGCTACCCCAACGGCTTCGACATCACCATCACCAGCGGCACCAGCACCCTGTCCAAGCGCTCGATGGAGTTCCTCCAGCAACAGCTCGCCCTCGTCGGCGTGAAGGTCACGGTCGAATCCCTCGAAGCCGGCGTGCTCACCTCCAAGCTCTACACCAACCCGGCCCCCGAAACCGCCACCATCCAGATGCTCGTCACCGGCTGGTCCTCCTCCACCGGCGATGCCGACTGGGGCATCCGTCCGTTCCTGTGGGGCAAGGGCTGGCCGCCGGTACTGAACAACTTCGCCTACTACAAGAACAAGGAAGTCGATGACGCCATCGAGGCCGGCCTCTCCACCGTCGACCCCACCAAGCGCGCCGCCGCCTACGCCATCGCCCAGAAAGTGGCGTGGGAAGACGCCGCCCTGCTCTACCTCGGCATGTCGCACAACCTCGCCGCCTATTCGAAGAAACTGAAGGGCGCCTCCATGCGCGGTGACCAGCAGTTCCAGCTCGACGAAGACGCGACGCTGAACTGACGTGCTGGAGTACTTTCTCCGACGGCTGGCAGGCACCGTCCCGGTCCTGCTGGCCGTCAGTCTTTTCGTCTTCGCCTTCGTGCATCTTCTCCCCGGAGACCCGGCCCGCATGGTGGCCGGCCCCGAGGCGTCGCTCGAACAGGTCGAACGCACCCGTGCGGAGTTGTGGCTGGATCAACCGATCTGGTCGCAATACGTCCGCTATCTCGACCAGATGGCCCATTTCGAACTCGGCCGCTCCATCAAGACCCACGAACCGGTCTCCAAGCTGATCGGCGAACGCTTCATGCCCACGCTGTGGCTCACCGTGTGGTCGATGGTGTGGGCAGTGTTCGCCGGCGTCGGCCTCGGCGTGCTCTCCGGCGTCCGCCGCGGTGGCTGGGAGGATCGTGCCGCGATGATCTTCGCCATCTCCGGCATCTCCTTCCCCAGCTTCTGGCTCGGCCTGATGATGATCGACCTGTTCTCCGTCCGCTTGGGCTGGCTCCCCACCGGCGGCTACGGCTCCTGGCAGCACTTCGTCATGCCCGCCTTCACGCTGGGCAGCGCGGTCGCCGCCGTCATGGCCCGCTTCACCCGCTCCGCCTACGTCGAAGTCGCCGCCGAGGACTATGTCCGCACCGCCCGCTCCAAAGGCGTCACCGAGCGCGCCGTTATCTGGACCCACACCGTCCGCAACGCCCTCATCCCTGTCATCACCCTCACCGGCCTGCAATTCGGCTTCCTGCTCGGCGGCGCCATCGTGGTGGAAACCGTCTTCGCCTGGCCCGGCCTCGGCCGCCTGCTGATCGACAGCGTCAGCTTCCGCGACTACCCGGTGATCCAGGCCGAAATCCTGCTGTTCGCCCTGGAGTTCGTTCTCATCAACCTCATCGTTGACCTGCTCTACGGGATGGTGAACCCGGAGATCCGCCTGAAATGAGCGCCACCACCATCGGCACCGCCGCCATCCGCACCCCCTTTGGCGAATTCTGGCGCCGCTTCCGCACCAAGCGCATGGCGCTGTTTTCCCTCGGCCTCATCGTCGTCCTGGTCCTCGCCGCCGCCCTCGCCCCCTGGATCGCCCCCTACGACCAGGCCACGCCCGACTACGACGCCCTCCTCGAAGGCCCCACCTGGGCCCACCTCGCCGGCACCGACACCTACGGGCGAGACATCTTCTCCCGCATGATCTGGGGCGGCCAGGTTTCCCTCACCGTCGGCTTCCTCTCCGTCGTGCTGGGCTGCGTCGTCGGCGTCAGCCTCGGCATCATCAGCGGCTTCTTCGGCGGCTGGCTTGATGGCCTGATGATGCGCATCATGGACGTCATGCTGGCCTTCCCCGGCATCCTGCCCGCCATCGCCGTGGTCGCCATCCTCGGCCCCGGCATCGTCAACGTCATCTACGCCATCGCCCTCTCGGCGGTCCCGGTATTCGCCCGCCTGGTCCGCGGCACCACCCTGGCCCTCAAGCAGACCCTCTACGTCCAGGCCTCCCGCAGCATCGGCGTCTCGCGCACCAAGCTGATGTTCGTCCACATCCTGCCCGGCACCATGCCGGCGGTGATCGTCTACGCCTCGCTGCGCATGGGAACCTCGATCCTCACCGCCGCCGCCCTCTCCTTCATCGGCCTCGGCGCCCAGCCCCCCAGCCCCGAATGGGGCGCCATGCTGTCAGACGGCCGCAGCTACCTCGGCGTCGCCGACCACGTCACCATCTTCCCCGGCATGGCCATCCTCATCACCGTCCTGGCCTTCAACCTCCTCGGTGACGGCCTGCGCGACGCGCTGGACCAGAAACTGCGAACCTGACCCCTACCCGATCCGCGGCGACAGGAACTGCGCCCACGCACTGAAATTCTGCGGCGCCTCGGGCGCCATCTCGGTCTGCAGGATCAAATGATGCCGCCCGGTCAACTGCGGCAGGTCAAGCGCGATATCCTGCCGCTCCCCCGATGCCAAAGCGCGGGAACTGCGGAACACTTCCGAGCCATCCTCGCGGGCCACAATGAACGAAAACACAATCGCCGGAGACGGCCGGCCGGCATGGAAATACGTCGCGGTAAACCGTGAATGCCCATCCAGCGTGCGCGGAAATATCGCCCGCGCCGGCCGCTCGCCGGGCGCGTTCGGATGCAACTGGCAGCAGTCGCCGTCGAACACGAAAAACCCCCACGGCGTCGCCGGCGGGTCCTGCAACGCAATCGGGAACAGCCCCGGCCCGCTGTTGATCAACGGCATCTCGCGCGCCTGCGGCAGGATCACCGCGCGAAACGGCACATGCCGCTCGATCACCTGCAAATCCCCCTTGCTGGTATACCCATAGAACGCCGGGTCCAGCCCCGCCCGTGCCTGCTCGATGAACACCGGCAACCGCGGCTCCTGCACCGCCACCAGCAGCGTATCGAGCGTCTGCAACCAGCGCTGCCCGGGATCGGCCAGGATCGCCGCCTCGGCGCCGAGGATATCGCACACCACCATGTCCACCTGCTCCCACCCCGCCATGCGCAAAATCTCGCTCACGCTGCGGGCCGGAAACGTCCGCTCGGCATCCGGCAACTGGTCATGCAACTGCAAGCCCCAGTCGCCAAGGTTACGCGCCAGCACGCCCAGCCGCGTCGGGCTGTGCCAAGCCGCCAGACACATCGTCTGGATCTGCCGAAACGGCAACGTGTTCATGCACAACACGCGATACGCGGCGGCGTTCGGCTCCACGCACAATATCTGCGCCCCCGGAAACCGATGCGCCAGGTAAACCGCGCCATATCCCACATGCGCCCCCAGCACCAGGATGCGCTGCGGCGTCGCTCGCTGCGGCACGTCATAGAACTGATCGCGGAACACCCGCAGCAACGCAATCAAATCCGCCGTGCCGCACCGCAACGAAACCGGATGGCCGAGTTCCGGCAACAACACATGCGACAGCCCGGTGCGAACCGACGCAAACCGCATCAGCTCCTCGAAATACGCCCCCCGCAACCGCTGGTCCTGCGGCGCGGCGATCATGGCCGATTCAAGCTCGGCTTTGCGCAGCAAATCCTGCTGAAGCGTACTCAGGGTGGTCGGCTCCGGCACGTGGCCGGCGGTGTGATCGGCGGAATGCATATCAAATCTCCCGCCGCATACTCCCCGATATGAGTCCCGATTGCGAGTGGTTGCAGCCCCCGCATCGGTGCCGATCTGATCGAATGCTAATTTTTCGATAATTTGTAATAAATCTACGCACAATCACGTATCGCCAGCGCGACAACTTCGCTGCACATTCCAATTGTCACCGAACGACAGAACAGTCGCTGCGGCGGCGGATTACAGTCAAGGAGTTTTCAAATGGCAAACCCACTCGATTCAGAGCGACTGACAGGCATTTTACGCGACACCATCGTCGGCACCGTCCGGCGCGACGGACCTGATCTCTCCGCCCGCCAATTTGCGGTTTTCTTGATCACCTACATCGAGGAAGGTCCGCACACCGTGCGGGGCCTCGCGGCGCGGCTTGGCGTCTCGAAGCCGGCGATCACCCGCTCGCTTGATCGTCTCACCGAACTCGGCATCGCCAAGCGTGGGCCGGACCCGCGGGACCGCCGCAGCGTCCTCGTGCTGCGCACCCGCAAAGGCACGGACTTCTTCACCGATGTGAAGGACCTCCTGAGCATCGCCGTGAAGAGCCCGCCCAACGGCAACGGCACCCGCGCCAAGCAGGTCCCGCAGCGTATCGCGGCCTGACATCACGTGCCTGAAAGCACTCGCGGGGCGGCGTCCAACCGCCCCGCGGGCTTCAGCCAACCCGAGACCGTGAAACCACCCCGGCACGCGTCACCACCGGGTAGCTCAACAACCCCGGCAGCAGCGTAATCTCAAGCAGCGCCGACGTCGCGGATACCGGCAACGCCACCTCGCCCGCCCCGGCCGTCCAGCGCATCTCCAGGCTCCCGGCCCATTCCAGCGCATGGAACCCACCCGCGCAAACCGCGTCGCCGAGCGAAAGTTCCGCACCACCCCAGCGAAGTCCCGCCACCGCCACGCCCAGCCCGCGCCGGTCGTCACGCGCCGGATCGATCTGGTTCGGCGCCATCACCCGAGACCGCAGCACCACCCGCCGCACCCCGGCCGGCACCCGCACCGTCATCCCGGCCGCATCCTCCCGCAGCGGCGCCAGCGCCACCCCATCGGCGATCACCCGCAGGTCCGCATCCTCGCCCAACCCATGCCCGATCGCCGCCGCCCGTTCGCACAACGCCCGATGCGCCGCCATCACCGCCGGCCCGCCCAGCGTCAGCGGCGCGCACGCCCGCTCATCCCACGCCCGCGCCGACAGCGTGCCCAGCATGTCCGGCTCCATCTCACGCACCCCGCCAACGCCCGCGAACAACCCGCGATTGCCGGTATCGAGATAGCTCTCCGCCGCCAGCCCCTCGGCCAGCAGCAGCGCATGGCGATCGAGTTCCACATGCACATACGTCACGCTGCCCAGCGCCCCCTCCGTGCCAACACCGATGAGACATCGACCCCCCGGAAGTTTACCCTTGAGGGCGACAGGTAAAACATCGAAATGGTCATGCCCCGCACGACAGCCCCAACTCCCCTATCCGCCGG
>CAIMWH010000001.1 GCA_903845065.1 uncultured Rhodospirillales bacterium | reverse complement strand
TCGATGGTGCGGTCATCCACGTAGACGTTGTCGCCATAGGCCGCGTCGATCAGTTGATCGCGTGACTTCACCATCCCCGGCCGCGTCGCCAGGGCCTTCACCAGCAGAAACTCCGTCACCGTCAACTCGATGTCGGTGCCCTTCCACAGGCACTGGTGCTTGGTTTCGTCCAGCGTGAGTTCGCCGCGCACCATCACCCCGGTGGGGTTGGCGCCCGAGCCCTCGGCGCGGCTGGTCTCGTTGCGGCGCAGCAGCGCGCGGATGCGCTCGATCAGCAGGCGCTGGCTGAACGGCTTGGTGATGTAGTCATCGGCGCCGAGTCGCAGGCCCATCACCTCGTCGACCTCCTCGTCCTTGCTGGTGAGGAAGATGACCGGCAGGGTGGAGCGGGTGCGCAGACGCTGGAGCAACTCCATGCCATCCATGCGCGGCATTTTCACATCCAGCACCGCGAGGTCCACCGGGCGGGCGGTGATGCCCTGCAGCGCCGATTCGCCATCCGTGTAGGTGCGAACCGTGAAGCCTTCCTGCTCCAGCGTCATCGAGACACTGGTGAGGATGTTGCGGTCGTCGTCAACGAGGGCGATGGTCTGCTTCATCGGGGGCGTCTCCATGCGGCGGAGCGGTATCGGCTCCGGCTGAGAGAGAATATGGCACCCAATTATGGCGTTTCACGGTTTCGGAGTGAATGAATTATGGCAAATGCGTCTGAATCCGGCCCTACCCCGGCCCACCAGGCCATAATGCTGCTGCGCGCCGCCCGCGTCGGCACCCTGGCCACCGTGATGGACGGCCAGCCCTTCGCCTCGCTGGTTACCCCGGGCACGGCGCCGGATCGGTCCGTGCTGATGCTGCTGTCGAATTTGTCGGAGCACACCCGGCAACTGAAGGCCGATCCGCGCTGCTCGCTGATGGTCACCGGGCCGGCCACCTCCATCAATCCGCAGACCGCGCCGCGCTTCACCCTCACCGGATCGGCCGAGCGGATCGAGGATGCCGCCCTGAAAGCCCGCTGGCTGGCACAGCATCCGTATGCGGCGCTGTATGCCGGTTTCGGCGATTTCGCGCTGTGGCGCATCACCACCCGGGCCGGCATGCTGGTGGGCGGTTTCGCCCGCGCCTTCCGCCTGAAACTGGGCGCGCTGGCCGCCCATCCCGGCACGGTGGACGCCGTGGCCGGGGCGGCGGACAGCATCATGCAGCACTGCAACACCGATCACACCGCCGCCCTTTCGGTCATCGCCGGCGGCGGCGAGTGGCGGATGGTGGCGGTGGACATCGATGGCTGCGATCTGGCACAAGAGGAGATCGTTCGCCGGATACACTGGGCCGCGCCGGTGGCGGATGTCGGCGGTATTCGCGCCGAACTGGTGCGGCTGGCCCGCGCGGCGCGGGCGCAAACGCAAGCCTGACATTATTGTGCCACGATGGGCCGCGATAGGACCGGCTTAGTATGCCAGCCTAGTATGATGCGACACATTTATCCGCGAGTCCGAGGAAACGAGATCATGACGACACCAGCAGCCGCGTTGCGCGGAACGGGCGTGCGCGCCGGCCACAAGGTTCATGCCAATTTGACCGCGCCCAGCCTGACCGCGCTGGCGCTGCGCCGCAACGAGGGCGAACTCTCCGCCGATGGTGCCCTCCTCGTCCGCACCGGCATCCACACCGGCCGCTCCGCGCAGGACAAGTTCGTGGTGGACGAACCCGAGACCACCGCCAACGTCTGGTGGGGCAACGTCAACAAGAAGCTGGCGCCCGAGAAATTCGCCATGCTGACCTCCCGCGTGCAGGCCTACCTGCAGGGCCAGGAACTCTTCACCCAGGACCTCTACGCCGGCGCCGACCCCGCCCACCGCATCAAGGTCCGCCTGGTCACCACCCAGGCCTGGTCGGCCCAGTTCGCCCGCAACATGTTCATCCGCCCGCCAGAGGCCGAACTTGCCGGCTTCGAGCCCGACTACGTGATCCTGCACGCGCCGCTGTTCCACGCCGATCCGGCGATCGATGGCGTGCGCAGCAACACCGTGGTGGCGCTGTCCTTCGCGCAGAAGCGCATCATCATCGCCGGCACTGAGTACGCCGGGGAGATCAAGAAGTCGATCTTCACCGTGATGAACTGGATCCTGCCCGATCGCGCCGTGTTGCCGATGCATTGCAGCGCCAATGTGGGCGCCGAGGGCGATGTGGCGCTGTTCTTCGGGCTTTCCGGCACGGGCAAGACCACGCTTTCCTCCGAGCCCTCCCGCCCGCTGATCGGCGATGACGAGCATGGCTGGGGCGCCGAGGGCGTGTTCAACTTCGAGGGCGGCTGCTACGCCAAGGTGATCAACCTGAGCGAGGAAGCGGAGCCCGAGATATGGGCCGCCTCGCACCGCTTCGGCTCCGTGTTGGAGAACGTGGTGGCGGATCATCGCGGCCATCTTGACCTCACCGATGGCAGCCTCACTGAAAACACCCGCTCGTGCTATCCGGTTGATTTCATTCCCAACTGCGTGCGCTCCGGCGTGGGCGGGCAGCCGCGCAACGTGGTGATGCTGGCCGCCGACGCCTTCGGCGTGATGCCGCCGATCGCCAAGCTGACCCCGGCGCAGGCGATGTATCACTTCCTGTCCGGCTACACCGCCATCGTCGCCGGCACCGAGAAGGGCGCGGGCAGCGAACCGCAGGCGACGTTCTCCGCCTGTTTCGGCGCCCCGTTCCTGCCGCGCCGGCCGGAGATCTACGGCCGCATGCTGGCCGAGCGGATTGCCGAATACGGGGCCGATTGCTGGCTGATCAACACCGGCTGGTCGGGCGGCGCCTATGGCGTCGGCAAGCGCATGCCGATCAGGCATACCCGCGCACTGCTGCGCGCGGCACTCGATGGCTCGCTGGCCAAGGTGGCCTTCCGCGCCGATCCGTTCTTCAACCTGATGATCCCCGAGGCGGTGCCGGGCATCCCGGCCGAAGTGCTCGATCCCCGCCTCGGCTGGGCCGACAAGGCCGCCTATGACGTGGCCGCGCGGGGCCTGGTCAACCGCTTCGCCGCCAACTTCGCCGCCTTCGCCGGACATGTCGGGGATGACGTGAACGCCATCGCCCTCAAGGCCAGCTGACCCCGATGGCCGGCATCGTCGATCCCGCGATGCGAGCGCTGGCACAGTGCGACGAGCCGGCCTTTTTCGGGGTGGTGCTGCGCAGCGTCGCCTGGTCGGCGCTGGTGTTCATCGCCCTGGGCACCGGCGTGGGGTACGCGTTCCACATGGCGCTGACCGGGCACGGGTTGCTGTCCGGGCTGGGGCCAGTGTTCGGCGTGATCATCACCGGCTTTGCCGCGCTGTTCCTGTTCATGCCGCTGGCCGCCGCGGTGGCGAGCCTGTTCGTCGAACGGATCGCCGCGGTGGTGGAGGCGCGGTGGTATCCCGCCCTGCCGCCCGCCCGCCCGGCGCCGCTGGCGCAGCAGGTGTGGGACAGCCTCTGGCTCGGCCTGCGGGTGGCGGCCATGCAGCTGCTGGCGGTGGTGTTCGCGTTCTTTTTACCGGGCATCGGTTTCATCCTGGGCTGGGCGGTGGGCTCCTGGGCGATCGGGCGCGGGCTGTTCATGGCGGTAGCGATGCGGCGGATGGAGCGGCGCGCGGCGGTAAACCTCTATAAAGACCGCCGCCTCGCCGTGGTGGCGCAGGGCGGCGCCATCACTGCGGCGGGGCTGATCCCGGTGGTGAATTTGTTCGGCACCGTGCTCGGTATCGCCGCCCTGGTGCATGTGATGCACGCCCCGGATGAGGAAGAGGCCTAGGCCCGACTCGGCGCCCCTGTTGTGAGCGCCGGGGGGGTATGATAGGCCTCCCGTTCCCGATAAACCTGAATGAAACGGATCCGCCGTGTTCAAGCGCCGCAAGCCCGAAGAGCCGCAGATTCCCGAGCCCCCGCCCCTGCCGGCCTCACAGCCCAGCAGCGGTGGCGACACCGGTCTGGGCGTGCCCCCGTTCCGCCCCGCCCAACCCAAGGAGTCCACGCCGATGAGCCGTGCCCCGTTCCCCGGCTCTCCCGCCGCGCCGCAGACCGCCGCGGCCGCCCCGCGCCAGGGCAGTGGTGCCTCCGCCCGCCAGCCGGCCGAGCGCCGCACCCTGGTGGTCGGCAAGGGCATCAGCGTCCAGGGCGTGGTGACTGACGCCGAGCGCCTGGTGGTTGAAGGCACGTTCGAGTCCAAGATCCTGCATGCCGCCGAACTGGTGGTTTCGCCCGGCGGGCTGTTCCGCGGCGAAGTGGAAGTCGAGGATTCGGAAATCGGCGGCACCGTCGAAGGCACCCTCACCGCGCGGGGCAGCCTGATGGTGCGCTCCACCGGCAAGGTGCTGGGCACCGCGCGTTGCCGTCGCCTGCAAGTGGAAGATGGCGGCCAGATCACCGGCCAGATCGAGATGATCACCGACAGCCCGGCCGCCCCCACCCGGGCCCCCGACACCACCGCCTGAGCGGCCCGGCCATGCCGAACAACGCCTGGGCCCGGAACGGTATCGCCTGCGGTATCGTCCTGGGCCTTGTCGCGCTGGCCGGCTGCACACCGCCGCCGCCACCGCCCGAGCCGGTGAAGCTGGCAGCCGAAACCACCCCGGCCCGCCGCCCCAACGCTCCCCAACGGGTAGCGCAACTCCTCAACATGAGTTCCGTCGACCTCACCGCCCTGTTCGGCAGCCCCGTGCTGCGTCGCAACGAGAACGGCGGCGAGGTGTGGCTCTACGCCCACGCCAACGGCTGCAGCCTGGACGTGGTGCTGTTCCCCAACGGCAAGCTGCTCTCGGTGGCCCACGCCACCACCAAGACACCGATGAAAATGAGCGAGGCCGACTGCCTCCAGGCCATCGCCAACAACACGCCGTAGGGCGCTAACCGGTTTTCTCCGTGTCCTCCGCCGGCACCAGCGACAAATGGGACTCGATGATATCGGGTTCCCCCGGCACCCGGCGCGTGGTGAAGCCGAGGCGGCGCACGAAGGCCAGCATGGGGGCGTTATCCGCCAGCACCAGGCCCACCATCTCCCGCATGCCCTGCTCGCGTGACCATTCGACGAGCCGGTTCATCAAATGGCGGCCAACCCCGGAGCCCTTCATGTCGGCCTGCACCGCGATGGCGAATTCGCCCTGGTCGCTGCCGGTTTCCCGCACGATGCGCGCCACGCCCACGGTCTGCGGCGGCCCCTCCTCCCCCGCCGGCGCCGGACGCACCGCGATGAAGGCCATCTCGCGCGCATAATCCACCTGAGTCAGCCGCGCGATCTGCTCGGGTGACAACTCCCGCATCGCGGAGAAGAAGCGGAACCGCACATCCTGCGGCGAAAGCCGGGAGAAGAAGGCGGCATGCGCCTCGGCATCCTCGGGCCGGATGGGGCGGATGACGATCGATTGGCCCTTGGCATCGCAGGTGCCGGCGAGTTCCGTCGGGTAGGGCGGGATGGCGAGGCGGGCGATCTCGCCCTCTGGCCGCAACCGTATCCAGGCATCGGCGGCCAGCACGCCATCGGCATCGGCGAACAGCGGATTGAGGTCGATCTCGGCGATCTCTGGGAAATCCACCAGCAACTGGCTGATCCGCACCAGGGTTTCGGCCACCGCATCCACATTGGCGGCCGGTTGGTCATGCAGCGGGCCGAGGGTGGCGGCCACCCGCGTGCGCCCGATCATGCCACGCGCCAGCGGCAGATTGAGCGGCGGCAGATCAACCGCGACATCGTTCAGCGCATCCGCCGCCGTGCCGCCTTGGCCGAAGCGGATGGTGGGGCCGAACAACGGATCAGCCCCGGCCTGTACCCGCAACTCGCGGGCACGCCCAACCTGGCGCTGCACCAGGAAACCGGGCGAACTCTCCCGCTGCGCCGAACGGCGGTCCAGCAGCGCGGCGGCGGCGCGCACCTGCTCCTCGTCGCGCAGATCGAGCGCCACGCCGCTGCGGGCCTGCGGGTCCGGACGGGTCATCCGGGCGCGTTTCAGCACCACGGGGAAGCCGAGCAGGGTGGCGGCGCGGGCGGCATCCTCGCCATCCATCGCCGGGCGGGCCGGCACGGTGGGCACGCCATAGCCGGCCAGCACCGCGAGCGCCTCGCTCTGGGTCAGCAGCACCCGGCCGCCGGCGCGAGCACGGCGGAACTCGTCGCGCACCGCGCCACGATCGGGCGCCATCATCAGCACCGTGCTGGGCGGCAATTCGCGGGCGGCGGCGCGGTTGCGCCCGTCCTGCACCAGATGGAGGAAACCGCGCACGGCGGCGGCGGGGGTGGCGAACACCGGAATGCCGGCGCACGCCAGGCTGCGGCGATGCGCCGCCCCGGTGGTCTCGCCCATCACGCACACCAGCAGCGGCACCTTCATCGCCTTGGCGGCGGCCTTGATGCCATCGACCCCGGCACGATCGGCGCTGCCGGTCGGCGCCAGCACCACCATCACGCCGCCCACTTCGCGCGCCCCCGCCAACATGGTGGCGGCCTCGCCGAGGGAGGCCGCCTGCTCGGTGCCGGCGTAGACGATATCGCCCATGTCCACGATGGCGTCCTCGCGCCCGCCGAAAGCATTCGGCCAGCGCGCCTGCACGGTGGCGCGGGTCTCATCGGTGAAGCGGGCGAGTTCGAGCCCGTCACGCAATACCGCGTCGGCGGCGAGTTGCGCGGGGCCGACGGCGTTGGTGACGATCGACAGAGCCGGGCTGCGGGCCGGGCGGGCTCGGGTGAGGGTTTCGGCGGCGGCCAGCAGGTCCTCCAGGGTATCCACGCACAGCACGCCGCAGCGACGCAGCGCGGCGGTGAAGGTGGCATCGGCAGCGCCGGTCGGGTCGAGCAGGCGGCCGCCAGCGCGCAACGCCACCACCGGGCGCAGCCGGGCGGCGGCGCGCGCGGCGGACAGGAACGCACGGGCGTCCTTGATGCGGCGGATATCGAGCAGGATGGCCCCGGTGCCGCCATCCCGGCTCAGCCAGTCCAGCACCAGGCCGAAGCCGATATCGTCATTGCCGCCGATCCCCACGATATGGCTGAAGCCGACGCCGTTGGGCTCGGCCCAGTCCAGCACCGCCCGGCACAGCGCGGCGGATTGCGATACCAGCGCCACCTTGCCGGCGAGCGGTGCGAGATGGGAGCGCGTCGCGTTCAGGCCGATGCCCGGCACCGCGATGCCGAAGGAGCCCGGCCCGATCGTGCGCAGCCCGGTTTCGCTCGCCATGCCGCGCAGCCCGCCCTGCATGCCGATGACGATCCCCGCCCGGGTGCCACGGGCGGCCAGCGCGCGAATGGCATCATGGGTATGGGCATCGGCATCGCACAGCACCGCGAGATCGGGCGCCAGCGGCAAGGCGGCAACATCCTTGTAGGCAAGCACGC
The DNA here is from genome assembly GCA_903845065.1 of uncultured Rhodospirillales bacterium. Taxonomy (GTDB): domain Bacteria; phylum Pseudomonadota; class Alphaproteobacteria; order Acetobacterales; family Acetobacteraceae; genus CAIYPH01. The sequence goes on along the minus strand of CAIMWH010000001.1, from coordinate 21,375 downwards.
CGGATACCGCTTGCAACCCGGCCCCCACCGGCAGGATGGCACCCTTGAACCCGGCGGCCAGCAGGTTGCCCATCACCTGGCTCCCGGCCGGCGTGCCGGCGCCGATCACCGCCACCGAGCGCGGTCGGAACAGCGCCTCCGGGTGGAAGCGTCCTGGCATCGCCCCGAACATCATGGGCATGGCGTCGAAATCCAATCAAATTTGTGCAGCGCAACATAAACCCAACGCGCCATTTTGGGCACCCTGTTTCCCATCATCGCGCGAAAGGCCAATATGCATCAAATTCACGAGTGAGGCCGCCATGACCGCCGACCGCCTGGACCCTGAGATGCGTGCCGCCCAGAACATCCGCGATGCCGCGGCGGCACGGGTGCCCCCCGTGACCCTCGGCGAGCCCTGGGGGCCCAGCCGGATGATCAACGAGCAACTCGCCATGGTGTTCGGCGAGGGCGGCCCGGTGATGGCCGAGACCACCGAATACTGGCTACCCATCCGCGGCCGCCGCGTCATCTGCCGTGTCCACAAACCCACCCTGGACGCCGCCCTGCCGGTGCTGGTGTGGTTCCACGGCGGCGGCTGGGTGTTCCAGTCGATCGACAGCCATGACCGCCTGGTGCGCGAAATCGCCGCCGCCGCCGGAGTGGCCACCGTCAGCGTGGACTACTCGCTGGCCCCGGAGTCGCGGTTTCCCCAGCCGCTGCTCGAATGCGCCGACGCGGTGCGCGCGCTGGTGGATACCAACTGGGGCCTGGACACCTCCCGCATCGCAGTGGGCGGCGACTCGGCGGGCGGCAACCTGGCGCTCGCCACCGCACTGCACCTGCGCGATGCCGGCGGCCCCGCGCTGCGCGCCATCCTGACGCCCTACCCGGTGACCGACGCCGATTTTACCTCGCCGAGCTACCAGGAATTCGCCGAGGGCTTCGGCCTGACCAGCGCCGGCATGCAAGCCTACTGGGACCTCTACACGCGGGACGCGGCGGATCGCCTCAACCCCCTCGCCGCCCCACTGCGCGCCGAATGCGCCGGCCTGCCGCCAACCCTGATCCAACTGGCGGAACTCGACGTGCTGCGCTCCGACGGTGAGCGCATGGCCGCCAAGCTAGCGGCGGCCGGCGTTGACGTGACGCTGCTGACCTATCCCGGCGTGCTGCACGGCTTCGTGCGGCTCACCGAAGCGGTCAGCACCGCCCGCCGCGCCGTGACCGACGCGGCGGAGTGGCTCAAGGCGCGGATGGCGTAACCGGCTACTCGACCTCTCCGTCACCACGCAGCGGTTGCGCGGTGCCGGAGAGCTTGTTGCCCTTCAGATGCGCCTCGGTCGCCGTCATGTTCACCACGAAGAAGGTGGAGTAGCTGCCCGAGTTCTTGAAGGTGTTGTTCTCCATCGTCAGCTCGCGCGTCGGCTGGTTCACGCCCTCCATGCCGATCACCACGCCGCCGGTGTGGTTCTCCGACTTCGGCCCCTTGTCGAACACGCTGTTGCGCACCACCACCGAGCCGCCGTTCGGCGCCTCGACCATGTAGCTCGCCGTGCCGGTCGGGCCATCGATGAAGCTGCACCCGATCACCTCGGTGCGCGCCGCGCGGGACTTTACATGGTGGCCCTGGCGGGTATCGACGAACTTCGAATTCTCGATCCGCAGCAGCTTGAGCGCGTTGACGTAGATGCCGTGCGCGCAGGACGGGTTGCAGGCACCGTTGCGGGTGAACTCGCTGTCCTTCACGGTGATGGTGCTCTTGGGCTGCCCCGCGGCCAGGATGCCGTTCTGGTTGTTGATGAACTTCACATGGTCCACCAGCAGGTCGATGCCCTCGGCACGGATGCCGGCGCCGTTGCCATCCGGCACGCGCGCGCGGGTGAGGGTGAGGTTGCGCACCGTGATGTTGTCGCCCGCGGTCACCAGCAGGGCTTTGCCCTGGCAGGGCGTGTCGGTCAGGATGGTCGAGCCGTCCTTGCCCGCGCCCTCGATGGTGAGGTCGTTGAGCGAGACCACGGCGCATTCGAAATATTCGCCGGCATCGATGAGGATGCGGTCCCCGTCGGCGGCGGCGCCCATGGCGTCCTTGAAGGTCTTGAACGGCTTCTGCTCGCCGACCTCAAGGGTTTTGGCGTTGGCGAGGGCGGGGAACAGGGCGGCGGCCAGCAGCAGCAGCGCGATACGTGCGATGGACATGGAACCTCCTCGGGAACGGCTGCCCTCACCTTAGCGGATTGCGCGCGCCCCCGTCAGCCATCCCGGCCATCGTCACGGACATGTCAGCCGGCGAACGGATCGGGGTCGTATCCGACAGCCATCAGGCACAGCCCATCGGGCGGCGCGGTGGGCCCGCCGGCGCGCCGATCGACGGCTGCCAGCGCGGTGGCGACGCGGGCGGCCGGCCAACTGCCGTCCCCCACCAGCTTCAGCGTGCCCACCATGTTGCGCACCTGGTGGTGCAGAAAACTGCGCGCCTCGGCCTCGATCACCACCAGATCGCCCTCGGCACGCACCTCCAGCCGGTCCATCGTGCGCACCGGCGATTTCGCCTGGCAGGACGAGGCGCGGAAACTGGTGAAATCATGCCGGCCGAGCAGATGCCCCGCCCCCTCGGCCATGGCGGCCACATCGAGCGGATGCGGCACATGCCATACCTGCCCCATCTGGAGCGCCGGGCGGGCGCGGCGGTTGAGGATGATATAGCGATAGCGCCGCCACAGCGCGGAAAACCGTGGGTTCCAGTCCCCCACCGCCACCGCGGCGCGCACCACAACCACGGCATGCGGCTTCATGTGGAAATTCAGCGCCTCCCGCACCTTGAGCGGCGGCAGGTCCCCGGGCAGGCTGATGATGGCGGTCTGGCCCATGGCGTGCACCCCCGCATCGGTGCGCCCGGCCACCACGGAGGCCACCGGCGCACCACCGGCGAGCTTCGCCGCGGCTTCCTCCAGCACCTGCTGGATCGACACGCCGTTGGTCTGCCGCTGCCAGCCGACGAAGCCGCGCCCGTCATATTCGATATGCAGCGCGTAGCGGGTCACTGGCCCAACCGGGTTCCGGCCGGCATGGGATGGCCGCGCAGGAAGGCCGCGGCATCGAGCGGCCCGCGCCCGGGCGCCTGCACCCGCGTCAGCCGAAGCGCCCCGGCCCCGGTGGCGACGGTGAGGCCGTCATCGAGCAGGACGCCGGGATCACCGGTCCCAGGCACCGGCTCAGCGGCCAATACCTTCAGAACTGCGCCGCCATGGAAGGTGAAGGTGCCCGGCCAGGGGTTCAGCGCGCGCACCTGCCGGTCAAGGCTGGCGGCATCGCGCGTCCAGTCGATGCGGCCGTCCTCGCGGGTCAGCTTGGCGGCATAGGTGGCGCCATCCTCGGGCTGCGCAACGGGCGTCGGCGGATTGGCCAGGGCCTGCAGCACGAGATCGGCTCCCAAGGCGGCCAGCGCATCATGCAGGTCCGTCGCGGTGGTATGCGGGCCGATCGGCACGGTGCCGCGCAGCAGCATGGCCCCGGTATCGAGCCCGGCATCCATCTGCATGATGGTGATACCGGTCTCGCTGTCCCCGGCCAGCAGCGCGGCCTGGATCGGCGCCGCCCCGCGCCAGCGCGGCAGCAGGCTCGCGTGGATGTTCAGGCAGCCCCGGCGCGGCGCATCCAGCATCGCCTGCGGCAGGATGAGCCCATAGGCCGCCACGACGGCCACATCGAGATCGAGCGCCGCGAACGCCGCCTGCGCCTCCACATCCCGGCGCAGCCGCACCGGCGAGCGCACCTCGATCCCCAGCGCGTCCACCGCCTCATGTACCGGGCAGCGCCGCACCGCCTGGCCCCGCCCGGCCGGACGCGGCGGCTGGCAATAGACCGCCACGACGTCATGCCCCGCCGCCACCAGCGCCCGCAGCGCCGGCACCGCGAAATCCGGGCTGCCCATGAACGCCAGGCGCAGCGCCATGCTCTAGCGCGCCTCGCGCTGGGCCTTGGCCAGCTTGCGCATGATGATATTGCGCTTCAGGACGGAGATGTGATCGACGAACAGCACCCCGTTCAGGTGGTCGATCTCATGTTGCAGGCAGGCCGACAGCAGCCCGTCCGCCTCGATCTCCTGCCGCACCCCGGCCGCATCGTGAAACCGCACCTTCACCCGGGCGGGCCGGGTAACATCGGCGTAGAGATTGGGGATCGACAGGCAGCCCTCCTCGCGGGTGGCGAGCTCCGGGCTCTGGGCGATGATCTCGGGGTTCACCAGCACAATCGGCGCCGGCTTGTCGTCCGGCATGAGGTCGACCACCGCGAGACGGAGGCCAACCCCCACCTGCGGGGCGGCGAGGCCGATGCCGGGCGCCTTGTACATCGTGGCGAACATGCGCCCGATCAACTCGCGCACCCTGTCGCCATCGGCCGGCGTCACCGCGCGCGCCTTGGCTTTCAGGATGGTCTGCGGTGCGATCAGAATCGGCAGCGTTTCGGCCGATGTGGCGGGGACGGAGGGAATGGGGGCGTTCATCGGCGTGATCTAGCGCCGCTGGCCCGCGGGATCAATGTTGCGCCCACGCGGCCCGCGATCCGGCCCTAGTTCTTGCCGCGTGGTTTCTTGGTGACCATTGCCACCTCGGGCTGCTCCTCGATCTCGCCCTCGCTTTCGCTGTCCGTATCGTGGTCGGTCGTCAACTTCTTGGTCAGCCGGTCGCGCGTGATGAAGGTCTTGATGCCGTTCTCCTCGGCATGCTGCAGCACCTCATCGATGGTCTTGCCGCCCCGCGCCGCCGCGCTGGTCCACAGCGGACCCGACCGGGTCTTGTCGGTATCCAGCCCGAGCGCGTAGGCGCACACCATGCACGGCCGCTTCACGCCGCCGAGCCGCGCCGCATTCAAACTACCCACGGCCAATCCGATACGGCGCTCCGCATGCAGGTCGAAATCATAGGCTGTAGGAGGAACCTTGATCCGCCCGGCCTTCAGCGCCGTCACGATCGCCGCCTGCTCCGGATAGCGCGCGGCATCAGCACTCGCGCCCAGCTTCTTGGCGTGGCGCTCCCCGCGGGACTTCGCCTTGCCGCCCGACTTCGCCAGCCCCAGCTTGGCGAACACATCGCCACCCTGCGGCAGGTAGCCGGAGATCGCGCTGTTGACGTCATTGGTGTTGGACGACACCCAGATATCGGTGCCATCGAAGTAGCACTGTATCTCCACGCCGGTGCTGTATTTCCCGAACAGCACCGTCGCCAGCCAGCGCAGGATCTGCTTCTCCCGCTTGCCCTCGAACGAGGTCTTGTCGCTGACCTGGTCCGTCCCGTCGAACATCTGTTCGAGTTTGGTGCCCTTCTTCTTCGGGTCCAACGCGTCGATGTTGTCCTGCGGAACCCGGTACATCCGCGCGCCCTGCTTGGAGGTGACCGCGCCGTGCGCCACCACGCCGAGGGCGGAGCCTACCTTGTCCAGCCACACCTCCTGCTCCTCGCTCGGCTCCCGCTCGTCATCGCTGTCGAACTCATCCTCGCTGGAGGCGATCTCGTCGTTGCCCCGCTTCTGGGGTTTCGACCGCGGGTCCTCGCTGGCGCTCATGGCTGGCTCCTGTCGGTTACGATCGGCCGCCGCGCAGGCGGGTCTCGATCTCCGCCAGCGCATCCCCCAGCACCGCGCCGACGGACATGCGAACGCCGAACGGATTATTGTCGAACAGTTCGATGATGGCATCGCTGCCCAGGGCCTTGCGCTGGGCGGCAATGGCGGCGGCGGCCGAATCGGGCGCGGCGGCGATCACCTTGAACGCCCGCAGCACCGGCGCCTCGATCCGCTCCAGGAGCGTGTCAGTGGGGTAGGAGGCGATGAGTTCGGCCAACTCGTCGTCATAGGCATCCAGCGCCCGGGCCAGCGCCGCCATCTGCATCCCGGCCGCCTGGCGCGCCGACTGCCACAGCGGCACCGGATCGAAGCCGCCACCACCGCCACTGACAGCAACCCCAAGCGTGTCGCTGAGCCACTGCTTCTGCTGCTCCTCGAGAGGCATGCCGTTGGCAACTCCCTGCTGGACCCGCCGATGCCCTCCCCCGAAGGCCACCGTCGGCTGGCGACAAGGGCATGCTAGCCATCGCCCCACGCGATCTCAAGGCCGACAGCGTACACACCGCGGCGAGCACGCCCACACCCGCCCCTTGCAATTCAGTCCCGGTTCGCCAACATCTAGCAACGTGAGCCGCCATGATGGGGCCCGCAAACCGCTTCGCTCTGATGAGGGAGCCCTTGATGACCACCCGTATCTTCGCCTCGCCGCTCGTACTCGGCTTCGACCATATCGAACTGCTGCTGGAGCAGGCGACCAAGAAGTCCTCCGATGGCTATCCGCCGTTCAACATCGAGCAAACCGGCCCCGCCAGCCTGCGTATCTCGCTGGCCGTCGCCGGGTTCACGATGGAAGACCTGCAGATCACCCACGAGGACAACCAATTGGTGATCCGAGGCCGCCAGGCCGATGACGGGCAGGGCCGCGTGTTCCTGCATCGCGGCATCGCGGCCCGGCAGTTTCAGCGGGTGTTCGTGCTGTCCGAGCATATCGAGGTGCGCGGCGCCTGGATGGAACATGGCCTGCTCCATGTCGACCTCGCCCGGCCCCTGCCGGAAGGCCGCATACGCACCATCCCGATCGGCCGCCCCGCTCCCGCCCCCAAAGGCACCCTGGTCGACGGCGAAGAGTAAGGAGAACACACCATGTCCACCGAACGCACGCACCTGCACTTCAACATCCACGCCATCACCGCCGAACAGCTCGGCCAGCTCGGCGTCTCGCAGATCGCCTACCTGAAGCCGGTGATCGTCAACGGCGCCGCGGTCTTCGCCATCCATGCCGCGGACGGAACTCCGATGGCGGTGATCGCCGATCGCGCGACGGCGCTGGCGGCGATCGTGCAGAATGAGATGCATCCCAGCCTGGTGCATTGAAGGCCGGCGACAGCAAGGCTCCGCCGGCAAAGGGCCTCGAGGCCCTTTGATCCCATCACTGCTTGCGGCTGACGCACCAGCCTTCAGTTTGAACTTCGTATTCGATTGCGCCGCAGGCAATCAAACCCGCGACCGCACCACGTTTCCTTGATGAAGCGCGTTCAAAGGGCTTCACCCGTCCCACCCGCGGCTGAAGGCCATCGCCCCAGCCGCGAGTAGTGATGGGATCAAAGGCGCGGAGGCCCCTTTGCCGGCGGAGCCTGACTACCCCTTAGCCTTCTGCGCCGCCGCGATGGACTTCACGATCTCGGCCTCGGCCGCCTCGCGCCCACCCCAGCCCGTCACCTTCACCCACTTGTCCTCCTCGAGATCCTTGTAGTTCTCGAAGAAGTGGGCAATCGCGCGGCGGGTGATTTCCGGCAGGTCGGTGATGTCGTTCACCAGGGCATGCTGCGGGTGGATCTTGTCGTGCGGCACGCAGATGATCTTGGTGTCGTTGCCGGCCTCGTCATCCATGAACAGGATACCGATGGGCCGCGCCCGCACCACGGCCCCAGGCACCACCTGCGCCGGCACCAGCACGAGCGCATCGGCCGGGTCCCCGTCATCGGACAAGGTGCCAGGGATGAAGCCGTAGGCGGCCGGATAGGCGGTGGGGGTAAACAGGAAGCGATCGACGAAAATCGCGCCGCTTTCCTTCTCGATCTCGTACTTCACCGCCGAGCCCTGCGGGATCTCGATCACCACGTAGATATCGTTCGGCGGGTTGCGGCCGGTCGAAATCTTGCTCACGTCCATAATAGCGGTCCTCGGCGGGTTGATGGCGCCGGGGGGATACCGCGCGGGGCCGCCGATGTCCAGGGATATGCTGCGCTGCAACATCCCCGTATGCACCGCCGCTCAGAACGAAAAAGGCCCCGGAGGTTTCCCCCCGGGGCCTTCTCGTTCAGTGCATCGCCAGGACTAGTGCGCGATGTGGGCCAGCACGGCGAGGAGCAGGAGCGCCACGATGTTGGCGATCTTGATCATCGGGTTGACGGCCGGGCCCGCGGTGTCCTTGTACGGGTCACCCACGGTGTCACCGGTCACGGCCGCCTTGTGGGCGTCCGAACCCTTGCCGCCATGGTTGCCTTCCTCGATGTACTTCTTAGCGTTATCCCACGCGCCGCCGCCCGAGGTCATCGAGATGGCCACGAACAGGCCGGTCACGATGGTGCCGAGCAGCATGGCGCCGAGCGAGGCAAACGCCGCGCCCTGGCCGCCAACCCACGAGATGACGAAATACAGCACCACCGGCGCGCCGACCGGCAGCAGCGACGGGAGCAGCATTTCCTTGATCGCGGCCTTGGTCAGCATGTCGACGGCCTTGCCGTATTCCGGCTTGGCCGTGCCTTCCATGATGCCCGGGATTTCGCGGAACTGGCGGCGAACTTCCACCACCACCGAGCCGGCCGCACGGCCAACCGCGGTCATGCCCATGGCGCCGAACAGGTACGGCAGCAGGCCGCCGATGAACAGGCCGATCACCACGTAGGGGTTCTGCAGGGTGAAATCAACCGCCACCTTGGGGAAGTAGTGCTTGAGGTCCTCGGTGTAGGCGGCGAACAGCACCAGCGAGGCGAGGCCCGCCGAGCCGATCGCGTAGCCCTTGGTGACCGCCTTGGTGGTGTTGCCAACCGCGTCAAGCGCGTCGGTCACCTTGCGGACTTCGGGGGGAAGCCCGGCCATTTCGGCAATGCCGCCGGCGTTGTCGGTGACGGGGCCGTAGGCGTCGAGCGCCACGATCATGCCGGCGAGCGACAGCATCGTGGTGGCGGCGATGGCGATACCGTAAAGGCCGGCGAGCAGGAAGGACATCACGATGCCCACCGAGATCACCAGCACCGGCAGCGCGGTGGCTTCCATCGAGATCGCGAGACCCTGGATCACGTTGGTGCCGTGGCCCGTGGTGGAGGACTGCGCGATGCTGCGCACCGGGCGATATTCGGTCGAGGTGTAGTACTCGGTGATCCACACCAGCAGCCCGGTCACGCCAAGGCCGACGAGGGCGCATTCGAACAGGCCAGTGCCGGTCACGGTGGCGCCGGTGGTCATGGCGAAGGTGCCGCCGAAGCCGATCGAGAGGTTGATCACGATGGCGATGGCGATGATCGACAGCACGCCGGTCACGGCCAGGCCCTTGTAGAGCGCGCCCATGATGTTGTTGGACGAGCCGAGCTTGACGAAGTAGGAGCCGACCACCGAGGTCAGCACGCCCACCGCGGCGATGGACAGCGGCAGCAGCATCATGCTGTCCGCGGCGGCGCCGGCGGTGAAGAAGATGTTGCCCAGCAGCATGGTGGCGACGATCGTGACCGCGTAGGTCTCGAACAAGTCGGCGGCCATGCCGGCGCAGTCACCCACGTTGTCGCCCACGTTGTCGGCGATCACGGCGGGGTTGCGGGGGTCATCCTCAGGGATATTCGCCTCGACCTTGCCCACCAGGTCCGCGCCCACGTCGGCGCCCTTGGTGAAGATGCCGCCGCCGAGACGGGCGAAGATGGAGATCAGCGAGGCGCCGAAGGACAGCGCCACCATGGCTTCCATCACCGGACGCAGGTCCGTGCTGGTGTTCCCGCTGCGCAGGATGAAGTAGTACGCGGCCACGCCGAGCAGGCCGAGGCCCACCACGAGCAGGCCGGTGATGGCACCGGCCTTGAAGGCGATGTCGAGACCGGCCGCGAGGCCCTTCGACGACGCCTGCGCCGTGCGCACGTTGGCGCGAACCGACACGTTCATGCCGACATAGCCGGCCGCGCCCGACAGGATGGCGCCGATCGCGAAGCCGATCGCCACGCTGGTGCCGAGGAACGAGGCGAGCAGCACGAGGATGACGATGCCGACACCGCCGATCGTCGCATACTGCCGGTTGAGGTAGGCGCGGGCGCCTTCCTGCACGGCGGCAGAAATTTCCTGCATCCGGGCGGACCCGGCATCAGCCGCCAGAACCTGGCGTGTGGTGATAAGGCCATAGATCACCGCGACTAAGCCGCATGCGATGATGGCCAACTGGGCGGAACTCATGAAAGGCGCCTCCTCAAGGTCTTGTCGAACTTGTACATTCGCGACGCGGCATTAACTCACCGTCATCTGCCCGCGCGTATGGCAGAGATGTACTGCGCAGGCAACCAGCGGACATACCCGAGCGCACTAAACCGCGCCGCGTCAATCACCGCAATCCCATGCAATCACGCAGTTATAGCGTTGGCTGCGAACATATTAACCATACGATATATTCAGCTTTTCCATCGAAAAGCAGACACTCCCCGATAGCAAACAACAACGTCGCCCATTTCGTGGAGACCGCGGATGCCGTTCGGGAATGAAGAAGACACCTGGCAGATCGACCCGCTGACATCGCGGGTCTGCCCGGTGGCCAAGCTGCGGGACCCGGTGCTGGTGGTGGTGGAACCGAATGCCGGCCTCGCCTCCATGGTGGCGGAAATCTGCGATTTCCTGCGCGTCGACATCATCGCGGTGATCGATCCGCGGGATATCCAGGAGCGCGTCGGCGATGCCCAGATCATCGCGGTGCTGCAAGAAGCCGATACGGTGGATTGCGCCGTGTATGACCTGCTGATGATCGCCGCCAGCCTCGATCCCAACCTGCCCATCCTGTTCGTCCTGCCCGATGACGCGCAGAACCGCGGCGCCCTCGATGCGGCCCAGCGGCTGTGGCAACTCACCGATATCGCCAGCATGCCGCGCCGCCCCGGCATCCGCCGCCTGATCGACTTCCTGTTCCGCGCCGGCCGCCGCTTCGGCCGCACCGGCCCGATGCCGGTTTGACCGATCAAGCCGGAGCGATCGAAATCACCGGCTCCATCGCCAGCAACGTCTCGCGCGGCAAGTGGCACGCAATCACGTGCCCTGCCGCGAACTCGCGCTGCGGCGGCGGGATGGCATCGCAGGTGCCGGCCATCATGTAGAGACACCTGGTGTTGAACGGGCACCCCTTCGGCGGATTCGACGGCGAGGGAATTTCGCCGCTCAGCACGATGCGCCGCTTGCGCACCGAGGTATCGGCGATCGGCACCGCGGCCAGCAGCGCCTCGGTATAGGGATGGTAGGGCGGCGCGAAAATCTCCTCCGTGCTGCCCTTCTCCATGATGCGGCCGAGATACATCACCACCACCCGGTCCGCGAGGTAACGCACCACGGACAGGTCATGGCTGATGAACAGCAAGGTGGTGCGGTTGTCGCGTTGGATATCCATCAACAGCCCGGTGACAGCGGCCTGCACCGACACATCGAGCGCCGATACCGGCTCATCGGCGATCACCACCTTGGGATCGCCGGCAAAGGCCCGCGCGATGCCAATGCGCTGCTTCTGCCCGCCCGAAAGCTGGCGCGGCCGGCGATGGGCGAATTCGCGCGGCAACTTGATGATATCGAGCAGCTGATTGAGCCGCGCCTCCACCTTCTCCGGATCGCGCTCCACCCCGAACTTGCGGATGACGCGGCTGATCTGCGCCCCCACCGTGTGGCTCGGGTTGAGGGTGTCGAACGGGTTCTGGAAAATCATCTGCAACCGCGCGATGGTGCGCTCGTTGCGGCTCTGCACGGGCAGGTTGGCCAAATCGAGATCGCCCAGTTGAACCCGCCCCGAGGTGGCATCCTCCAACCCCATCAGCACCTTGGCGAACGTGGACTTGCCGCAGCCGCTTTCGCCCACGATCGCCACCGTCTCCGCCTCGCGGGCGGCGAAGCTGATCTGTTCGTTGGCCTTCACCGTGCGGCGGGCCCCCACCAGGAAGGCGCCGGAGCTTTCCACCGTGTAGTGCTTGGTAAGTTCCTCCACGCTGAGCACCAGTTCGCCAGCCAGCACCTTCTCGCGCGGCGTATGCGGCAATGTGGCCGCCGCCCAGTCGATCTCCGCGAACCGCGCACAACGCACCGCATGGCTCGCCCCCTCCGCCACCGCCCGCATCGGCAGCGGCCGATGATCACACACCCCCGCCGCGAAATGGTCGCAGCGCGGCGCGAAGTAGCACCCCGCCGGGCGGGCATGCGGCAACGGCAACTGCCCGCGAATGGCCACCAGCGGACGGCTGTTCTTGTCGGCGCCGGGTAGCGGAATGGAGTTGAACAGCCCGCGCGTATAGGGGTGGCGCATCTCGTCGAACACCGCATGGATGTCCCCGCTTTCCACCGCCTCGCCGGAATACATCACCGTCAGCCGGGTGCAGGTCTCCAGGATCAGCCCGAGATTGTGCGAGATATAGATCAGCGAAGTGCCGGTTGTCCGTGCGATCTCCTTGATGAGATCGACGATCCCGGCCTCCACCGTCACATCGAGCGCGGTGGTGGGTTCATCGAGCAGCAGCAGCCGCGGGTTGGACAGCAGCGCCATCGCGATCACCACGCGCTGCTGCTGGCCGCCCGAGATCTGGTGCGGATAGGAGTTCATGATGCGCTGCGGATCGGGCAGCCGCACCTGCACCAGCATCTTTTCCGCCCGGCGCAATGCCTCCGCCTCACCGATGCCCTCGTGGTACATCGGCACCTCGGCCAGTTGCTCGGCGATCTTCATCGACGGATTGAGCGAGGCCATCGGCTCCTGGTACACCATGGCGATCTTGGCGCCGCGGATCTGCCGCAGTTCCTCCGCCGACATCGTCCGCATGTCCCGGCCCTCGAACAGGATCTCGCCGCCGACGATGGCGCCGTTGCGCCCCATGTAGTTCATGATGGCGAGCGCCACGGTGGATTTGCCGCAACCGCTTTCGCCCACGATGCCGTGCGCCTCGCCGGGCATCAGCCGCAGGTTGAAATCCACCACCGCCGGCACTTCGCCCTGCCGCGTGTAGTAGCTGATCGAGAGATTGCGGCACTCCAGAACCGGGATTTCCATGCGGGTCAGTCCCTCAGGCTCATTTCACGCAAGCCGTCGGCCATCAGGTTGAAGCCAAGCACCAGGCTCGAAACGCACAGCGCCGGCGCCAGCAGCATGTAGGAGAACTTGAACAGCATCGCGACCTTGGCGCTCTCCTTGATCATCAGCCCCCAATCCGGATCGGGCGGTTGCAGCCCGAGGCCGAGGAAGGTGAGCGTGGTGATCGCCACCGTGGTGTAGCCCAGGCGCAAGCAGGCATCCACGATGATCGGCCCGCGCGCGTTCGGCAGCAGTTCGAACACCATAATGCGCAGCGGATGCTCGCCACGGGTCTGCGCAGCATAGATGTAGTCTCGGCTTTTCATATCCAGCGTGATGCCGCGCACGATCCGCATGATGGCGGGCGCCGAGGCGAACGTGACCGCGATGACGATATTGAAGCCGGAGGGGCCGAGGTAGTTCAGGATCAGGATGAACAGCACCATCACCGGGAACGACAGCAGCACGTTGGAAACAAACGAGATCCCCTGGTCCCACCAGCCCGACAAATAGCCGGCGATCAGCCCGAGCAGGCAGCCCACCACATAGGCCACCATGGTGGCGCTGACGCCCCACACCAGCACCCGCTGGCAGCCCCACAGGGTACGCGCCAGCATGTCGCGCCCTTTGAAGTCGGCGCCCAGCACGAACAGATGGTCATTGCGTACCGCGCCGATCACCGCGAACGGCGCCATTGGCTTGTTCGGATCGACCAGCGGCAGGTACGGCACCAGCACCGCCACCAGCAGCCAGAAGAACACCAGCGTGGCACCGATCAGCGCCACCGGGGATTCGCGCCAGGAGGTGATCGCCAGCACATACAGCAGCAACGTGGCCGGAATGGCCGGCATCAGCACATAGAACCGCGCGCCGCCTAGCCCGTCGCCGAACATCACATACAGGGTCAGCGGCACCCACATCAGCAGCATCACCCCGACAATGCGGCGCGGCTGGCGGAACGGCGCGAGGAAACCGGCCATCCTCAACCGAACCGGATGCGCGGATTGAGCAGCGTGTAGCCCACGTCCGAGATGATCTGCGACACCACCGCGACACATACCGCAACCAGGGTGGCGGCCTGGATTACATACACATCGCCGAACAACGCCGCGTCCAGCAGCAGCTTGCCGAACCCGGCGTACTGGAAGAACACCTCCACCACCACCACGCCCGATAGCAGCCAGTTCAACTGCAACACGATAATGGTAAACGGCGCGATCAACGCGTTGCGCAACGCATGGCGCATGATCACCCGGCGATACGGCAGCCCCTTCAGCACCGCGGTGCGGATGTATTGCGAGGTCATCACCTCCGCCATCGAGGCCCGCGTCATCCGCGCGACGTAGCCGAAATCGTACAGCACCAGCGTCATCACCGGCAGCACCAGTTGCCGCCAGTCCCACCCGTTCACCATGGAGGAATTGGCCGGCACCCAGCGCAGCCCGAGCGCGAACACCACTGTCACGATGATGGCGGTGGCGATCTCGGGCAGCGAGGTGGTGAATACCGCCACGAAGGACACCACCCGGTCGCGCTTCGAGCCCTCCTTCATCCCGGCCACAATCCCCAGCCCCAGCGACAGCGGGATCATGAGGGCGAAAACCCAGAACGCCAGGATGCCGGTATTGGTCAGCCGCTCCGCCACCAGGCTCAACACCGGCTCGTTTTTCTCGAACGAACGCCCGAGGTTGCCATGCGCCACCCCGCTCGCCCACTTCGCATAGCGCTCATAGAACGCCACGTTGAGGCCCTTCTTCTCCAGCCAGGCCTCATAGTCCTGCTCCGACAGCGCCGAGACCGCGAAGCCGCCGAGTTCGGCCACCGCGATCTGCTTCTTGAATTTGTCGCTGTCGAAAATCAGGAACAGCAGCAGTGACACCACCACCATGATCAGCAGCATCTGCAACAGCCGGCTGGCGATGAGTTTCAGCATGCCGATCCATTCTCGCCTTCAGGCCAACGGGCACCGGCGCGCCCGGGCGCCACGGCCCAGGCGCGCCGATCCAACATCGTCAGCCTTTCCACACCTTGTTGAACTGGTGGTACTGGGTGGGATGGCCCACGTAGCCGTTCACCGCCTTGGCAACGATGGTGTAGATCGGGCGGAACAGCGGCAGGATCATCACCGCGTCATCCTGCAGGATCTTCTCCGCCACACCGAGCTTCTCCTTGCGCGCGGCCACATCGAGCGTGGCTTCCGCCGCGTCGAGCGCCTTGTCGAACGCCGGGTTGGAGTAGTGGCTCTCGTTCCACGGCACCCCGGTGCGATAGCCGAGCGACATCACCATGGTGCCGAGCGGGCGATGGGTCCAGGCGGTGCAGCCGAAGGTGGTCTTGTCCCAGATTTCCCAGTATTTCGCGCCGGGGATGACGTTCAGCTTCAACGTGATGCCGGCGTCCTTCATCTGGTCGCGCATCGCCTCGCAGGCGGTCTGGTGCCAGGGTCCGTCGGTGTTGCCAACGTCGATGGTCACCTCGATGCCATTGGGGAAGCCCGCCTCCTTGAGCAGTTTCTTCGCCCCCTCGATATCCCGCTTCAGCGGCGGCAGGGCGAAGTAGTCGGGGTGCACCGGCGCCACATGGTGGTTTTCGCCGACATCGCCGCCGGTGGTATAGACGAGGCTCTTCACCTTGCTGTTGTCCACCGACATCACGATGGCCTGGCGCACCCGCTTGTCGTCGAACGGCTTGGTGTCGCAGCGCATGCGGCAGCAGATGGTCTGCGCGGTGCGGGCGATGTGGATCACCCCTGGGAGGGACTTGGCGAGGTCCATCTGCTCGACATTGAAGTCATACACGCCATCCACGTCGCCGGAGGCGAAGCCGTTGAGCTGATTATCGGCGTCGAAGTTGTAGTAGTGGATTTCGTCGAGATAGACCGGCCCGCCCCAATAGGTGAACGGCTTGCCGTCCGCCATGGTCTTGACCTTGCGCAGGATGCAGCGGTCACCGACCTTCATCGTGACCAACTGGAACGGCCCGGTGCCCACCATGTTGTCGGAAATCGGCGCCTTGAATCCAGGATGCGCCATCGCGGCGGGGTAGTTGTAGAGGTCCTCGGGTGCCGACAGCACCGGCTTGTTGAGGTTCAGCCGGATGGTGTAGCGGTCAACGATCTCGATGGCATTCTTCGCCACCCGCTTGATCGCCTTGCCCTTGGCATCCTTCTCGCCGGTTTCCTCCACCAGCGCCGAGCAGACGGACAGGCCAACGTTGGAGGACGCGGTCTTGGGATCGAGCCAGCGGTTGAAGTTCCAGGCCACGTGTTCGGTGGTGAACTCCTCGCCGGTGTGCCACATCACGCCCTTGCGCAGCACGAAGGTCCAGGTCTTGAGGTCGGGCGAGGCGGTCCAGCTTTCGGCCAGCATCGGGCGCGTCACGTTGTCCGGCCCGGTCATCGCCAGGTATTCCAGCGTGTGGCGGCTCTGGTTGGACATCTGGACCCAGGAATACGTCGCCGGGTCCTCCATCTTCTGCACCGCCATGGCGATCTTGAGGATGCCGCCCATCTTGGCCTTGGGATCATCGGGCGAGAACGGCATGCCGGCAGCATTGGCCGGAGATTTCAGCCCCGCCATCGCATAGGCCGCCGTGGCGGAGGTTCCGAGCAGCGCCGCGGTGCGAATGAACTCGCGGCGGTCAAGCTTGCCCGAACGCATCTGCGCGAAGGCGCTGTGCACGACGGGATGGTCGGATTGACCAGGTTTCCTGGACGCCATTGTTTACCTCGCCTCCTGATTCAACCGCCGGGATTGCTTCCCGGCGGGTTCAGCTCAGACGGGAGGTTGACCATTATTCAATCAACGCGCAACAGCGATGTTGTGCGCGCAAGGCGGCGCATCAGACCTTCTTGAGGAACTCGGTCTTCAGCACCAGGCCCTTGATCTTGTCGGCATTGCACTCGATCAACCCCTCATCGGCGGTCAGCCGGATATTCTTGATCAGGGTACCGCGCTTCAGCGTGGCCGAGGTGCCCTTCACCTTGAGATCCTTGATCACCTGCACCGAGTCACCGTCAGCCAGAATGGTGCCGTTGCAGTCGCGCACGGCTTCGGTATCGCTCATTCAAATCACTCCTGTGCGCCGGCCAGCGCGACCAGTCCGCGATGGCGCAGCAATGCTTCCGTATTGGGCTCGCTGCCGCGAAACGCAACATAAAGGCTCATCGGGTCCTCGGTGTCGCCGGCCTGCAAAATACGCCGCAGCCGCGCCGCCACCGCCGGATCGAACGGGTCGCCGGCCGCCTCGAAGCAGCCGAACCCGTCCGCATCAAGCACTTCGGCCCACAAATACGAGTAGTAGCCGGCCGCATAGCCGGAGCCGGCGAACAAATGCTGGAAATGCGGCGGGCGATGCCGCGCCCCGATCTCGTCCGGCATGCCGATGCGCGCCAGGGTCTCGCGCTCGAACGCCGCGACATCGAAATTGGCCGGATCGGGATGCGCATGCAGCGCCATGTCGAGAATGGCCGAGGCGGTGTACTCCACCGTGGCGAACCCCTGATTGAAATTCCGCGCCGACAACAGCCGTTGCATCAACGCCTCCGGCAGCGGCTCGCCGGTTTCGTGATGCAGGGCATAGCGGCGCAGGGTTTCCGGCACCGCCAGCCAATGTTCGTAGATCTGCGAGGGAAACTCCACAAAGTCCCGCCGCACCGACGTGCCGGACTGCGACGGGTAGCGCACCCGGCTCAGCATGCCATGCAGCGCGTGGCCGAATTCGTGGAACAACGTCTCGGCATCATCGAAGCTCAGCAGCGTCGGCGTGCCGCGGGCGAAGTTGTTGTTGTTGACGATGATGGGCGAAACCGGCCCATCCAGCGTGCTCTGGTCCCGATAACTGCTCATCCAGGCGCCCGAACGCTTGCCGCCACGCGCGTAGTTGTCGGCCAGGAACACGCCGACATGGCCATCGGCATCCTGCACTTCCCAGGCCCGCATATCGGGATGGTAGGCGGGGATATCCGGCCGCGCGATGAAGCGCAGCCCGAACAGCCGGCTCGCGGTATCAAACGCCGCCTGCTGGATGTTCTCCAGCACGAAGTAGGGCTTCAGCGCCGCCTCATCGATATCGAACGCGGCGATGCGCACCCGCTCGGCATAGTGCAGCCAGTCCCACTTTTCGATCCGGTCATTGATCCCGTCGGCGCGGGCAACCTCCATCAACCGATCCCGCTCGGCGGCGGCGCGATGCTTAGCCGCGCCCCACACCTCATCGGTGAGCCGCGCCACATTGGCCTCGGACGCCGCCATGGTATCGGCCAGCCGGAACGCCGCGTAGCTGTCATAGCCGAGCAAACGGGCGCGTTCGGCGCGCAACGCCAGGATTTCGGGGATCAGCACCCGGTTGTCATGCGGCCCGTCATGCTCGCCGCGCGCCACCCAGGCGGCATAGGCGGTCTTGCGCAAATCCCGCCGGCGCGAAAACGTCAGGAACGGCTCGATCGACGAGCGCGCCAGGGTGATGGCATAGCCCTCGAACCCGCGCTCCTCCGCCGCTTGCCGCGCGCCCTGCACCACGAAATCGGGCAATCCATCCAGGTCATCGGCGCCCAGCGCCAGGTGCCACTCCTTCTCGTCATGCAGCACGTTCTGGCCAAACTGGGCATGCAGCGTGGCCAGCCGCTCCGAATTCGCCGCCATCAGCAGCTTCTCGGCCTCGCCCAGCTTGGCGCCGGCGCGGACCAGCCCGAGGTGATGGCGCTCCAGCAGCCGCAGCGCATCGGGCGCGAGGCCCAGCGTGTGCCGCTTGTCGTACAGCGCGTCGATACGGGCGAACAACGCCGGATCGAGCGAAATACGCGAGCCGTGCTGGGCAAAGCGCGGCGCGAACTCCATCTCGATGGCCTGCAACTCATCGGTGCCCAGGCTCGACACCAGATTGCCGAATACGCTGGCCACCCGGTCGAACAGCGCGCCACTGCGCTCGATCGCCTCGATGGTGTTGGCGAAATCAGGCGGTGCCGGATTGGCGGTCACCGCCGCGATATCCGCCAGATGCTCGGCCATGCCCCGCTCCAGCGCCGGCCCAAAATGCTCGGGCCGGATGATGTCGAACGGCGGCACGGCGAACGGGGTGGTCCAGGGCGCGAAGAAGGGGTTTGTGCTCATCCCCTTCACGTGCCCAACCGCGCCCGTCCGGTCAAGCTGCCATGCGTCAAGCCGCCCGGATGCCGTCGAGGAACTGGGCCACTTGGCTGCGCAACTGCTCCGCCCCGCTCCCCACCGCGAGCGCGGCGTTGCGCACCGCATCCGTGCTGGCCTCAGATGTTGCCGCCCCTTCGCGAACATAACTAATGGTCTGCGTTACATCGCGCGTACGCCGCGCCGCCTCCTGGGTGTTGCGGGCGATTTCCTGGGTCGAGGCGCCCTGCTCCTCCACCCCGGCGGCAATGGCGGTGGCAACCGAGCTGACCTCGTCGATGGTGGTGCCGATCTGCTTGATCGCCGTTACCGCCGCTTCCGTCACATTGCGCACCGCGGCGATCTGGCTGGCGATTTCCTCGGTGGCTCGCGCCGTCTGCGTCGCCAGCGATTTCACCTCGGACGCCACCACCGCGAATCCCTTGCCGGCATCCCCGGCCCGCGCCGCCTCGATGGTGGCGTTGAGCGCCAGCAGATTGGTCTGCCCGGCGATATCGCTGATCAGCTTCACCACCTCGCCGATCCGCGCGGCGGATTCCACGAGCCCGCGCACCGTATCGTCGGTCTGCCGCGTCTCATCCACCGCCCGCGCCGTGATTTGCGCCGCATGGGACACCTGGCGGGTAATCTCGGCGATGGACGCACTCAATTCCTCCGTCGCCGCCGCGATACCCGACACATTGGACGAGGCATCATCCGCCGCGCTGGACGCCGCCTGGATCTGCACCCCGCTCGCCCGCGTCATCTCCGCCATTTCGCCCGAAGCACTGTTCATCGTGCGCGACGCCTCGCCCAGCGCGCCAAGCGCCGCCCCCACCTGGCCCTCGAACGCGGCGATCTGCCGCTCGACCACGGTTTGGCGTTCGGAAATTCGCGCCTGGGTCACGCGCTGCGCCGCGTCGGACTGTGCCTTCTCGGCCAGGCTGTTGCGAAAGCTGGTGAAGGCCGCCGCGAGCACCCCGATCTCGTCCCGCCGCGCCCCCACATTCACCTCGGCGGCCAGATCACCGGCGGCAAGCCGCGTCATGCCGTCCCGCAACTGCCGCAACGGCCGTATCACCCGGCTCGAAACCGCCAGCAGCCCGGCGATGGACACCGTCAGCGCCAGCACCAGCAGCACGGAATACGCGATCAAGCTGATCCGCGCCGCCTGATGCGCCGCTTCCGCCCGCTCACGCGCCGCCGCCAGCGCGGCTTCGGCCACGCCCAGCATCGCGCCCAGCTTCGGCACCGCGTAGGGCGACCAGTCATCGGCCAGCATCTCCGGCCGGGCCCCCTCGATCAGCGCGTCGATCACCCGTTCACGCATCGCCGTGTAGTCGGCAGCAAAGAAATCCCGCCGCGCCACGCTGATGGCCGCGGCAAGCCCGGGCGAGACCACCGTCCCGCCGATGATATCCTCGACAGCATCCCAACTCGCCTGCGCCCCCCCGCTGAGCCGGGCATGGCGCAACCGCGCATCGGGCAACAGCTTGCCGGCGGCCAGGCCCTGCGACACCAGCAGCGACGCCTCACCACCCAGATTGCGGACCGCCCAGGCCAGTTGCTTCACCTGGAACGCCTGATCGATCCGGGCATCCGCGCCCTTCACGCTGGCGATCAGATTGGCCGCGATGCCCTCCAGCGTCGCCTGCATCGCCATGCCGGACGTGGTGTAGTCCTCGCCGAGGCCAGCCCGCCGCTCCGGCTTGGGTTTGACCACCCCATCCCAGTATTCCACCTGCAACCGATGCAACGTGGCTTCCGAGCGCTGTAACGCGGGCAGCAGCCGATCCTTGTCGGCAAACCCGATACCCTCCAGCAGCAGCACCGCCTGGCGCAGCGCCGGCATCTCCGCCTCGCGCAACTTGGACAGGAACGCCCGGTTCTGCGCGTTGATCGGCTCGGCGCCGGCCCAGGTGCGCGCCGTGGTGCTGCGATCCGTGCGCTGGTTGATCATCGCGGTGAACACCGGCCCGGACGCCTCCACCACCCGCAGCGCACGCTCGGTGCCGCCCAGCAGCACCGCCGCGTCCCATGCCCGCAGGGACAGCATCCCCACCGCCAGCACCGCCACCGCGGACAGCACCGATTTCAGCAATACTTCGGACGACAGCCTGGATAGCATGGGACGCTCCGCTGATGAGGCAATGCCCCATCAGCGCACGCAGCTATGAACGCCGGCTAAAGATTGCCCGCAGCGCTACGCCGCCTTCAACAAATCCGCCGCCTTCTCGCCCACCAGGATGGACGGCGCGTTGGTGTTGCCCGACGGCATGGTGGGGAAGATCGACGCATCCGCCACCCGCAGCCCCTCGATGCCATGCACCCTCAGATGATCGTCCACCACCGCGTTCGGCCCCGGCGCCATGCGGCGGTGCGGTAGCGTACTGGACCGGGCAAAGGGGTCATATCTGGACT